>NZ_JARRAH010000001.1:1545645-1854774 GCF_030553305.1 Halomarina ordinaria | reverse complement strand
ACGACCCCGCCCGTGAGAACCCGGCGGTCGTCCTCAACCAGCTCATCCAGACCGTCCGCCCGACGGGCCAACTGGGCATCCCCGGCCTCTACGTCCCGAGCGACCCCGGCGCGCCCGACGACATGGCCGCGCAGGGCCGACTCGGCATCGACTTCGGCAAGCTCTTCGAGAAGGGCCTGCGCCTCGGGACGGGCCAGTGTAACGTCAAGCAGTACAACCGCCAGCTGCGCGACCTCATCATCGAGGGGCGCGCCGACCCGAGTTTCGTCGTCTCCCACCGCGTCGGCCTGGAGGAGGCTCCCGAGATGTACGAGGCGTTCGACAAGCGCGAGGAGGGCGTCACGAAGGTCCTCCTCGAACCGTAGTCGGACCGTCTCGCCACAGCACGCACGCTTCTTTTGCGCCCCCCGGACCCAGCACACGACGACCCGTGAGAGTCGACGGACCGCCCACCGCGCGTCGGACGACCCCCCGCAACCGTTATCCTCCCGCTGGCGGTAGCTCCACTCGTGTGTCTCTACTGTAACATCGGCGCGGGGTGGTCCGCCCTCCTCCAGTACGACGACGTCTACCAGAACGCCGTCGGTGGGACGGGCGAGTCGACCTACGGGTTCCACGAGTCCTACGAGGAACTGCGCGAGCAGGTCTGATTACTTGAGCAGCGTCTCGCGCGGGAACGGGTCGTCCGCCCGGGTGACGTCCGACTCGCCGTCGTCGAGCAGACACGCGTCGAGGCCGTCGAGCAGTCCGTCGTCGAGGTCGGTCCCGATGAACACCAGCCGCGTGGCCGGGTCGTCCTCGCCCCACTCGCCGATGGGACCGGCGCGCAGCGAGGGTCCGGCCTGGTTCAACCCGAGTACCTCCTCCGGCCGACTCGCCAGCCAGCAGAAGCCCTTCGCGCGGACGACCGACCCGTCCCAGTCGTCGAGCCAGTCGGAGAACCGCCCGGAGTGGAGCGGCCGGTCGCCTTCCTCGTAGACGACCGACTCGACGCCGTGGGTCTCGGCGGCGGAGCGGTCGTGCGAGTGGTCGTGACCCTCCTCGCCCCCGTGGTCGTCCCTCCCCCCGTGTCCGCCGCCGGCGAGTTCGCGCTTCCAGCCCTGCTCGCGGCTCGCCGCCTCGAAGTCGAAGCGGCCGGTCCCGAGTACTGTCTCGGGCGGGACGTCCGAGTGGGTCGTCCGGCGTATCGCCGCGCGGGGCTGGAGTCGTCGAATCACGGCCTCCATGTCGTCGAGGACCCCGTCGGGCACCATGTCGCACTTGTTGAGCAGGAGTACGTCGCAGAACTCGATGCCGTCGACGAGCACGTCCGCCAGCGGCCGCTCGGGGTCGTGGCCCGGCGGGAGGTCCGCGCCCGCGTCGAACTCTTTCCAGAACCCGTAGGCGTCGACGACGGTCACCATCGTGTCGAGGGCGTAGTCGTCGGTGGGGTCCGGTCCCTCCCCGGCGTCGCCGGCGAGCGTCCGCGCGATGGGGACGGGTTCGCTGATGCCGGAGGCCTCGACGACGAGGTAGTCGAACTCGCGCTCGCGGGCCAGTCGCGCCGCCTCCGTCCGGAGGTCGTCCTGCAGGCGACAGCAGATACAGCCGTTCGAGAGGTCGACGACGCCCTCCTCCTCGCGCTCGACGAGTTCCGCGTCGACGTTCACCTCCCCCATGTCGTTGACGATGACCGCGATACGCCGGTCGCCGGGCGCGGTCAGCAGGCGGTTCACGAGCGTCGTCTTCCCTGCCCCGAGCGCGCCGGCGATCACCGTCACGGGGACCCGTTCGTCGCTCATCGACGGTGAGTCGCCCCCCGGGGGCAAGTATCCGCCGTCGGTCACATCGACGGACAGTCCCGTTCGGTTATGACTCGTCGCCGCCCAGTCGCCAGAGCGCGCGGTACACCGTCTGGAGGTCGACGTCGCAGCGTTCGGCCAGCGTCCGACACCGCTCCAGGTAGCGCTGGTAGGCCGTCGTCGACGGCGGGTCGGGATAGGGCGTCGAGAGAACGCCGGCGGCGCGGAGTGCGTCCCACGTCCGCTCGTCGACGGCGAGGTAGGCGTCGGGACGGAGGTACTGCAGGAGGGCGCTCGCGACGCCGGTGTCGACGCCGTCGAGCGTCTCGAGGCACGCGAGGCGCTCCTCGTCCGTGTCGACCTTGCCGACCGCCTCGACCATCTCGCGGACGTCCTCCCAGTCGTTCGACCGGAAGCGCTCCTCGACGTCGAGTCGCCGCCTGTGGGGGTACGCTCCGAGGTGACGTCTGAAGTACCACCAGACGACCCACTCCACGTCCTTCCACGTGACGTCCCCCGCGGCGACGGCGTCCGGGAGCGTCTCCAACTGGTCGCGCTCGACCTCGTGGAACGGTTCGCGACGCTCGTACGCGCGGGCTTCCCTGTCGACGACCGAACAGTCGAGTTCCATTCTCTCACTCACCCCGTGGCTGTGTCGCCCCGGTCCAGGTCCATTGGTCTCCCGACGGCATAACGCCACGCCCGGTCGCCGCTCGAACTGTTCTCCCCCTCCGTTCATTCACGGAGAAAGACTAATGTGTTGGAATGACCCTCTAGATTTCAGTACATACGGTTGAGGAGAACAACGTAACGTTCAATCCCGACCACGATGTGGTATTCGGTAGCGAACGACGCGGAAGGGGACCAGCGCGACGACCAGCGACCGACACAACACGACAACTATGAGCAAGGAGGCCGACGAGGGGGTCTGTACCATCTGCCCGTACTGCGGGGTCGGGTGCGGACTCAAACTCAAGGAGGGCGAGGAACAGGGCGAGGTACGACTGCAACCGTGGTTCGACGCACCGGTGAACGAGGGCGCGCTCTGCATCAAGGGCGGCGCGTCGACCGAGGTGGTGAACCACGAGGAGCGCCTCATGGAACCGCTCGTCAGAGAGGACGGCGAGTTCCGCGAGGCGACGTGGGAGGAGGCGCTCGAGCGCGTCACGAGCGAGATGAGCCGCATCCGCGAGGAGTACGGCGGCAACTCGATGGGCTTCTTCGGTTCCTCGAAGTGCACGAACGAGGAGAACTACGTCCTGCAGAAACTCGCCCGTCGCTACGGCACCAACAACGTCGACAACTGCACGCGGATGTGTCACGCCTCGACGGTGGCCGCCCTGCGCGAGAGCCTCGGCGCCGGCGCGATGACCAACAGCATGCAGGACCTGATGGAGGAGGCCGACGTCTACTGGATACACGGCGCCAACCCGGCCGAACAGCACCCCATCGCCCACAGCAAGTACTTCCGGCAGGCGGCGCTCGAGGACACCTTCGTCGTCCAGGTCGACCCGCACGTGAACAAGACCAGCCGCGACGCGGACCTCCACCTGCAGGTGAAACCGGGAACCGACATCCCGCTCCTCAACATCGTCCTCAAGACGATTCTCGACAACGGCTGGGTCGACGAGGACTTCGTCGAGGAGCGCACCGAGGGCTTCGAGCACCTCGTCGAGACCCTGGAGGACTTCGACGTCGAGGAGGCCGCGGACATCTGTGGCGTCCCGCTGGAGGACATCGAGCGCGCCGCCGAGGTCTACGCCACGGCGGAGAACGCCGCCATCTTCACCGGCATGGGGATGAGCCAGCACGCCTGCGGGACCGACAACGTCCAGAACGAGATCAACCTCGCGCTGGTGACGGGCAACCTCGGCCGCCCCGGCACCGGCGTCAACCCGCTCCGCGGGCAGAACAACGTCCAGGGGACCTGCGACGTCGGGGCGATGTACAACACCCTCCCCGGCTACGTCCCCGTCGACGACGACGAGGGCCGCGCCGCCGTCGAGGAGGTGTGGGGCTTCGAGGTCCCGACCGTCCCGGGCCTCTCGAACGTCGAGATAACCCAGGCGGCGGGCGAGCAGGTCCACGGCCTCTACGTGATGGGCGAGAACCCGGTCATCAGCGAACCGAACGGCAACGAGGTGCTCGAACTGCTCGACGAGATGGAGTTCATCGTCGTCCAGGACATCTTCATGTCCGACACCGCCGAACTGGCCGACGTCGTCCTCCCCGCCACCTCGTGGGCCGAGCGCGGCGGCACCGTCACCAACACCGACCGGCGCGTCCAGCGCATGCGCGCGGCGACGCGCGTCCCCGGCAACGCGCGCCACGACCTCGACATCCTCTCGGACGTCGGCACGCGCCTCTTCGGCGAGGGCTTCGACTTCGACGCCGGCGACCCCGAGGAGGTGTTCGAGGAACTCCGGCAGGTGACGCCCATCTACCGGGGCATCACCTACGACCGTCTCGGGCTAGAGGGCGTCCACTGGCCGTGCTACGACGAGGAGGACGAGGGCGACCCGTTCCTCTACGAGGAGTCGTTCGACACGCCGAGCGGCCTCGGGGGGATTCGGGGCGTCACCCACCAGCCGCCACGGGAGGTCGAGGACGAGACGTACCCGTTCGTCCTGACGACCGCCCGCCTCGAGGAGCACTACAACACGGGGACGATGAGCACCCGTTCGCCGACGCTCATCCGCCGGACGCCGGAGAACTTCGTCGACATCAACCCCGTCGACGCCGACCGGCTCGGCGTCGAGGACGAGGCGTACGTCAAACTCGTCTCCCGCCGCGGTGACGTCGTCGTCAAGGCGAGCGTCAACGAGAACGTGAAGCCGGGCGTGCTGTGGTCGACGCCGCACTTCTCGGAGTCGCCCATCAACCGGCTGACGAACGACGCGCTCGACCCGGTCGCGAAGATTCCGGAGTACAAGGCGTCGGCCGCGCGCGTGGAGGTGGACGTCGAACCGGCGGCCCAGCCGGGCGACTGAACGTCCGTCCTCGCACTCCCTTCGCTTCCCCCTCCTCGACGGTCGCGGCCGGCACCCCCACGGTCAAGTGAGCCGCGGGCGAAGCGAGCGCCATGCCGAACACTCGAACGCTCGCCGGGCCGGTCGTCCTCGCACTCGTTCTCGCACTCGTCGCCGCGCTCACGGTCGTGCGCAGGCGACGCCGTCGTCCGCGCCTGACGCCGCCCTTCTGACCCGGGCCGACACTCACCACCACACACGACACTGTCTCTCGATTGGTACGATTCCGCGGACAATCGTTTTTTACGGTCCCCGCTCGCAGGCGGCGTATGGACGAGACCCCAGCGACCGTCGGTCGGTCCCCCCTCCTTCGCGTCTCGGACGCGGAGGGCGCGGTTGCCGCCGCCGCGCGGGCGGTCGCAGCGGAGTCCGTCGTCACGGTCGGTTCGACCGGTATCCGGGGGGTCGACCCGCTGGTATCGGCGACCGTCGACGGCCGGACTGCGTACCACCAGAACTGCACGCTGGAGCGCGCGCGCGACCTCGCCACGACGGTCGTCGACGGCGACCTCCCGACTGAGGGGGCGCTGGCCGTCGTCGAGCACGACGCCGACACGGAGACGCTCCCGGCCCCCGAGACGGGACCGCTCGCGGTCGGCCGACGGCACCTGCTCGGCCCCTGCGGGTGGGTCGCGCCGGCGAGCCTCGACGACCTCCCCCCCACGTTCGACGAGGGCGCCCCCGAGCGGGCGCTCGACCGCGTCTCCGCGGTCGGTCTGCTGGGCCGCGGCCGCGGCGACGGCCGGGCCGACGAACCGGTCGCGCCGGCGTGGCGCACCGCGAGCGAGGCCGACGGCGACCCCGTCGTCGTCGTCAACGCCAACGAGGCCGACCGGCGCAACGGGACCGACCGTCTCCTGCTCGAATCCACACCCCTCGCCGTCCTCGACGGAGCGCTCGCGACCGCCCGCGCCGTCGGCGCGGGCGACGTCGTCGTCTACTGCAACGAGGAGGACGCGCTCGTCCACGAGCGCGTCGAGGCGGCCGCGAGCGCGCTCGCCGCCGAGAAGGGCGTCACCGTCGAGGTCGTCGTCGGCCCCGACCGCTTCATCGCCGGCGAGATGACGATGGCGCTGGAGGCGATGGAGGGCGCGGACCGCATCGAGGCGCGCGTCCGCCCGCCCGGCCCGGAGACCCACGGCCTCTACGGCCGGCCGACGGTCATCCACACCCCCCGAACGTTCGCGCACGTCCGCCGGGCACTCCTCGCGGACGAGGCGTACGACGCCGACGACGCCGACCCCGGCACGCGCCTGTTCACCGTCGCCGGCGACGTCGAGGCGCCAGCGACGGTCGAACTCCCCACCGGGAGTTCGCTCGCGGCCGCCCGCGACGCCGTCTCGATGACCGGACGCTACAAGATGGCCTGCGTCGGCGGGCAGTTCGGTGGCCTCACCCGGTCGCTCGACTGCCCCCCGAGCGCCCCCGCGCTCGCCGCCGCCGACCTCGGTACCGAGGGGGTCGTCGAACTGCTCGACGACACCACCTGTGCGGTCGCCACCGTCGGTACCCGCGCCCGGTTCGCCGAGGAGGAGAACTGCGGGCGCTGTGTGCCCTGTCGCGAGGGGTCGAAACAGCTGACGAACCTCCTGCGTGACGTCTACGGCGGCGACTACCAGGACGACATGCTACGCGAACTGGCGCGCGTGATGCGGGCGACGAGCACCTGCGCGTTCGGGCAGACCGCCGCCCGTCCCGTCACCACCGCCATGGAACAGTTCGAGACCGAGTTCCGCGCCCACGCAGACGGGCGCTGTCCGAGCGGCGCCTGCAACGAATCATGAGCACGCAACCACCACTCCCCCGCGTCCCGACCGTCGACGACCCGCAACCAGAGACCCCCCTGACCGAGGACTTCGTCACGGGGACGGCGAACGACCCCGACCTCCGGACGCCGACGGCAGGCGACGAGATGGTCACCGTCGAGGTCGACGGCGCACCCGTCGCGCTCCCGGCGGGGTCGACGCTGCTCGACGCCGTCGAGGCCGTCGACACCGAGGCGTACGTCCCGGCGCTCTGTTCGTACGACCGCGACACCGAGCAGGGCGACAACATCGGCCCGCGCTCGGAGTGTCGCACCTGCATGGTCGAGACGGACGACCACGGCCTCGTCCCCTCGTGTAGCTTCCCCGCCGAGGACGGCCTCTCCGTCTCGACAGACGCCACCGACGCCGAGGAGGCCCGCGACGTGAACCTCGACCTCCTGCTGTCGAACCACAACCTGCGCTGTACGACCTGCAACGCGAACGGCGACTGCGAACTGCAGGACGTCTCCATCGAGAACGACGTCTCGCACCCGCGCTACGGCGTCCTCGACGACCGCGACGAGTACGAACCCCTCGACGACACCTCCTCGTTCATCCAGATAGACCGCAACAAGTGCATCCTCTGTAACCGGTGCGTCGAGGCGTGTAACGACGTGCAGGTCGAGGGCGTCCTCCGCATCGACGGCTCCGGCGGCGACACTCACGTCGACTTCCAGACCGACGCCGCCACGATGGCGGACTCCACGTGCGTCTCCTGTGGCCACTGCGCGACGGTCTGTCCGACCGGGTCGCTCACGGAGAAGGGCTACGACGGCGTCGCCACCCTCCCCATCCCGGGGTTCAACCAGCGCAACTCCGTCGGGAAGGTCATCGAACACGAACCCGCGCGGACGGCCGACGACGAGCGCCGTTCCGAGCGCGAGGAGGAGGTCGACATCGAGGAGAAGCAGGGCGTCGCCCGGTTCATGGCGAAGGCCCGCGCCGACGCCACCGACGCCGCCCGCGACGTGGGCGAGAAGGCGTGGCAGAAAGTCGAACACACCGCCGAGGACGTCGCGGCGTCGACGATGCCCGAGGGCGTCCTCTTCGACATCGCGGACGCGGTGAGCGACGTCCGCCGCTCGGGCGTCGAGAAGACCGAGACCACCTGCGGGTACTGCGCGGTCGGCTGTCGCTTCGAGGTCCACGCGAAGGACGACGACTTCCTCGCCGTCCAGCCGACCGACCCCGACCACGCGCCCGTCAACGACTTCTCGACGTGCGTGAAGGGGAAGTTCGGCTACGAGTTCGTCGACCAGGAGACGCGTCTGCAGACCCCGCTCGTCAAGGAGGACGGCGAGTTCCGCGAGGCGACGTGGGAGGAGGCGCTCTCGCGCGTCGCGAGCGAGTTCGCCGGCATCCGCGACGACCACGGCCCCGACGCGCTGGCCACCTTCGCCTCCTCGAAGGGGACCAACGAGGAGGCCTACCTCGTCCAGAAGTTCGCCCGGCAGGTGCTCGGCTCGAAGAACATCGACAACTGCGCGCGCCTCTGTCACTCCTCGACCGTGGCGGCGCTGAAACAGACCGTCGGCTTCGGCGCGATGTCCAACCGCATCAACGAGGACATCGGCGAGACCGACTGTTACCTCATCACGGGGTCGAACACCACCGAGAGCCACCCCGTCCTCGCCACGCGCATCAAGCAGAACGTCCGCGACGGCGCGGACCTCTTCGTCTTCGACCCCCGGAAGGTCGAAATCGCCGAACACGCCACCCAGTACTCCCGGACGCGCCCGGGCTACGACGTGGCGTGGATAAACGGGATGATTCGTCACATCATCGACGAGGGCCTCCACGACGAGGCCTTCGTCGAGGAGCGCACGAAGAACTTCGAGGACCTCCGCGAGAAGGTCGAACCGTTCACGCCCGAGGAGGTCGAGCGCCTGACGGACGTCCCGCCCGAGGAACTCACCCGGGCGGCCGAGACCATCGCGAACGCCGACACCTGCGTCTTCGGGTGGGCGATGGGGATGACCCAGCACTCCCACGGGACGCAGAACGTCCTCGCGCTGGCGAACCTCGCGCTCGTCACCGGCCACGTCGGCAAGCCCGGCGCCGGCTTCTCGCCGTTCCGCGGGCAGAACAACGTCCAGGGCGGCGGCGGCGACATGGGGACGCTCCCGAACAACCTCCCCGGCTACCAGGACGTCACCGACCCCGAGGTGCTCGACCGGTTCGCCGAGGTGTGGGGCGAACGCCCGCCCGGCGAGGTCGGCCTCCGGGTGCCCGAGGCGTTCAGCGAGGCGCTCGCGGGCAACGTCCACGGCATGTACGTCGTCGGGGAGAACCCCGCGCTGTCGGAACCGGACCTCTCGCACGCCCGCGAGGCGCTGGAGGACCTCGACTTCCTCGTCGTCCAGGACATCTTCATGACCGAGACGGCGGAGTACGCCGACGTCGTCCTCCCCGCGGCCACCTTCGCGGAGAAGAACGGCACGTTCACGAACACCGAACGGCGGGTCCAGCTCGTCGGGAAGGCGATGGACGCGCCGGGCGAGGCGCTCCCCGACTGGGTCATCGTCCAGGAACTCGCGAACCGCCTCGGGTTCGACTGGGACTACGACTCGCCCGCCGACGTGATGGACGAGATAAACGACCTCGTCCCCATCTACGGGGGCATCAGTCACGACCGCCTCGAGGCGGTCGGCGACGGCCTCCAGTGGCCCTGTCGCGACGCCGACGACCCCGGCACGCCCTTCCTCTACGAGGAGGAGTTCAACTTCGAGGACGGCCTCGCGCGGTTCGTCCCCGCGGACATGGGCGAACCGGGCGAACTCCCGAGCGAGGAGTACCCCCTCACGCTCACCAGCGGGCGCGTGCTCTACCACTGGCACACGGGGACGCTCACCCGCCGCGTCGAGGGGCTGATGCACCACGTCGGCGAGAGCTTCGTCGAGATTCACCCCGAGACGGCCGAGCGACTCGGCATCGAGGACGGCGAGCCAGTTCTCGTCGAGTCGAAGCGCGGGGAGATAACGGTCGACGCGCGCGTGACCGACCGACCCGGCGTGGGCGTCGTGTTCATCCCGATGCACTTCGCCGCGGGCGCCGTCAACACGCTTACGCGCGAGTCGTTCGACGCCGTCAGCGGCATCCCCGAGTACAAGGTGGCGAGCGTCCGGGCGAGACCCGCCGGCCCCGACGCGGGTGTCGCGCCCGAGACATCGGCGGACGCCGCCGTGGCCGACGACGACGACTGAGCGCGAACCCCCTCGTTTCCACTCCAGCCCCGAAACGGTCTCGTTTTTCGGACCGCCGGGCGTTTACCCCTCGGACCGGTACCCCCGGGTATGCACACCGCCGTCGTCCTCGCCGGCGGGCGCTCGACGCGCTTCGGGCCGCGCGACAAGGCCGTCGCCGACCTCGCCGGGACGCCGATGATACGCCGGGTCGCGGACCGCCTCGTGTCCGTCGTCGACGCGCTCGTCGTCAACTGCCGCGAGGACCAGGTCGACGCCATCGACGCCGCGCTCGACGGCTTTCCGCTCCCGGTGCGCTTCGCCGTCGACGAGACCCCCGACGAGGGGCCGATGGCCGGTATCGGTCGGGGGCTGCGGGCGGTCGAGGGCGAGTACGCCTTCGTCGTCGCCTGCGACATGCCGTTCGTCGACCCCGGAATCGTCGCGTTCCTCTTCGAGCGAGTCGTCGACCACGACGCCGCCGTCCCGCGCCTCGACGACGAGTGGTTCCAGACGACCCACGCCGTCTACCGGGCGGACGCGATGGCCGACGCCTGCGACGCGGCGCTCGCCCGCGACGACCACAAGATTCTGGCGGCGCTGTTCGAGGTGGACTACGTCGTCGTCGACGAACCCGCCCTCCGGGCGCACGGGTCGCTCGACACGTTCGAGAACGTCAACACCCGCGAGGAACTGGCGGCGGCCGAGGCGCGTCTCGGTTAGACGACCGCCACGAGGTCGCCGCCGCGGAGGTGCGTGAGCGCGACGTAGGGGACGTCGGCGCGCTCGTGAATCCGGCGAGCGATGGTGCGAGCGGTGCGCTCCCAGTCGGCGTCGTCGACCTTGTTCAGGACGGGGACGACCGTCGTGTCCCCGGGAACGCCCTTGCACCCGCCGTCGGGGTGGGTGAGGACCGTCGCCACGTCCTCCGCGCGGACGGTGTCGCCCACCTCGCGGTCGGTGAGCGCCGCCACCCGCTCGGGCCGGTGGACGTAGTCGTCGGTCAGGGGGCGGCCGACGACCTGCACGCTGGCGATGGGGAGGACGGCGGTGCTCGCCGCGGGGAGGCGGGGTTCATCGGCGTCGGGCGCCTTGAACTCGCGCATCCGGGCGCCGTCGGCCTTCACGAGGACGGCGTCGACGTCCGTCTCGGTGAGCGCGTCGACCGTCGCCGTCTCGTAGCCGAGGTACCGGTCGTCCTCGCGCTCGGGGACGACGCCGAGGGGCCACGGCCCGTCGTGCGCCGCGACGGCGTCCACCGGGTCGTCGGTGACGCGCACCTCCCCGACGTGTTCGTCGAAGATGGGGATACGGACGGTGGCGGTGACGACCGCACGGTCGAGGGCGTTCGAGAGCGTGTAGAGGGTCGTCTTCTTCCCTCCAGCGCCGACCACGCAGACGAGCGGGGTCCCCTCGCTCTCGGGGACGAGCGCGTCGATGAGGTCCATACGGGGGAGTCGTGCCGCGCGCGCATGAGCGTACTGCCGGCGGCTGGACTCGGCGTCGGTCCGAGTCCTCCCGAAAGAAGCGTTCCGTGACCGTTCCGTGTGTGTTCCGCGAGCGTTACTTGCCGCGACCCTTGTTCGCCCGGACGCCCGGACGGACCTTCTCGGCGCCGGTGCCGCGGTTGCGCAGGCCGCGTCCGCGCTTGCCGGCGCCGGTCTTGCCCCGGAAGGCGCGCCCGCGCTGGCTGTCGTCGCAGATCCAGTTCAGCTCGTCGTCGTTCTGGATGGCGGGGTGCTCGGGGTCGATGAGGATGGCCTCGAACCACTTCTGGGAGCCGTCCTGTCCGACGCTGTAGGAGTTGAGCACGCGCAGGTTGCGGAACTTCCGCGACGCGCGCTCCTCGGCGACGCGCTGGAGGTTCTTCTTGCGGGTGATCTTCCGGACGCCCTGGCGCTTCGAGCGCCGCCCGGCGGTGAAGCGCTGCTTGCGCGCGCTGCCCTTGCGGACGCTGACGCGCGCGAGGACGACGCCCTGCTTGGCCTTGTAGCCGAGCGAGCGCGCCTTGTCGAGTCGGGTGGGGCGCTCGATGCGCTCGATGGCGCCCTGGTTCCGCCACTCCTGCTTTCGCTGCCACTGGAGTTCGGCGAGCTTGCCTTCCTTCGGGTCCTTCCACGCCTCGCGGATGTGCGAGTAGAAGCTTCGTGCCATGGTGTGTTCCGACGGGCGTTGGGTGGTTCAGCGCGAGCGGGTCGCGCCACATTCCGGCCTGCGTGGTCGCGACCCGCGTTCGGGGTCGCGCCGGCAGGTGCCCGCTGGGGCCCGTCTCGGCCAGCGAGTTGTCCAGACTACTGCCATGGCGTACTTAGGGCCTTCGGAACGCCCGCTCGCCGCTCAGACCGAGCGCGCGGGGTCGGCGTTCGCGAGGCGCGCGAACGCGCCGTCGAGGTCGGCGAGCAGGTCGTCGACGTGCTCGATACCCACCGACACGCGGAGCAGGGTGTCGGTGATGCCGACCGCCTCGCGCTCGGCGCGCGGGATGGGTTCGTGGGTCATCGCCGCCGGGCACTCGACGAGGCTCTCGACGCCGCCGAGGCTCACCGCCAGCCGGAAGTGCTCCAGGCCGGCGACGAAGCGCGTCACGTCGTCCATATCGCCGTCGAGTTCGAACGACAGGACGCCGCCGAACCCGCTGGTCTGCTCGCGCGCGAGGGCGTGCTGGGGGTGCGAGTCCAGTCCCGGGTAGTGGACGCGTCGTACCCGGTCGTGGTCGACCAGGTACTCGGCGACCGCCCGCGCGTTCGCCTCGTGTGCGCGCATCCGGAGCGGGAAGGTCTTCAGCCCGCGCAGGAGGAGGTAGCTGTCGAAGGGGGCGAGGACGTTCCCGAGGGCGACCTGCTGGTGGAACCCCACCACCTCGGCGAGCGCGTCGTCGTCGGTGACGAGCGCCCCCCCGAGGCCGTCGGAGTGGCCGTTGAGGTACTTGGTGGTGCTGTGGACGACGACGTCGGCCCCCAGGGTGAGCGGGCGCTGGAAGTAGGGACTGAGGAACGTGTTGTCGACGCCGAGGCGTGCACCGCGTTCGTGGGCGAGGTCGGCGATAGCGGCGACGTCACAGAGACGCAGCAGGGGGTTGGTCGGCGTCTCCATCCAGACGAGCGTCGTGCGGTCGGTGAGCGCACGTTCGACGTTCGCGGAGTCGGTCGCGTCGACGAACGTCACGTCCACGTCGAGGCGCTCGGCGAACAAGCCCTCCAGCATCCGGCGGGTCCCGGCGTAGAGGTCCTCGAACGCCACGACGTGGTCGCCGGGTTCGACCGTCGCGAGGAGCGCCGTCGCGATGGCCGCCGTCCCGGACGAGAAGGCGAAGCCGTGGTTCCCCCCTTCGAGGGCGGCGAGGCGCTTCTCGACGGCGTGGCGCGTCGGGTTCGACAGCCGGGTGTAGAGGAACTCGCCGCGCTCGGGGTCCACGTCCTCCAGGCTGAGGTCGGTGTCTAGCCCCTGGAGCGCGTACGTGGAGGCGAGGTGGATGGGCGAGACGACGTCGCCCGGCCCGGCCTCCGGCGTCGGTTCCTCGCCGTAGCCCACCGCGAGCGTCTCGATGTGCGGGTCCGAGTCCATACGTTCCTTCCCCCGAGCGACCACAAAATCATTTCGACTATCTGATAATTTATCCGGTCGCAAATATTACCTCGAATCATCCCCGGGCGGCGCGACCCTCATACCCGTTCGTCGCGTACCGGGGGTGAATGTCGCAGGGGTTCGTCACCACCGGGTCGCGTCGGGTCAGCGAGCGCGCGCCGTGAGTACGGCGCCGTCGCCGCTGGCCGCGCCGATGCGCGACCTCTTCGCCCGCTACGCCCGGCCCGAGCTGGGGCTGTTCGTCCTCGGCGTCGTCACGAGCATCCTCGGACGCGGCGTGAGCCTCGTCCCGCCGCTGGTGCTCGGCGTCGCCATCGACGCCCTGTTCACCGACGCGGGTCCCTACACCCTCCCGCTCGTTCCGGGCGCGTGGATTCCGAACGGGGCGCCCGCACAGCTCTGGTTCTCCGTCGCGCTCGTCCTCGGGTCGCTCGTGGTCGGCGGCGCGCTCACCTGGGTCCAGGGGGTGAGCCTCTCGCTGTTCTCGAACCGCATCCAGCACGCCGTCCGCGTCGACGCCTACCGCGCGATGCAGGACCTCGACATGGCGTTCTTCGACGACAAACAGACCGGGCAGGTGATGGCTATCCTCAACGACGACGTCCGCAACCTGCGGATGTTCCTCGGGACGACCGTCAGCGGCGCGCTCCAACTGCTCGCCACGGTCCTCGGCATCGCCGCCCTCCTGTTCTACCTGAACGCGCAACTCGCCGTCGTCACCCTCGTCGGGGTGCCCGCGCTCGGGGCGTTCACCGTCTGGTTCATGCGCACCATCCGCCCGCGCTACCGCGCGCTCCGCGCGAGCATCGGCGACCTCAACACCCGCATCGAGAACAACCTCGCCGGGATGGAGGTCATCAAGACCTCGAACGCCGAGGCCTTCGAGAACGGCCGCGTGCGCGACGCCTCGTGGGAGAACTACCTCCGGACGTGGGCGGTCGCCAAACTGGAGTACCTCTACCAGCCCGCGATGGACCTGCTCGCGGGCCTCACCTTCGCCGTCACCTTCGCGCTCGGGGGGTACTGGCTCGTCGTCGGCCCGCCGCCCGGCTTCTCCGGCACGCTCTCGCCGGGCGAACTGGTCACCTTCCTGTTCATGACCCAGCGGTTCGTCGAACCGCTCTCCGGGGCGGGGCGCATCGTCAACTCCTACGAGAACGCCCGCGCGAGCGGCGAGCGCATCGTCGACCTCGTCGAACGCCCCGTCACGGTCCGCGACGGCCCCGACCCCGTCGCCCCGGAGCGAATCACGGGGCGCGTCGAGTACGACGACGTGAGCTTCGCCTACGTCCCCGGCCGGCCCGTCCTCGCGGACGTGAACTTCGTCGTCGAACCGGGCGAGACCGTCGCCTTCGTCGGCCCGACCGGCGCGGGGAAGTCCACCGTCGCGAAGCTCCTCCTGCGCCTCTACGACGTGGATAGCGGGGCGGTCCGCGTCGACGGCCACGACGTGCGTGACCTCGCCCTCGACAGCCTCCGCTCGGCGGTGGGGTACGTCGGGCAGGACGTCTTCCTCTTCGACGGGACGGTCCGCGAGAACGTCGCCTACGGGTCGTTCGACGCCACCGACGAGGCGGTCGTCGCGGCGTCGCGTGCCGCGGAAGCCCACGAGTTCGTCGTGGACCTCCCCGATGGGTACGACACTCGGGTCGGGGAACGAGGGGTGAAGCTCTCGGGGGGCCAGCGCCAGCGTCTCGCCATCGCCCGGGCTATCCTGCAGGACCCGGCGGTCCTGGTGCTGGACGAGGCGACGAGCGCCGTCGACACCGAGACGGAACGCCTCATCCAGCGGGCGCTCGACCGCCTCACCGCCGGTCGAACGACGCTCGCCATCGCCCACCGCCTCTCGACGGTCAGGGGAGCGGACCTCATCCTCGTGCTCGACGAGGGACGCGTGGTCGAGCGCGGCGCGCACGAGGCGTTGCTGGCCGCCGGGGGCCTCTACGCCCACCTCTGGGGCGTCCAGGCCGGCGAGGAGGCGAGCGCGTTCGACTCGCTGCTCCGTACCGACGGCGAGGACTGAGCTCCGATTCGCTATCGTCCCATCCGATTTATCGACACGCGCGCACCGACTCGAACGAGTCGTCGCGGATGGCGTCCGCGATGGCCGAGACGTCCTCCTCGCCGACCTGCTGGGGGTACTTGCGTCGGAAGTACCGGACGAGGTTCGCCACGTCGCGGTCGAGGAACTCGTCGGCGTTCTCGTGGTCCGTCGGGACGGCCTGTGGCCAGTCGAAGATCGTCACGCCGTCGCTGTCGACGAAGACGTTGTACTCGCTCATGTCGGCGTGGACGTAGCCCTCGCGGTAGGCCGTCGCCAGTTCCGTCAGCACGAGGTCGAGGACGCCGACCACCTGTCCGGCGTCGAGGCCGGCCTTCGAGAGTTCGACCCCGGGGAGCTTCTCCATCACGAGGGCGTGGCGGTTGTGGTCGACGGGCCGGGGGACGCGCACGTCCGGGTAGAGCGTCTCCAGGGCCTCGTACTCCCGCTCGGCGGCCTTGCGCGCGGTGTAGAACCACGAGACGTGGCGGTTCTCGGAGGTGTACTCGCGCTCGCGGCGCACCTCGCGGAAGTTGGTGTAGCCCTCGCGGTGGAACTTCAGCGCGAGAGGCTTGTACGAGCGCACCTCGTAGACGTCGCTCTCCTTGCCGACGCCGAGGGGCGCGCCGAACGCCTGGATGCTGTCGCGCTCGGTGAGCGCGCGCAGCGCCAGCACGTCGTACCCCTCGAACGTGAGGCGAAAGCCCTGGTAGTGGACGGTCTTTCGCTCGACGTACCCACGGTCCTCACAGCGGTCCAGCCGGTAGTCGACCTCCTCGCTGTCCAGCCGCGAGAACTCCGCCACCTTCTCGCGGTCGACCCACTCGCTGAACCGCATGCCGTGCTCGATACCCGAGAGGAGATAGAAGTCCTCGGGTTCGAGTTCGAGGAAGCCCGCGGCGACGTTCTGCACCATACCTCCCCTCTCGTGCGGGCGAGTAAAAGCCCCCCGCGTCGCGCACGGTAAACTGGAGAGTGCTATACGGAATCGGGATGGGGACCGAGACTGAGCGCGGGTTCAGTCTTCGGACACCGCCCGGGTCGGTGACTCGGCAACCGGGGCTGGTGGCTCGTGGGTCCCGAAGTCGGGGTGGGTCTCCTCCATCCAGACGTACACGACCGCACCGGAGGCGAACATCAGGAGTGCGGTCATGTAGAACGCGGCCTCGGGGTTCACGAACTCCATCGAGAGCCCGATCAGGATGGCTCCGACGGCATAGCCGGAGTCGCGCCACATCCGGTAGACTCCCATCCCTGCAGACCGCCAGGTCGGGTGGGCGGCGTCGCTCGGCACCGTCATCAGGTTCGGATACAGTAACGCCATGCCAAGGCCGGAGAGAGCGGCCAAGACTGCCCACGCGAGATACCCCTCGACGAGTACCATTCCAAGGACGCCGACACCTGCGAGGAACATGCCCCAGACGACGGGCGGCCGGCGACCGATACGGTCAGCAAGTCCACCGGTCGCGATCTGGAGGAAGTACATCGCGCTGTGGACACCGACGACGACACCGACCGCCGCAATACCAAGACCCTGGCTTACCAGATACAGCGGGACGGCGATCCAGAACAGCGTATCCACGAAGTTCTCGATGTGGCCGGCCTGAGCCGCAGCGAACAGCGTCTTGTCACCGTAGGTCGCTCGCTTCACCACCTCGTCGAACGGCAGGTTTGCGTCGTGGTGGTCGTCGTCTCCCTCTGCTTGGGCGTACTGGACAGTTTCCTTGATCAGGAAGATGGAGACGAGGAACGCCAGCACGACGACGATGGCGAGGAAGTAGAACGGCTCCGGCCGGAGGCTCCACTGACCGGCGACAACGCCTGTAATCCATGCCCCGACGGCAACGCCAGTGTAGCCGAACGACTCGTCGATACCGACCGCAAGGCCACGCTGCTCGGGTCCTGCGAGGTCGATCTTCGCGTTGATCGCCATACTCCACGTCAATGCCTGGTTGATACCCAGCAGGATATTCCCGACGGTGATCCAGCCCCAACTCGGAGCGAAGATGAGGACGAGCGGCAGGGGGAGTGCTGTCGCCCACCCGGCGACGAGCACTGGCTTGCGGCCGTACTCCTCGCCCCATTTGCCAGCGTAGAGATTGAGAATCGACTTCACGATTCCGAACGAGACGACGAACGAACCGATAACCAGGAACGACTCGACGCCGAGTACCTCTTCGCCCAGAACGGGGACGACGGTCCGTTCGGACCCGATGGTCAGGCCAGTGGCGAACACCAGCAGGACGTGGAGTGAGAACTGTCCGAGGTGCTCGCGGATTCCTTGTTTGATTTCAGTACCCGTATTCATGGACTCATTTAGCAGCGCAGTGGGCCGTCAGTCGATTGGTCGTAGACATCCACGTCGATGCTGCCCGGGAGCTGCCCGTCCTCGAAATCCGCTCCGTGGCGAATATCGAGGACGACCGGCCCGTCATCACCGTTTCGCAATCGGTCGCTGAGTTCTTCCGGCGTGATCTCCTGCATCGGTACTCCCGAATAGAGGGTATATCTACATGTAGGTGCTGCCGGACATGACCGGCAGTGTTAATTTTGACCAGACCGACGTTGGTCGTATGAGTCTGTACGAGGCCTCGATTCGGGTCAAACACGAGTGCCCGTACCGAGAAATCTCTGAGCGCCACCCGGACCTGACGATACGGGAGTGGCCGCTGAGCGACTGCCAGGTGCTCGAAATCACCTCCGAGACGACGCCGACCGACGACCTGCTCGACGAGATCAGCCAGCTCGGAACCGTTCTACACGAATCGGAGAACGACGACGGCTATCACGTCGTCACGCAGTCCTGTCTCTGCTCGCTCGAGGAGACCATCGTCGACCGCTTCGAGGAACACAACTGTCTGTACCAGTCCCCGACGATCTACCGCCAGGGCTGGGAACACTACACGGTGGTCGCGTTCGACGAGGAGGACGTCCGGGAACTGCTCCGCGACCTGCGCTCCGACAGGGAGATCGAGCTCCTCTCGAAGACCTCGCTCTCGGAGACGCAGATTCCCCACACGATGCTGGCCCCGGTCGACCGACTGTTCGAGACGCTCACGGACCGGCAGCTGGCGGCGTTGCAGTTGGCGCTGGAGTGCGGGTACTACGAGCACCCCCGGCAGACGTCCATCCGTGACCTGGCCGACCGGACGGCCGTCGCTCGCTCGACGTACGAAGAACACCTCCGGAAGGCGGAGAACAAACTCCTCACGAACGCGGGGCAGTTCTTGCGGCTGGTCACCGCGACGTCGACGGCGGACCCGTTACGGGTCCGGGAGACGCGACGGGCGGGACGGGTCGCCGACTAGTCCGCCGCGCGGACGGCGAGCGGTTCGCTACCCGATCGTGAGCACCTTCTCGGCGTCCTCGACGATTCGCAGGTAGTCGCCCATCGTCGCACGGGGCCGGAGGTCGTCCTCGTCGAGGTCGCGGGAGTCGAGACACGTCCCACAGGCGAGGAGCTCGCCGCCGTCTCGAGTGTACTTGCGCATCACACCGTGCGGGTTGAACGTCTCGTGTTCGAGGTCCGGTGCCTCGACAGCGTCACCGAGGAGGAAGACCTCGACCGTGTGCTCCGCATCGAGTGCCGTGTTCGCGAGCCGAAACGCGTTCCAGACGCGCTCGGGGTCGTCGGTCTCCAGGACGATTCCGACGTGTGCATACCGGCCCTTCACCGGCGACGCACTCGAGATTGGATGGTGTTTGTTCTCGGAACGAGGCCACGACTCATGAGTCGCTCCTTCTCCTCGGGGCCCGTCGCCCCCGGGCCGCCGCGTGGGGTCGATAGCGGCGCGACCGGCCGGGACCCCGACGCCCCGCGCGTCGCTCAGGCGAGCTGAAAGCCCTCATCCCGGAGGACGTCGGGCAGGCGGTCCGCGTGGTCGCCCTGTAGTTCGATGTGGCCGTCGCTGACGGTACCGCCGGTGGCGAGGCGGCGCTTGAGCGTCGAGGCGAGGGCGTCAACGTCGACTCCCTCCTCGAACCCGTCGACGACCGTCATCGGCTTGCCGTAGCGGCGGCGCTCGACGCGAATCGAGAGTCGCTGCTCGGCGCGCGCGAGGTCCTCGCCGATGCCGAGGTCGCTCGGCAGGCCGGCGATGTCACTGAGGTCTTTCTCACTCACGGTCGTCCTACGCCGCCGACGGTATAAACCGGTTCGCGGCTGTGCGTGCCCGTGGTATAGCGCCGTCCCCTACGTTCGCCGCTCTCTCAGCGGCCCGCCGCCTGTTCGTCGCGCAACGTCATACACGTACTCGACAGGCGGGCGACCCGCTTCCCGTCCTCGTTCGTGATGTCACACTCGACGAGGCCGACGGTGCGGCCGCCCTCGACGACGCGGCCGACGGCCTCCAGTCGCTCCGACCAGACGGGTCGGAGGTAGTTCACCGTCAGGTCGAGCGTCGTGAACGACTCCGCCTCGGCGAGCGTGCTCGCGTAGGCCGTCCCCATCGCGGCGTCGCCGACGTCACAGACGACGCCGCCGTGGAGCGTCCCCATCGGATTGGCGTGCTCCGGCCCGGCGTCGAAGGCGAGGCGTGATTCGCCGTCCGCGGCTTCGAGTACGTCGAAGCCGACGAGGACCCCTACCGGGGGCCGGGGAATCCCCTCGGCGCGCTCCTCGACGGCCAGCTCGCGAAAGCCGCCCTCGCGGGTGAACTCGATGCTCTCCTCGAGGTCCACCCGCCGGAGGAGCGCCTCCCGGGCCAGCGCTTCGGGGTCGTCCGTCGTCGCCGCCAGGCGGTCGTACTCCTCGGCGGTGAGCGTCACCTCGACACGGCGCTCGTCGCTTGCCATGCCACCCACTCCGAGCGCGGGCGCATAACTCCCGGCCATCGCGCCGCACGGGCGATTTCGTATCGCACTCTCCGATTTATCGACGTATCCAGTCAAGTCCCCTCACCCCCAACCACGGCCATGACAACCGTGGAAATCGTCGTCTACGAGGGGTTCGACGAACTCGACGCCATCGGTCCCTACGAGGTGCTCGCCAACGCCGCCGGTCTCGGTGCCGACATCGCCGTCTCGCTCGTGACGCTGGAACCGTGCGACGTCGTCGAGGCGAGCCACGGCCTCCGGGTGGAACCGGACGGCGTCCTCGGGTCGCCCGACGTCCTCGTCGTCCCCGGCGGCGGGTGGAACGACCGGAGCGCGGCGGGCGCGTGGAGCGAGGCCGAGCGCGGCGAGATTCCCGAGGCGGTCGCGCGCCTCCACGACGGAGGGGCGACTATCGCTTCGGTCTGTACGGGTGGGATGTTGCTGGCGCACGCGGGCGTCCTCGACGGCCGCCCCGCGGTCACGCACGCGGGCGCGCTCTCCGACCTGCGCGAGTTCCCCGTCGAGGTGCGCGAAGAGCGCGTCGTCGACGACGGCGACGTCCTCACCGCGGGCGGGGTCACCTCCGGGCTGGACCTCGCGTTCCACCTCGTCGAGCGCCTGGCGAGCGTCGAGGTGGCGACGCGCGTCGCGAGCGAGATGGAGTACGACCGGCGCTGAGCGTCGACGGACGACTTATCCGTCGTGGTGGGGTACTGTGGCCATGACCGACGGCGAGGTCGACCCGAGCGAGGCGTTCCGCCCGCTCGGCAACGAGGTCAGGACGCGCGTCCTCGCGTCGCTGCTCGAACCGGTCGGTGGGGGTCGCGACGCCGCCGACCCGGACGGCGACAGCGCGGGCGTCGCACCCACGACGAAGACCTTCTCGGAACTGTTCGAGGCCAGCGGCGCGGAGACGACCGCCGGGTTCGCCTACCACCTCCGACAGCTCACCGACCACTACCTCCAGGAGACCGACGACGGCTACACCTTCACCTACGCGGGCCTGCAGGTCGCCCGCGCCATCGTCAGCGGTGCCTACACCGAGAGCGTCGACCGCGACCCCGTCGCCCTCGACGACCCCTGTCCGCTCTGTGCGGCGGCCGACCTGCACGTCGCGGTGACGGACAACACGGTCGGCGTCTCGTGTCACGCCTGCGAGGCGGACCTGCTCTCGCTGCCGTTCCCGCCCGGCGGCCACCGGACCCACGACGACGCGTCGCTCCCGGGGGCGTTCGACCGACTCCACCGCTCGCGGGTGGCGCTGCTCGTCGCCGGCACCTGCCCGGAGTGCGGCGGCACGTCGAGCGCGCGCGTCGAGTACGCCGACGCCGACGCGGTCGCCACGGACGGGGCCGAGACAGAGCGCCCCGCCAGTCCCGTCCGCCTCCACCTCGGCTGTGCGGCCTGCGGCTACACGCTTCGCTGTCCGGTGACGCTGGCCGTCCTCGACCACCCGGCGGTGGTGTCGTTCTACTACGACCACGCGCTCGACGTGCGCGAACGGCCCATCTGGAACGTGGGCCGCGAGTGGCGAGAGGCGGTGCTCTCGGACGACCCGTGGTGCGTTCGCGTCTCGACGGAACTCGGGAACGAGACGCTAGAACTGCTCGTCGGGCGCGACGGGACGGTCGTCGAGACCGACCGCCGGGCTCACTCGGCGTCGGACGCCGCGTCCTCGCCCACGTCGACCGTCCGGTAACCCTCCTCGTCGACGACGGCAACCGCGATGAACTCCCCGTCCTCGTCCTCGTCGTCCTCGTCGCTGAGCGCGTCGCGCGCGAGCGCGATGGCGTCGTTGAGCCCCATCTCCTCGTCGTAGTGCTCCTCGAGGTGTTTGCGGAGGTCGTCGCTGCCGCCGCCGATGGCGGCCGCGCGCCACTCGTAGGGCGTCCCCGAGGGGTCGGTCTCGAACAGGCGCGCCTCGCCGTCGACGTAGCCGCCGACGAGCAGCGCCGCGCCGAACGGCCGGGCGCCGCCCGACTGGGTGTACTCCTGGATGTGACGGCTCACCTCGGTGGTGAGCTGCTCGGTCGTGACGGGCTGGCCGTAGCGGAGTCGCTCGACCTGCGCCGCGCGCCGCGCCACGTCGACGAGCTGGCGGGCGTCGGCGACGTGGCCGGCGCTCGCGACGCCGTGGTTGTCGTCGACCTTGTGGAGCTTCTCGACGCTGCGCGGTTCGAGCAGCGGCGACCGGACACGCCGGGAGGCGGCGAGGACGACCCCCTCCTCGGTCCGGATGCCGACGCTCGCGCTCCCTCGTTTCACCGCCTCGCGGGCGTACTCGACCTGGTAGAGTCGCCCGTCGGGCGAGAAGATGTTGCTGCCGCGGTCGTACGCCTGTCGGTCGTTGCCTCCCATCATGCGAGTGCCTCCGTGACGTCGTCGTAGGTGTCGATGTTCACGCCGTCGGCGGTGATACGCGCGACGGTTATGCCGTTTCCGCTTGCGGTGTCGCGTTCGAGCGCGCTGTCGACCGCCTCGGCCGCCACCTCGACCCCCTCCTCGAGGGTGAGGTCGTCGCGGTAGAGGCGTTCGAGCGCCCCCGTCGCGAGGGTCATGCCGCTCCCGCTGGCGCTGTAGGCGTCCTCGAGGACGCCACCGGCGCCGTCGATACTGAACACGCGTGCCTCCCCGTCGGCGTCGACCCCGCCGAGGACGGGGCTCGCGGGCATCCCGCGCAGGAGCTGGCCGGCGGTCTGGGCGAGCGCGTCCACGTCCATCGGCTCGCCGCGGCGCGCCTCGTAGAGGTTCGCCGAGGCGCGCAACTGGCGGATGAACGCCTGGGCGCCGCCGACGGACCCGGCCATCGTGACCGCCGCCCGGGGGTGGACCTGCTCGATTTTCATCGCCTGCTTGTTGGAGACGAACCGACCGCCGAGGCTGGCCCGGCGGTCCGCGGCCAGCACGACTCCCTCGCTCGTCGCGAGGCCGACCGTGGTGGTGCCGGTCTTCGTCACCACATCGTCGTTCATACCTCCCCTCGGGGCGCGCGCCGGATAAGTACTCGCTAAAGATGCCTTTAGCTGAGGCCTCGGGGCTCCTCGCCCGCCGTGGGGGACGGCGGCGTGCCGTCCCGCTACGACCCCCGCGGCGCAATCGCTTTCCCGGAGCGCTCCACTCTAACGGGTATGACAGCCGAGGTCGAGCAGGAGGAGCGCGAGCGAGGACCGCTCGCCGACCGCGAGTGGCGACTCGTCCGCGAGGAGGCCCGCCCCGGGCCGATGTGTATGGCACTCGACGCGGTAGCCGCCGAGACCGCCGCCGCGGGCGGTCCGCGGACCGTCCGCGTCTACCAGTGGGCGCCGAGCACCCTCTCGCTCGGCTACCGGCAGGACCCCGCGGACGTCGACTGGGCGTTCTGCGAGCGCGAGGGAATCACCGTCACCCGCCGGCCGACCGGCGGCGGCGCCATCTACCACGACCACGAGGGCGACATCTCCTACTCCATCATCGCACCCGCCGCCGAGTTACCGGGCGACCTCATGGAGACCTACGACCTGCTCTGTCGGCCGCTGCTCGACGCCTGCGCCGCAGTGGGTGTCCCTGCCGGGTTCGCGGAGCGTGAGCACCCCGAACTGTACCACCCCGCCTGCTACCTCCGGGAACTGCACCCCGCCCACGACGTCGTCCACGAGGGTCGAAAGCTCTCGGGGAACGCCCAGTACCGCCGGCGCGACAGCGTCATCCAGCACGGCTCGCTCACCTACTCCGCGCGCGCCGAGCGGACCCTCGGCTGTTTCACCGACCCGCCGGTGACCCCCGAGGCGTTCCGCGAGCGCGTCACCGCGCTCGACGAACACGCCGA
Organism: Halomarina ordinaria; assembly: GCF_030553305.1. NCBI lineage: Archaea > Methanobacteriati > Methanobacteriota > Halobacteria > Halobacteriales > Natronomonadaceae > Halomarina > Halomarina ordinaria. The sequence continues at coordinate 1,830,731 of NZ_JARRAH010000001.1, read as the reverse complement.
CGTCTCGCGCGGGGCGGCCGTCGAGACGCTAGAGGAGTCACTCCGCGCGTGGGCGGACGCCGAGGAGGGGACGTGGACCGACGCCGAACTCGACCGCGCCGCCGACATCGCCGAGGCGAAGTTCGCGAGCGAGGCCTGGAACCGCAGGCGCGAGGACCCCCTCGCGGGCCGCTGAACCGCCCCCGTCCTCGCGTACGCGTTCCGAAGTCCCTATATCGCCGTCGGAGTAGGTTCAGCCACCAATGCTCAGAGTCGGAGCGCACGTCTCCATCGCGGGCGGCGTCGACAACGCCGTCGGCAACGAGGTCGCCGTCGGCGGGAACTGCGGACAGATATTCACCCACTCCCCGCAGGTGTGGCAGGACCCCAACATCGGCGACGAGGAGGCCGAGGCCTTCCGCACAGGGACCGAAGCGAACCTCGACGGCCCGTGGGTCATCCACTCGTCGTACCTCGTCAACCTCTGTACGCCGAAGGACGACCTGCGTGCGAAGTCCGTCGACTCCATGCAGAAGGAGGTCGACGCGGCCGCGAAGCTCGACATCCCCTACGTCAACGTCCACCTCGGCGCGCACACCGGCGCCGGCGTCGAGAACGGCCTCGCGAACGCCGCGAGCGCGCTCGACGAACTCGACGTGCCCGACGACGTGACCGTCCTCGTCGAGTCCGACGCGGGCAGCGGCACCAAACTCGGTGGCGACTTCGAACACCTCGCGACCGTCCTCGACGACAGCACACAGGCCCTCGACGTCTGTCTCGACACCGCCCACGCCTTCGCCGCGGGCTACGACCTCTCCACCGCGAAGGGCGTGAAGGCCTCGCTCACCGAGTTCGACGACGTCGTCGGCCTCGACCACCTCCGGTGCATCCACCTCAACGACTCGAAGCACGCCTGCGGGACGAACAAGGACGAACACGCCCACATCGGCGAGGGCGAGATCGGCGTCGGGGGGATGGAGACGCTCGTCAACGACCCGCGCGTCGAGGACGTCCCGCTCGTCCTCGAGACGCCCACCGAGGACGGCAAGAGCTTCGAGTGGAACATCCAGCGGGTCCGCGAACTCCGCGGGGAGTGACCGCCGCTCGCCACCCGAACCCTCCCCCTCGATAATAAATACTTATGCCCTGACACCACGTCGGTCGGGTCGATGCCCTCCCCCGCTCGCCTCCCTCCCAGCCTGCTGCTCGGCGGTGCCGTGGTCTGCGGTCTCGTCGCGGCGGGCGTCGACGCGTTCGTCACCATCACCGGCGAGACGTACGCACAGGCCGCGTTGCTGCTGCTCGCGGTCCCGTTCGGCTTCGCACTCCTCCTCGCCGCCCTGCTGCGCGAGCGCCTCGCGTCTCCCCGGCACGCGGTGCTGTTCGTCGCGGCGGTCGGCGCGCTCGCAACCGTCGTCGAGGTGTCGGTCGTCCTCGCGGCCGACGAGTTCGACCCGACGGTCGCACTCGTCTCGGCCGCCGGCGCGGCGCTGCTCTACGCGGGGCGCCGCCTCGTCGACGCCGCGGCCTGAACCGCCGGAATACCCCCAGCGTTTTCGTCGTCGCCCGCCCATCGACGAGCGATGCGACGGTTCTCCGCCGATTACCTGTCGGACACGCGCGCGGGCATGTGGGACGAGGACTCCCGCGCGGCGCTCGCGCCGCTCTCGCTCGCCGACCGCGAGGTGGTCCTCGACGTCGGTTGCGGGACGGGCGCGCTCGCGACGGTGCTGGCCGAGGAGACCCCGCCCGACGCGCGCGTCGTCGGCCTCGACCGGGACGCCGCGCTCCTCGGGAGGGTCCCCGCGACGGTCGCGCCCGTACGGGCCGACGCCCTCTCGCTGCCCGTCGCCGACGGGCGGGCCGACCTGGTGGTCTGTCAGGCGCTCCTCGTCAACCTCCCCGACCCGGTCGCCGCTGTGGGGGAGTTCCGCCGCGCTTCGAGCGACCTCGTGGCGGTCGTCGAACCCGACAACGGGGCCGTGCGCGTCGAGTCGAGCGTCGAGGCGGAGACGCACCTCACCGCCCGTGCCCGCGAGCGCTACGTCGCGGGCGTTCCGACGGACGTGACCCTCGGGTCGGTCCCGGGGCTGTTCGAGGAGGCTGGCCTCGTGGACGTGGAGACGCGCCGCTACGACCACGAGCGGGTCGTCGAACCACCCTACGACGACGCGGCGCTCGAGGGGGCGAAGCGGAAGGCGACGGGGTCGCGCCTGCGCGACCAGCGCGAGACGTTGCTCTCGGGAGGGTTGACCGAGGCGGAGTACGACGCGCTCAGACGGGAGTGGCGCGAGATGGGGCGCGTCGCCGTCGAACAGATGGCGAACGGCGAGTACCGGCGGCGCGAGGTGGTCCCGTTCCACGTGACGGTCGGGCGGGTGGGGAGAGAGTGAACAGGCGACGCCGACCCCGCCCGCGAGGCGTGGCGTCGCGCTCCCGCGGGCGCCTCGCGGTCCGTCTCAGGACACGGCGACGCTGGTCCCCTCCTCGAACATAAACCCTCAGACCACGTCGCCGCGGACGGTCATCCCCTCCTGTTCGGCCCGGTAGGCGCGGAGCGCGTCGGCCGCGTCGGCCGCCTCCTCGTCGTCCATCCCGAGCATCGAGAGCGAATCGGAGAGGGTCGGGAAGACGAGGTCGCCCGCCCGCAGTTTCTCGAACGCCGTCTCCGAGCGGGTGCCGTCGACCCACAGACAGACCCCCCGCGGGTCGAGTATCTGCTCGTAGGCCCCCCGTGCTCGCGCCCCCTTCAGCCGCTGGGTGACGTTGTTCTCGAAGCCGGTGTTGCACACCTCCAGGTGGACCGGTTCGTCGGGCGCGAGGAGGTGGGCGGCGAGGCACTGCTCGGGGGCGACGTGCCCGCTGTGGTTGGCGCGGATGGCGTCGGGGTGCTCGTCGGCCCACGCGGCCGAGACGGTCTTTCCCACCCCTTTCACGCCGTGGCTGGCCTCGAACTCGGCCTCGCGGTCGGCGTCGCCGTGGAACAGGAGGTCCTTCGTGAGGTAGACGTCGAGGCGCTCGACCGGGTCGAGGCCGAGCGCGACGTCGCCGTACACCCACACCTCGCGGACGGGGACGGGCATGGTCTCGCGTTCGACGGCCTTGACCAGTCGTGCGACGCGGGAAACGGCCGCCTCGCGGGAGAGCGCAGACATCGTCCCGAGTAGACCGGCGACGCGAAAAACCGTTTCTCCCCGCGTCGACCCGTCGCACGTCCGGGACGCGAACTATCACGCCGCCGAAGGGACGCACCGTGCGACACGTGGCCGCGAAGTATTTCACCCCGGGTGCGCTGGCTTCGGGCATGGCTCCCTCGCCGGTCGGGGCGGTCTCGCCCGTGGCGCAGTCGGACTCGTCGTCGCTCGCCGCCACCGAGCTGTTCATGGTGCTCAGCGTCGACATCATCCTCGTCATCCTGCTCACCGCCGTTCTCGTGGCCGTCGGGCGGCGAACCGGGGTGCTCGCGGGCGTCGCGCCGCAGCTCCCCTCACCGACGGGGGCGTTCCTGCTCGCGTCGGCGGTGGTGGTCGTCTCCGAACTCGTCCGCCTCCAGCTCGTCGCCGCGGCCATCCTCGCGGTGCTCTGCGTGGTGATGGGCGGCCTCGCGGCCGTCGTCCTCACGGCGTTCGACGAGGAGGGCGCGACGAACGGCTCCGACCCCGAAGAACCGACGACCGACTGATTCTCCCCTCTCGCGACCCGTAACCGTGATTGTCGTCGGTCCGATAGCGAGGGGCAATGGACTGTGATAAGTGCGGCAATCCGGCGGTGATGCACGCCGCCTACTCTGGGCTGCACCTCTGCGAGAAACACTTCTGCCGGTCGGTCGAGAAGCGCGTCAGGCGCCGCATCCGCGAGGACGCGCTGCTCTCGCCGGACGCGACCCCGGACGACCCCGAGACGTGGGTCGTCGGCCTCTCCGGCGGGAAGGACAGCGTCGTCCTCACCCACATCCTCCACGAGACGTTCGCGAAGGACCCCCGCGTCGAACTCCTCGCGCTCACCATCCACGAGGGCATCGAGGGCTACCGCGACGAGTCCGTCGACGCCTGCCTCGACCTCGTCGAGGCGCTCGACCTGCGCCACGAACTCGTCACCTACGAGGAGGAGTTCGGCCTCCGGATGGACGACGTCGCCGAGTCCGACCCGCTCGGGATGGCTCCCTGCGCCTACTGCGGGGTGTTCCGCCGGGACGTCCTCTCGCGGTACGCGACGGAGTTCGACGCCGACAAACTCCTCACCGGCCACAACCTCGACGACGAGGCCCAGACCGCCCTGATGAACGTCCTCGAAGGTGACGTCGCGCAGGTCGCGAAGCACTTCGACGCCAGCCTCGGGAGCTTCGAGGAGCGCGCGGAGGTGGAGGAACTCGTCCCGCGCGCGAAACCCCTGCGCGACGTCCCCGAGAAGGAGGTCGCCCTCTACGCGCACCTGAAGGACCTCCCGGCACACATCACCGAGTGTCCCCACGCGAGCGAGGCCTACCGCGGCGAGATACAGCGCCTCCTGCTTGACCTGGAGGAGAACCACCCCGGCACCCGTCACTCCATCATGGCGGGCTACGAGGAACTGGCGGGCATCGCCGCCGAACGCTATCGCCGAGGCGACGGCCCGGAGATGCGCGAGTGCGAGCGCTGTGGCGGCGCGACGACCCGGTCGCTCTGCCGGAAGTGCCAGCTCGTCGAGGCCGTCGACGCCGCGTAGCGGTCCCCTCGGCGCGAGTTTATGCTCTCACCCGCCCATACCCGAGGGTATGCGAGAGATAACGACCCGCGTCGACATCGACGCCTCGCCCGCGGCCGTCTGGCGGGTCCTCACGGACTTCGCGGCCTACCCCGAGTGGAACCCCTTCATGACGGTCGAGGGGCACCCGCGGAAGGGCGAGCGACTCACGGTCCACCTCTCGCCGCCCGGCGGCCGGTCGGTCACCTTCCGCCCGGTGGTCCGCCGGGCCGACGGCGACGAACTGCGCTGGGAGGGGCGCCTGTTCGTCCCCGGCCTCTACGACGGGACCCACCGCTTCGCGCTGACGGAGCACCCGGACGGGACGACGACGCTCGTTCACGACGAGACGTTCGGCGGCGTCCTCGTCGGTCCCATCAACCGGCGGTTCGGCCCCGCCGTCGAGCGGGGGTTCGAGGAGATGAATGCGGCGCTGAAGGCGCGCGTCGAGGCACAGAGCGAGGCGGTCGCGTAGCGTCGGTCGAACGCGCTCGCTGGTGGTCGAAAGAGAGAGAACCGGTGTTCGTTCGTCTCCGGGTTACCGGATGACGTCGAGGCCGTTGTTCTGTTCGAGCTGGGAGGTGCCGCCGTCGGTCTCCCCGTAACTGACGTTCTCGTGGCCGTCGTCCTCGATGGCCTGTCGGGAGGCGTTGGCCTGCTTCTGGGTCGTGGGGCCGAGGATCTGTGCGGACTGGACGCCGGTCATGATGGCCATGACGCGGACCTTGCCCTTGTACTCCTCCTGGATGCGCGCGCCCCAGATGACGTTGGCGCTGGCCTCCAGGCGGTCGGTGATGTTCTGGGCGATACCCTCGGCCTCTTTGAGGGTGAGGTCGGGGCCGCCGGTGATGTGGACGAGGCCGCCCGAGGCGCCGCGGTAGTCCACGTCGAGCAGCGGGTGGTTCATCGCGTCCTTGACCACTTCCTCGGTCTTGTTCTTGTCCTGGGTCTCGCCGACGAGCATCACCGCGACGCCGCCCTGGTTCATGATGGTGGACATGTCCGCGTAGTCCAGGTTGATGAGGGAGGGCTGGGTGATGGTCTCGCTGATGCCCTTCACCGTCTCCGCGATGATCTGGTCCATCACGGAGAAGGCCTTGCCGATGGGCAGGTTCGGCACGTAGTCGAGCAGTCGGTTGTTGTCGAGGACGATGATGGAGTCGGCCTCGTTGCGGAGCTTCTCGAGGCCCTCTTCGGCCTTCACCGTGCGGGCGCGTTCGACGTTGAACGGCGTCGAGACCATGCCGACGACGATGGCGCCCTGCTCCTTGGCGATCTTCGCGACGATGGGCGCGGCGCCGGTACCGGTGCCGCCACCCATGCCGGCGGTGACGAACACCAGGTCCGCCTCGCCGAGCACCTCCTTGATGGTACCCTGGGCCATCTCGGTGGCGCGCTCGCCCATCTCGGGGTCGCCGCCGGCGCCGAGACCGGCCGTCAGGGACTTGCCGACGAGTATCTTCGTGTCGGCCTCTATCATCTTGAGGTGCTGTTTGTCGGTGTTGATGGCGACGGTGTCCGCGCCGTCGACGCCGATGTTGTAGAGGCGGTTGACGGTGTTGTTACCCGCGCCACCGCAGCCGACGATGACGATTCGGGGTTCGCCGAACTCGTCGTCGTCCGAGTCGGACATCTTGCGCTGCTCCTTCTCTGCGTTCTCGAGCGCGGAGTTGACGATGTCCTGCATCTACGCCCTCGCCCACGGCCGTTTGTTCTGACGCCCGCGGTCGGCGTTCTCCTCGTTGATCATGTCACGCACGGCGGCCCGGATGGCCTCGCTTCGATTCGGGTACTCACCCGTCTCGACCATGCGTTCGACCTCTTCTATCTGCTGCTTCGGAATCCGTAGTGTCACACGCTCCATTGTTGTATTTCCCCTTGTGTCCGGTAAGACGTCGGGCCACCGTGTCACACCGGCCCGCGCGTCTTACACGCCAAACCGCACCACGGGTCGGGGTTTCGACCCCCGAACCCAACGTGTAAGACGAACGTCTTACGCAGGTGTTTGCATACCCTGGTGTATAATAAATCTTCGGTATATCGTAAGACACGATTCGGGACGAGTCGTAAACACGACGGGTTACTGGCGGTCGAGGACGTCCGCTGCGGGCGTCCTCCGGCCGCATCCCGGGCAGAAGCTCCAGTCCGAGCGGACCTCGTCACCGCAGTCACAGAAGACGCGGTGGTTCGCCTTCTCCCCGCAGTTCGGACAGAAGACGTGCGACGAGGACAGCCCCTCGCCGCACTGGCCGCAGGTCGGGTCGGACCGGCCCTCCGACGCCCGGGTCGGCTCCGCTTTCGTGTCGTGTGCGTCGCGCTCCCGCCCGCGTGCGGGTCGCTCCGCCTCGGTCTCTCGCTCAGTCGTTCGTCCCGCGTCGCGTGTCTTACGGTCGTCGACGGCCGTCGCCCCGTCGACGTTGATTGTGAGCGTGACGTCCCGCGTGTCGGCCGGGCGGCCGTCGTAGCCGCCCCCGGCGCGCACCTCCGCCAGCACTGCGTCGGCGATCTCCGCGACGAGGTCGTCGCTTCGCTCGGCGAGTATCGCGTCGACGCGCTCGCGGACCAGCGCGTCCAGCGCCGCGCGGTCGAGTCCCGCGTCGGACGCGGTGGGCTCGGCGGACGCCGACGGCGCGGGCGCGTCGCTCCCCTCGTCGAGGTACGCCCGGAGCGCCTCGCGCATGACCTCGCTCTTGGAGGCGTCTCTCCCCTCCAGGCGCGCCACGAGGTCGTCGTCCGCGCGGAACGTTATCTTGCTCATGCGAACGTGTGACGTATATTGGTTGGACTATAAGAATCTTCTCTCATCGTCCGACGCGTGACCGACGCCGGGGCGAACGATAAGGGTTAAATTCGATGGTGCGTTCGTATCTGATAGACCGCTCTTAGCTCAGTCTGGCAGAGCAGTCGACTGTAGATCGACTTGTCCCCCGTTCAAATCGGGGAGAGCGGACTTCTCCTGCGAACGACGTGAGCAGTGAGCCGTCTCCCCGACTCGATGTGAACAGGGAGTGTGGTCACTCGACCGGCGGGACGAATCGCTCGGTGCCCTTCGCCACCACGTAGGGGACGTGGCGGGAGAGGGACAGTCCCAGCCTGGTCTTCCGGTCGGCGGTGACGACCCTGTCCGTCGACGCTATCCTGTCGGCCAGTTTCCGTCCGACGTCCGCTGGGTCGCTCAGCAGGGACGCCGGGTAGCCGAGTCGGGCCGCCGACCGGGTGTTCGACAGCGGGGGGTGCATCAGCGTACACGCGACGTTCTCGTGGCGCAGTTCCAGCCGCAGGGACCGGACGAGCGCCTCTATCGCCCCCTTCGTCGAGGCGTAGCCGGAGAGGCCGGGGTGGCCGACGAGGCCCGCCCCGGAACTCACGTTGTGGACGATGCCCTCGTTTCGCGCCCGCATGTGCGGTAAGACGGCCCGAATCGTTCGGACGTACCCGAAGTAGTTCACCTCGAACTCGCGTCGCGTGTCGGCGAGCGTCGTCTCCGCGAAGGGGGCGAAGGTGAACACCGCGGCGTTGTTGACGAGGACGTCGATTTGCTCCCACTCGTCCAGCACGGCGCCGACGGCCGCCGCCACCTCGTCGTCGCTCGTCACGTCGCACTCGACGAACCGGACTCGCTCGGGGTGGGCCTCCTCCAGCGCCTCGACGTGCTCCCCGTGGACGTCGAGGCCCGCGCCCCGGTAGCCGTCGTCGACCAGCGAGGCGAGCAGGTGGTAGCCGATACCCTCGTTCGCGCCGGTGACGACCACGACCCGCCCCCGCTCGGATGACTGCATAGCGGCGCCACTACGTCGGTGGTACGGATTAGCTCAGTGGTCGGTTCGCCAGCGACCGCGAACCGCGTGCGACGACCCGACCCGTTCCGTCTCGCGCGCGTACGAACCCGGCGAGAGAAAGTACTTAAACCACGGCTCGTACCCCCGTAATACGCCCGGACACGTACGAGACGACGAACTGTCACGATTCGACGAAAGTGGGGCACAGCGAAGCGTTCTCGAATCCTGAACACGCTACATTACTCTCTGATAAACTACTTCGAATACGAGAAAGTATGAAACTAAAGTAATTCTTAAGTATGTGTGTGTCGGACCGGAGAGCAACCACTGGCACGTGGGATTGCGGCGGGTGGGACACCGTGGCTGGCGTCCCTCGCTCGCGGCGTCCGGGGAGCGACCCTCGACGGCCACGCGGGCGCGTCACGTACGCGCGCTGACGCACTCGCCCTCGTCGGGCCGGTGGACAGTGAAAAAACCATGATACGCAAACTCAAGCAGCTGTTTACGACGGACGACCGCGCCGTCTCGCCGGTCATCGGCGTCATCCTGATGGTCGCCATCACGGTCATCCTCGCGGCCGTCATCGGGACGTTCGTACTGGGACTGGGCGACAGTATGGGTAACAACGCGCCGAGCGCCAGTTTCAGCTTCGACCAAGATGGTGACGTTGCTACGTCCGGAGCGACACTAGATATCGAACATAACGGCGGTCAGACGCTCGACAGCGAGAATGTTGAAGTTCGATACAAAGGCGAAGAAATCACTGACGATATGGATACGTCGTTCACTTCGGATATTTCGTCCGGAGCGATAGCGACTGTCGATATCTCCGACACGGCAACTAACAGTTACAGTGAAGGTGACGAGATAACCGTCGTGTGGGTCTCTGACGGCGAGACGTCGGAACTCGGTAGCCACGAACTGAGCTAATCCGGCTCAACGAACTTTCGTAGCAACACTTCGATTTTTGACCGCTGACTTCCTCGCGAGAGGCTTCCGCGCTGTTCTGAACCCCTCAGATACCGCCGACGCCCTCGCGATACTCCGTGACGTGTTCGAGTGCCCGGTCGACGTGCTCGCTCGCGTCGCCCGCCTCCTCCGAGAGTTCCCGGAGGATGTTCATGTGGCGGTCCAGTCGCCCCTGGTCGGGGCCGCGCTCTGCGGTGGCGAGTTTGGCGAGCGCCTCCGACTGCCCGGCGAGTCGCTCGCTCGTCTCGCCCTCGGTCGATTCGGCCGCCGCGTCCAGTTCGTCGCTGGCCGCCTGGAGTTCGTCTCTGACCATGCGCGGGGGTATGTGACTCCCCGTGAAAACCGTTGATACCGCGGCAGGTGGGCGGGGACCGTCGCGTTCAAGTCGAATTGCACTAATCACGGGACAGTGGCGCACACGTTCGACCTCTTCGGAACGCTCGTCCGGGCGGCGACGCCGGACGACCCCGCCCGCGCCGTCGCCAAGGAGCTAGCGGCCCGCGACGTGGCCGTGCCCGACGACTGGGCGCGCGCCTACGGCGAGGTCCACATCGACGCCCCCGAGGGTGCGGAGGTGCCCCTGCCGGCGCACGTCGCGGCCGCCCTGCGGGACCGCGGCGTCGACGTGCCCGCCAACGCGGCCCGCCGCGCCGTCGTCGCCGCCTTCGACCCCGACGTGGAGACGGTCGAGGGCGCGCGCGCGGCCGTCGCGGCCGCCGCCGAGCGCGGGCCGGTCGCGGTCTGCTCGAACTGTAGCGTCCCCGAACTGGCCGCCCGGACGCTCATCCGGGCCGACCTGGAGCGCGACGCGTTCGACGCCGTCGTCACGAGCGTCGCCTGCGGGTGGCGCAAGCCCGACACCCGGCTGTTCGAGGCGACGGCCCGGACGCTCGGCGTCGCCCCCGACTCGCTGACGCACGTCGGGGACGACCCGCGGACCGACGGCGGCGTCGAGGCCGTCGGCGGGCGCTTCGTCGACGTGGCGGACGTCCCCCTCGCGACCTTCCCCGACTGGCTGGAGGGCCGGTAGATGTCGCTCGCCGGCGCGGGGGCCGTCGCGCTGGCCGCCGTCCTCGACGCCGTCGCGGCCGAACCGCCGGCGCGCGTCCACCCCGTCGCCTGGTTCGGCCGTCTCGTCGCCCCCCTCGACCGCGAGTGGACGCGCCCGCGACTCGTCGGTGGCCTCGTCGCGCTCTGTCTCCCCGCGCTCGCGGGGGGCGTCGTCGGTGGCCTCGTCGCGCTGGCCGCGTCGCGCTCGCCCGCGCTCGCGGCCCTCCTCGCCGGCCTCGTCCTCTTCTCGACGACCAGCCGCCGGATGCTGACGGACCTCGCCCGGTCGGTCGTGGACGCCTCGTCGGCCGACCTCCCCCGCGCCCGCCGCGACCTGCGCGGGCTGGCGGGCCGCGATGCGGGGGCCCTCTCCCCGGGCGAAGTTCGCAGCGCCGCCGTCGAGAGCGCCGCCGAGAACCTCGCGGACGGTCTCGTCGCCCCCCTGCTCGGGTTCGTCGCCGGGACGCTGCTCGGCGGCCTCCCCCTCGGCGCCGGCCTCGCCGCCTGGGTGAAGGGCGTCAACACGCTCGATTCGATGCTCGGCTACCGCTCGAAACCGGTCGGGACCGCGAGCGCGCGCCTCGACGACGCCGTCATGTGGCTCCCCGCGCGGGCGAGCGCGGCCCTGCTCGCGCTCGCCGCCGGCGCGCCCCGCGCGCTCGCCGCCGCCCGGCCGTGGCTCGCGGGCGTCCCCTCCCCCAACTCCGGGTGGCCGATGGGGACGCTCGCGGCGGCGACGGGTGCGCGCCTCGAGAAGCCCGGCGTCTACACGCTCAACCCCGACGCCCCCCTCCCCTCGCTCCCCGTCGCCGAGCGAGGGGTGTGCGTCGTGGACCGGGCGGCGTGGCTCGCCGTCGCGCTCGCGGCGCTCGCACTCGCGCTCCCCGCGCTCCCGGAGGTGGGCGGGTGGTCCTGACCGCCCTCCGGGGGGCGCTCGGCTTCCTCTCGCGGCTCCCCGTCGGCCGTGACCGGCGGGCGTGGGAGGCGTTTCGAACCACCCCCGTCGCCTTCGTCCTCGCGGCCTACCCGCTCGGCGCGCTGGTCGCGCTCCCCGTCGCGCTCGCGGCCGCCCTCCCCGCCCCGGCCCCGGTCGTCGCGTTCGTCCTCCTCGTCGCGCTCGTGCTGGTGACGGGCGTCAACCACGCCGACGGCGTGGCCGACCTGGGTGACGCCGCGAGCGTCCACGGCTCGCCGGCCGACCGCCGCGCCGTCCTCAAGGACACGACGGTCGGCGTCGGCGCCGTCCTCGCCCTCGCGCTCGTCGTCGCCGGCCTCGCGCTGGCCGGCCTCGCGCTGGCCGGCCTCCCTCCGCTCGCGCTGTTCGGCCTCGTCGTCGCGGGCGAGGTGGGCGCGAAGCTTGCACTGGCGTGCGTCGCCTGCCTCGGGGAGGCGCCCCACGACGGCCTCGGCGCCGCCGTCACGAGCAGGGCCGACGCCTCGCAACTCCCCGGCCCGACACTCGCGGCCCTCCCCGCGCTCGCGCTCACCGGCCCCTCGCCGGCCGCGCTCGGCGCGCTCGCAGGCGGCCTCGCGGGCGGTCTCGCGGTGCTCTGGTGGGCGCGGCGGGCGCTCGGCGGGGTCAACGGCGACGTCTTCGGCGCGGCGAACGAGGTAGGACGCGTCTGCGCCCTGCACCTGGGGGTGGTGCTGTGGACGCTCTGGTGATGTGCGGGGGACGCGGCACCCGCCTCGACCGCGGGGAGAAGCCGCTCGTCCCGGTGTGCGGCACGCCGATGGTCGAGCGCGTCGCCGACGCCTGCGCGGACTCGGCGGGCATCGAGACGACCTACGCCGCCGTCTCGCCGCACGCGCCCGACACCGCCGACCACGTCCGCGAGACGCTCGGCCTCCCCGCAGTCGAGACCCCCGGGGAGGGCTACGTCGCCGACCTCGACCGCGCGCTCGCCGACCCTCGCCTCTCTCCCCCCCTGCTCACCGTCGTCGCGGACCTCCCGCTCCTCACCGGCGGGGTGCTGGACGCCGTCTGCACCCGCGCCGATGGCGGGTCGCTCGCGGTCTGCGTCCCCGTCTCGCTGAAGCGCGACCTCGGGGTGAGCGTCGACACGCGCTTCGACCACGGGGGGCGCGCGCTCGCGCCCACCGGCTGTAACGTCGTCAGTGACGACGCCGATTCCATCATGACTTCCCACGACCATCGACTCGCCGTCAACGTGAACCGACCGGACGACCTCGCCGTCGCGGAGGCGCGATGCGACTAGTCCTCGTCGCCGGGACGACCGCCGTCGCCGCCGTCGAGGGCATCAGCGCCGCCGGCGCCCACCCCGCGCTCATGCGTCACACGCCGAGCGCGGACGCGGAGATACTCGTCTACGGCGCGCCCGTGGCCGCGCCCGACGGGACGACCCACCCGACGCCGGTCAGCCCCGAGGGCTGTCCGACGCCGGCGGTGATGACCCGCGCCGCCCGCGAGGTGCTCGGCTTCGACGCGACCGTCGTCGACGCCGGCCTCGCCGCCCCGACCGGCGCGCCGACCGTCTCGCTCGACGCCGCACCCGGCCGCGACGTGCGCGACCCGGAGGCCGTCCCCGACGCGCACGGCATCTTCGAGCGCGGGCGCCGACTCGGCCGCGCGCTCCCCGACGACGGCCCGCTCCTCCTCGGCGAGACCATCCCCGGCGGGACGACCACCGCCCTCGGCGTCCTCACCGCCCTCGGCCACGAGGTGGGCGTCTCCTCCTCGCTCCCGGAGAACCCCCTCGCCCTGAAACGGGAGGTGGTCGCCGCCGGCCTCGACGCCTCCGACCTCGAACCGGGCGAGGCGGCCGACGACCCGCTCGACGCCGTCCGTGCCGTTGGCGACCCCGTCCTCGCGGGCGTGGCAGGCCTCGCCGTCGGCGCCCTCGACGCCGGCGTCGAGGTGGTGCTCGCCGGCGGCACCCAGCTGGTCGCGGCCGGCGCCGTCGTCCGCGGGTTCTCCGACGCCCCCCTCGAACTCGCCACCACCTCGTTCGTCGCCGACTCGACGCCCGACCTCGCGGCCGCCTGTTCCACCCTCGCCCTCGACCTGACCGTCACCGACCCCGGGTTCACCGACGACCACGTCGCCACGCGCCACTACCGCGCCGGCGTCGGGAAGGAGGGCGTCGGCATGGGGGGCGCGCTGGCGCTCGCGGCCGAGCACGCCGCCCTGGACGACACGCGCGAGCGCATTCGCCTCGTCTACGACCGACTGCTCGACGGCGAGGGGCCGTGAGATGGACCCAGAGAGCGTCGAGAGCGTCGACCGGGTGCCCCACGGCAGCGACGACAGCGTCGCCCTCGACCTGAGCGCGAACTGCAACCCGGTCGTCCCCGGGGGTGCCCGGAGCGCGTACGACCGGGCGTTCGAGGCCTCGCGCACGTACCCCCGCGACGACTACCCCGACTTCCGGGCGGCCGCCGCCGACTACGTCGGCTGCGACCCCGAGAGCGTCGTCCCGACGCCGGGCGGCCTCGCCGCCATCCGCCTCGCGATGGGCGTCACCGTCTCGCCCGGCGACACCGTGCTCGTCCCGTCCCCCTCCTTCGGCGAGTACGCCCGCGAGGTGCGCCTGCAGGGTGGCGTCCCCGCGTTCGTCGCGCAGACCGACGCGCTCGACGCCGACCCCGCGGGCCACGCCCTCGCGGTGCTCTGCACGCCGAACAACCCCACCGGCGACCTCCCGTCACCGGAACGCCTCGACGCGTTCCACGAACGCTGTCGCGCGGCGGGGACGCCGCTACTCGTCGACGAGGCGTTCCTCGACTTCGTGGCGCGGGACTCGCTCGCCGGCCGCGAGGGGGTCGTCGTCGCCCGCTCGCTGACGAAGGTGTTCGGCCTCCCCGGCCTCCGGGCGGGGTTCGCCGTCGCCACCGGCCACCTCGCCGCCCGCCTGCGGACCGCCGTCCCCGCCTGGGCGCTCGGGACGCCCGCCGCCGCCGTCGGCACTCACTGCCTGCGCGACGAGCGCTTCGTCCACGAGACGCGCGAACGGGTCGTCGCTGAGCGTGCACACCTGCGCGACGGCCTCGAAGCGAGGGGGTTCGACGTCCACCCCTCCGACGCGCCCTACCTGCTCTGCGACGTGGGGGCCGACCCCGCGCCGCTCCTCGCCGCCCTCCGCGAGCGGGGTATCGCCCTCCGGGACGCGACCACGTTCCGGGGCCTCGACACGCACGTCCGGGTCGCGGTGAAGACGCGCGAGGCGACCGACCGTCTCCTCCGAACCCTCGACGAGGTCGATGGCGTACTCGACTGACCTGCGCGCGGGCGTCGGTCGCCTCCGGAGCGACGAGCGGGCGCGCTGGCTCTCCTCGGGGTGGCGCGGCGGGTTCACGGAGACCCGCGCGGCCTACAACGTGAGCGTCCCCGACGGGTGGCCGGAGGTGGACCTCGACGCGTACGGCGCCGAGCGGCGCGAGCGCGCCGGTTTCGAGGACGGTCCAACCCTGTTCACGGGCGTCGACGCCCGGCACGCCCGCTGTGCCCGCCTCGGGCCGGTCACCTGCCTCGCCACCGCCGGCGTCTCCAACCCGGCCGCCCTCCCGGTGGGTGAGGCGACGCCGACCGACGACGCCGACACCGCCGTCGACTCGGTCGAGGGGTCGAGCGACTCCTCCCGGGAACCGCCGGGGACGGTCAACGTCCTGCTCGGGACGACGACGGCGCTCACCGACGGGGCGCTGGCCGGCCTGCTGGGGGTCGCCGTCGAGGCGAAGACGGCGACGCTCCTGGCGACGACGGGCTTTCCGGGGACGACGACGGACGCCGCCGTCGTCGGCTGTCGGGTGCGTGAGACTCCGGACCCCTTCGCCGGGAGCGCCACCGAGGTCGGTGGCGCGGCGCGGGCGTGCGTCCGGGAGGCGGTCCGCGCCAGCCTCGACTCGCGGTATTCGGAGGACGGCTGGGCGGTTCCCGGGTCCGTCGAGGCGGCGAAGTACGGCCTCTCGACGACGGCGCGCGCGGACGTGTTCGTCCCCTGAGCGCTCCCCCGTCGTCGGTCGCCGTTAGGCGCGGTCCTGGAACCCCGCCACGGCGTCGTAGAGCGCCGCCCGGCGCGCGCCGTGCATCAGGTAGTGGTCGCCGCCCGCGAGTTCGAGGTACTCCCCTTCCTCGGTACCTAATTCGTCGTAGAGCGTCGTCGCGTCCTCCCGGACGGAGATGACGTCCTCGCTCCCCCGGACGACGAGCGTCGGGAGGTCGAGGGCCGCGGCGTCGTACGGCGGGTTCCCCCGGCCGCAGTCGTCGTAGTCGGCGAGCGCGCCGGTCTGGGCGAGGTAGCGCTCCCCGTCGACGCCCTGGTTCGACTCGACCTGCGTCCGCCAGATGGCCTCGAAGAGCGCGCCCGTCTCGCCCTGTCGGTCCTTCACGGTGTCGTACTCCTGGTAGTGGTAGGCGCCGAAGTCGGCGTCCAGACCCAGCGCCGCGAGGCCCTCCTCCACGTCGTAGGGGACGTCGTAGACCGGGGCGACCTGCGTGAGCGAGGCGACGTCGGGGTCGTTGCGCTCGACGAACCGCCCACAGGTGTTGGTCCCCCACGAGACGCCGACGAGGTGGACGACGTCGTAGGACTCGCGGACGAACGCGAAGGCGTCCGCGACGTCGTTCGCCGCGAGGTCGGTGCGGACCGGTGGGCCGTTCGCTTCGGGTGGCTCGTCCAGTTCGGGCGGTCGTTCGGAGTCGCCGTACCCGCGGACGTCGAGGGCGAACGCGGCCCGGCCCGCGTCGGCCGTCGCCGCCAGCCAGGAGTAGGAGTCGTCGCCGGGCACCGGCGGGGCGAACAGCGCTCGCGCGCAGGTGATGCTCCCGTGGAGGAAGAGGACGGCCTCGGTCGCGTCGGCGGTCGATTGCTCCCAGCAGTTGAGCGAGAGGCCGTCGCGGGCCTCGACGGTGTGCGCGGTCGGGTCCATGCCCCCACTCGCGAGGGAAGCGAGTAAAGCGCTCGCCCGGCCGTGTGCTACGTCGTGTCAATCCTGCACAACGACTAAGGGGGTGCCGGAAATACGAGATGACGTGCCACGCGCCCCTCGAGGCGCCGGTGCGTTCACATGACCGCGTCCGACCACATCCCGACGCTCGCCGTCCCGGTCAGCGAGGGGTACGGGGTCGACGCGGTCACGCACCGCTGCACTCGGTCCACCCATCTCGCGTAACCGGACGGGTCCCCCCGTCCGCGTCGATGCTGGGTGGGGCCGAGTGCGCTAGCGTTCTCCCTCAGCATCGATTCCCCCGCGTCGGAGCGCCCGCTCCGCGGTTGCGAGCGGGTACTCCGGGTGGACCACCGCGTCCGCGTGGAGCGGCCACCCCTCGGGTTCGACCCCCGGCGGACGCCTCATGTCCATGCATGAACTCCCGGCCACGCGGGTGGCCGTCAGACTGTGGGTGCCCCGCGGTGCCGCCGGCGACCTCGCCGGCGGCGCGCGGCGCGTCCTCGAAGCCGTATCGACCGTCGACCGCGTCGAGACCCTGGAGGTCACGGGCTTTCGGCCCACGGCGACCGACGTCCGCGTCGAGGTGCGCGCGACCGTCGCCCTCGCCGCCGGTACGGACGCCGCCGACCTCGAAGCGGGTTTCGGCGTCGTCGAAGCCGCGGTGGACGCGTGACCCGCGCTCGCTCGAACGCGTCCCGCCCCGCGGTCGGGGCGCGCGCGGGTTCGACTCCCGCCGGGACGCCTCGCTCGTCGCCGACCCTCGACGACCGGCGTCGCCGGCGGACGTGACAACCCCCCCTTCGACCCTCTCTACTGCCGGACGTCGACCAGTTCGTAGCTGACGTTGTGTTCGCGCAGGCGGTCGGTGTGCGCCGACCGCTCGCGGGCCGTCACGACGAGCAGGACCGACAGCCCCCTGACGGCGGCCTCCTGGACGGCCTGGGGGGTGCCGAACCTGATGTCGGGCGCGAGGTCGACGCCCCGGACCGCCGCCAGCGCCTCCGTCCCCGCGACGCCGACGAGGTCGTGGGCCGCCGCGAGGTCGACGAGACGGTCGGCCGCGACGGCGCGACTCCCCCCCTCGCGTACGCCGGGCAGGACGACGACGGTCACCGTCCCGGGGTCGTACTCCAGCAGTCCCTCGAACTCGGCGACGCCGAGGTCCGCTCCCCGCTCGGCGTCGGTGAGGGCGACGGCCGTGGCACCGGTCCCCGCGTCCGCGTCCTCGGGCGAGGCGGTGAGCGTCCCGTCGCGCATCGACAGCGCGACGCGGTCGCCGGCGGTCACGGCCGCGGCCGCGATGGCCGTCTCCGACTCCACCTGCCCGATGACGTCCTCGCTGACGAACTCGGTGTACTCCCGGAGGTCCTCGGTGCGCGAGATGAGCCAGTCGACGCCCTCCTTCGTCACCTCGTAGCGCCCGCGACCGTGTTTCTCGACGTGGCCGGCGTCGACGAGCGCACGGATGTACTCGCTGACAGCCTGGGCGGTGACGCCGACGCTGTCGGCGATCTCCTGCTGGCTCACCGCCGGCTGGCGCGCGGCGATGGCGACGAGAATCTGGTACCGCGAGGCGTCGCGCTTGTTCCGCAGGACGGCGACGTCACGCTCGTCCACACCGTCGGTCATAGTTCCACTTCCGGGCGCCCGTGCAAGTAGCTTTCCGGACGCTCCCGCCGCTCGCCACCGGGTCCCTACGGTTCCGCGGGCTGGGCGCGGGGCGTCTCCTCGTACTTGTCGCGGAACTCGGCGATGAGTTGCCCCATCTTCGCGTACCAGTCGTTGAGCATGCGCTGCATCTCGTCGGCGACCACGTCGGGGTCGGTCGGGCGGTAGACGTGGTAGTAGCCGCCCTGTTCGTAGTTCACCTGTTCCTTCTGGACGAAGCCGGTCTGGAGGAGGCGCTGGACGGCGCGGTAGGCGGTCGAGCGCTCCCGGTCGACCGCGGTCGCCACCTCGTCGACCGTCAGGGGGTCGTCGTGCTCGACGAGGACGCGGAAGACCTCCTTGTCGAGTTCCTTGAGCCCGTGGATACACTCGAGCAACCCCTCGCACTCCATGTCCTGCTTGAGGTACTCGCTCATCGAGTCTGCCATTGACGGACGATAGCCACCCCACGGTAAAAAGAGTTGTGTGGTCTGTGCATAACCGCGCACGCCGGACGCGGGGCGCGACCGACGGCGAGGTCAGTCGGTGGAGGCGGGCCGCGGTTCCTCCCTCCGACGGAGCGCGAGGAGACTGCTGTAGCAGACGGCACCGCTGACGAGCAGCGCGCTCCCGACGATGATGGCGAGGCTGAGGTGGCTCAGGGCGGGCGTCCCGAGGGCGAGACCGACCTGCCGGATGGCGACGGCGACGGCGCCGAGCAGCAGCATCGCCCCGAAGTACCCCTTGATGTCGTCCTCGCTGACGACGCCCGTCGCCGCCGACCCGACGCGCGCGCCGAGGGCGCTGCCGGCGAGCAGCG
The DNA here is from genome assembly GCF_030553305.1 of Halomarina ordinaria. Classification (NCBI taxonomy): domain Archaea; kingdom Methanobacteriati; phylum Methanobacteriota; class Halobacteria; order Halobacteriales; family Natronomonadaceae; genus Halomarina; species Halomarina ordinaria. The sequence goes on along the minus strand of NZ_JARRAH010000001.1, from coordinate 1,811,855 downwards.
GGGCGACGATGCTGAGGTCGACGCCGCCCGACTGCGCGTAGAGGAAGCTCCCGACCGCCCCGGAGATGGTTATCTGGAGGATGTCCGTCCCGACCGCGACCGCCGCGGGGACGCCGAGGCCGTACAGCATGGCCGGCATGAGGAGGAACCCGCCGCCGACGCCGAGGAAGCCCGCGAGGACCCCCACCACGAGGCCGATGGCGAAGACGACCCAGACGGAGACGGTCGGGCCGTCGAGTATCGACACGGTCGGCGGGAGGCGGACGCGAGCGAGGACCGCCCCGCTCCCGGTCGGGTCGCCCTCGCGGCGGGCGTCGACGACGACGAACGCGCCGACGGCACCCAGCAGGACGACGTACGCGACGGAGACGACGAGGTCGGCCGCCCCGAGCGCCTCCAGCGAGAGGACGGCGCGCTTGCCGAACTCGATGCCGACGCTGACGCTGACCGTCAGCAGGGCCGCGAGGCGGTAGTCGACCTGTCCGAGGTCGCGGTGACGCAGCGCGCCGATGACCGACGTCCCGAAGACGAACGCGAGGCCGCTCCCGACGGCGACGCGCGAGGGGTACCCCATCACGAGCAGCGCCGGCGTGACGAGGAACGACCCGCCCATCCCGAAGAAGCCGAACAGGACGCCGACGAGCACGCCGAAGCCGACGAACAGCGCCAGCGTGGCGGCGCCGACGCCGAGGAGTTCGACCGCCATCTCACTCGCCGCCCAGCGCCCGTTCGAGGTGCGGCGCCGCGACGCGGGTCACGCCCCCGTAACCGGCGTAGAGGACCAGCGACTCCGCGAGGACGAGGCCGACCAGCACGACGGCCTGCGACGACCCCGACAGCGTCTCGATTCCGAACATCAGTACCACCCCGCTCCGCGGGTGAGTCGTGTGTGAGTCATGGGTTTCTCTCTGGTACTCCCTATCCGGTTCCTGCTCTTAACGGTTTTGGGACTAGCGCACAATACTATATCGCGGTATCCAACGCGTGGAGATGCATACGTTACGGGTAGCTACGAACGGTCGCCGGTGTGAGTCGTGGCGGTTCGCGCGCGGCCGCACCGTCGGCCGGAGGAGCGGTTCGGCGTCGGACACGCATCGCTGTCCGGTCGCACCCGTCCCGTCCGGGGAGAGGCCGGACCCCGTCGACCACGGTGGTGCCCTCGTCTAGTAGAAGTAGACGTCGATGGGGTGTCCGCACGTGCAGGCCACCCGTTCGCCCCGGAGGGTCGCGCGTCGTGCCCCGGACGGTTCGGGTTCGGCGACGACGACGTCCCGGCAGTTCGGACACTCGATGTCGATGCTGGACGACATACCTGTTCATTCGAGACAGTACGCTATGGTTATAGATGTCGTACGCCCCGGTAAGCGATGGTTACCCCTGACCGGTGGCTACATGCACCGAGCGGTCCCACACCGTCTATGACCGACGAACACACCTCCGGCGAGCGGACGACCGAGACCCTCTCCGACGACGACCCCCGTCGGGCCGCCCCCGGCGGCGGCGTGACACCGATGGCGCGCGACATCGAACCCGCAGCGCCCGAGGAGTTCGGCCTCGTGCAGGTGTGGTGGGGCGACGGGAAGGGCAAGACCACCGCCGCCCTCGGGATGGCCATGCGTGCGGTCGGCCACGGCTACCGCGTCCACCTCCTCCAGTTGATGAAGGGGGGCGCGGCGAGCGTCGAGTCCGTCCGCGGCGAGTACAACGCCATCGCCGCCCTCCCCGGTTTCTCCTACGAGAACGCGGGCCACTACGGCTGGCACGCCATGAACGACGGCTCCGCGGACGCCGACCACGAGCGCGAGGCGCGAGCGGGCCTCGACCGCGCGCGCGACCTCGTCGCGGCCGCCGGCGAGGCCGACCTCGACGCCCCGCTCGACCCCGAGGGGTCGCCCGAGGACGGCGTCAACATGCTCGTCGTCGACGAACTGCTCTACGCCGCCGACCGCGGTCTCGTCTCGCCGGGGGAGGTCGTCGAACTGGTCGAGTCGAAACCCGAGTCGCTCGAACTCGTCCTCACGGGGAGCCACACGCGCCCGGAGTACCTGCTGGACCACGCCGACCTCGTGACGCGGGTCGCGAAGGAGAAACACCCCATCGACGCGGGCCAGCGCGCGCGCAAGGGGACCGAGTTCTGAGGGGACCGTCGCGGCCCCCTCGCCTTCACCCGAGGACGTAGTCGAGGACGGGGTAGCGCTCGACGAGCGGTTCGCCGTCCACCTCGTAGCGTTCGAGGTAGGCGTCGAGGCCGAGGATGCGCCCCGCGCCGAGGGCCGCGACGGTGAGGAACACCAGCGCGTAGGCGAGGTCGCCGTTGACCACGCCGTGGGCGACGTCCCAGTTCCCGAAGTAGAACAGGACCATCAACAGCGCGCCGAAGAACGCCGCGAGACGGGTCAGCGCGCCGACGACGAGGCCCAGGCCGATGAGCAGTTCACCCCACGGGACGGCCACGTTCGCGAGCGCGACCAACCAGTCGGTGGTGCCCATCCAGTAGAACACCCCTTCGAGGGGGTTGCCGTTCGTGGCAGCGACCCCCACGAGGTAGCCCCGTGCGTCGAACGGCTCCGCGGCCACTACCTTCGTCCACCCGGCGTAGAGGAACGCGTAGCCGATCATCAGCCGGAGCGCGAGCACGAACCACGCGGCGAGGTCGTGGGCGCGCCCCGTGACGGTCAGGTCGCCGAGGCGGGTCTCGAACCGGTTTGCGGTTTGGTTGGTCATTTCGCTCACCTCACGGTTACCACTCGTTCTCGGACGGGGATATATCCGGTATCCGGTTCTCGAATCCGTGGAATCGGGCGTCGACAGCTTCAGGGCGTCCCCTCGCCACCTCCCGCTATGCCTCGCGCGCGGACCGTCCTCGTCGCCGGGACGGCCAGCCACGTCGGGAAGTCGACGGTCGCCGCCGGCCTCTGTCGGCGCCTCGCCGACGCCGGCGTCGACGTCGCCCCCTACAAGGCACAGAACATGTCGAACAACGCCCGGGCGGTCGCCACGCCCGACGGCGGCTTCGGGGAGGTCGGCGTCTCGCAGTACGTCCAGGCGCGTGCGGCGCGCGTGCCGGCCACCACCGACCACAACCCCGTCCTGTTGAAACCCCGCGGCGGCGGCGAGTCGCAACTGGTGATACACGGACGGGCGGTCGGGCACGTCGCCGCCGGCGACTACTACGAGACCCACTGGGAGCGCGCCCGCGCCGCCGCCGAGGCGTCGTGGGAGCGGCTCGCCGCGGCACACGACGTCGTCGTCGCCGAGGGGGCGGGCAGCATCGCGGAGATAAACCTCCACCACCGCGACCTGGCGAACGTCGAGACGGCCCGCTTCGGGGACGATATCGCGGTCCTCCTCGTCGCGGACATCGAGCGCGGCGGGGTCTTCGCCAGCCTCGCGGGCACCCTCGAACTGATGCCCGCCGACGTCCGCGAGCGGGTGGTCGGCTGCGTCGTCACGAAGTTCCGCGGCGACCGCTCGCTGCTCGCCCCCGGCGTCGAGGCGTTCGAGGAGCGCTTCGGCGTCCCGATACTCGGCGTCCTCCCCTACGACGACCCGGGGCTCCCCGAGGAGGACAGCGTCTCGCTCCCCCCCGTTGGCGAGCGCGCCGTTCGAGGAGGGGGGGATGGGATTCCCGACGCCGAGTCGGTCACCGTCGCCGTCCCGCGCCTCCCGCGCATCTCGAACTTCACCGACCTCGACCCCCTCGCGCGCGAACCGGGCGTCCGGGTCGCCTACCTGCCGCTCGACGCGTCGCTCGACGGCGCGGACGCGCTCGTCCTCCCGGGGACGAAGAACACCGTCGACGACCTGCTCGCGCTCCGCGAGGCCGGCTTCGACGACCGCCTCGCGGCGTTCTCGGGCCCGGTCGTCGGCCTCTGCGGCGGCTACCAGCTCCTCGGCGAGCGACTCACGAACGCGGCCGTCGAGGGGACCGGCGGGGACTCGGACCTCCCCGGGTTCGGCCTCCTCCCCGTCGAGACGCGCTTCGAGGAGCGAAAACGGGTCGAACCGGTCACCCGACGGCTGGTCGGCTGCGGTCCCCTCTCCGGGGCCGAGGGTCCCGTGACCGGCTACGAGATACACATGGGCCGCACCCGGGCGCTCGGACCGGTGGACCACCCGTTCCCCGAGGAGTCGGCGGGGGCGGCGACCGACCGCGTCCTCGGGACCTACCTCCACGGCCTGTTCGACAACCGGACTGCCCGCGACGCCTTCCTCGACGCCGTCTTCGCGGCCGCCGGCCTGTCCAGACCCGATGGCGAGGCGGGGCCGTCGCCGTACGACCGGGCGGCGTCGCTCGTCGGCGAGATAGACCTCGCCCCCCTCTCGCTCCCCTAGTCCTCGTCGATGGGACGACCCGCGCGTCGGCGTCGCGCTCCTCGAGGAACTGGTTCGGTGGTACGTCTCGCACCTCACCCCCGAGGACGACCCGAGTGAGGTGGTCCTCCTGCTGGTCGCGGCGAGTGACCTCGCCGAGTGAGTGCGAAGGTTTAGGTACGAACACCCATCCACCGAACGTAATGGTAGAGGCCTTCGCGGTCGCCAGCGGGAAGGGCGGCACGGGAAAGACGACGAGCACGCTCGCGCTCGGCATGGCGCTGGCCGAGGAGTACGACGTGACGGTGGTCGACGCCGACACGGGGATGGCGAACCTGCTCTTCCACGCCGGCCTCGACGACGCCGACACGACCCTGCACGACGTCCTCCTCGGCACCGCGCCGGTCGCCGAGGCGACCTACGAGCGCTTCGGGATGCGGGTCGTCCCCTGCGGGACGAGCCTCGCCGCCTTCCGCGAGGCCGACCCCACCCGCCTGCGCGAGGCGGTCGCGGACCTCGCGGCCGACGCCGACGTCCTCCTGCTCGACTCGCCGGCCGCCCTCGGGAGCAAGAGCGCCGTCCTCCCCGTCGTGCTCGCCGACCGCGTCGTCGTCGTCCTCCAGCCGACCATCCCCTCGCTCTCGGACGCGCTGAAGGTCCAGGAGTACGCCCGCTCGTACGGCACGGGCACCGCGGGCGTGCTGTTCAACCGCGTCCGCGAGGGCGACGAGGAGGCGGTCTCGCGTATCGAGGGGAACGTCGAGCGCTACTTCGACGGGCCGACGCTCGGGTCGGTACCGGAGAGCGAGGCGGCGGGGGCGGCCCGCCGGGCGGGCGAACCGCTGCTGGCGCACGCTCCCGACGCCCCGGCCGCACGCGCCTTCCGCGAGGCGGCCCGCGCGCTCTCCGTGCGCGCGGGCGACGCCGACGACGTGGCCGCTCGCTTCCGGAGCGCGGTCATCCCCGACCCGCCATGAGCGTCGAGGCGCTCCCCATCCCCCGGGGGGAACTGCTCCGCTCGCGGGTGGTCGCCGACGTCGCCGTCGCCCTGGAAGACGCCCTCGACCGGTCGCTGACGGGGTACGCCCTGCTCGCCCCGCAGGAAGCCCTCCTGCTCGACGACGGCGACCCGCTCGTCCTCACCTTCGAGGCGGGCGTTCCCGTCCTCGCCTACCACGTCGGGACCGACGCGGGCGGCGCGCGGGCGCTCGCCGACCTCGCCCCCCTCGGCCCGTGTCGCCTCGACCTGTTCGAACTCCCTCCCTCCGCGCTCGCCGCCGCCCACGACACCCCCGAACTGCGCGTCTCGCCGGGCACGCCCGCCGAACGGCTCGGCGGCGACCCGTCGCTCGCCGAGCGCACGCGCGAGCGGGCACCCGACGACGCGACCGACGACGGGGACGACCTCGACGCGCTGACGGCGTTCCTCGAGGACGAGGAGCGCATCGACGCCATCCGCGAGCAGGCGCGGACGGAGGCCGAGCGCCGGGCCGCGGAGTGGGGCCTCGACGACCACCTCGGCCGGGTCGACCCCCCCGGGTCCGGACGCTGACGGGCCGGTGGTCGTGACTCCTCCGTCGGTAGGGGAACGGCTGACACGTTCAAGTGCGTCGAACCCCGAAACAGCGTCATGGTGTACCGTGCCATCTTGCCGGACGGAGACATCGAGTGTAGCGAGTACGACCGAGGCGACAAGGGGGTCGACCTCTACGGCGAGGGGGGGACGTTCGTCGCGTTCGTCCCCTACGCGAACCTCATCGCGATACTCGACGAGGAGCACGTCCCGACGGACGAGCGTTCCATCATGTAGCGCGGTCTCTCGGGCTCGCGTTCGCGCGCGGTTCCGCTCGAAACGAGTCGGACGCCGCGCTCAGTCGTCCGCGACGAGGAAGGTCCGCCCGCCGCGCTGTTCGAGGTGGACGCGGTCGTGGTCGAGGGCGACGCGGACGTACTCGGCGACGCCGCTCGCGCTCACGTCCGAGACGTCCACCATCAGGGGACCGTCGAGCGTGCGGTCCCGGGGAGTGGCCTCCTCTGCTGTGCCCGTCTGACGGGTCCTGACGACGTCCAGGTCCATACCCGGGAATACCGGTATTCGACCTTGAACGTCAGCCATGTGCGTAGTGAAAGTGAAAGTAACGCCCGGTACGGGTGCTCGTGACGTCCGGGGTCAGTCCAGCGCCCGGAGCGCCTCGGCGACCCGGGAGATGGTCTTCGACTGGCCGCGGCGGAGCGTCTTCGAGACGGCGCTCTTCGAGACGTCGAAGCGCTCCGCGAGGGTGCCGAGCGTCGCGCCGCGCGGGCACTCGAAGTAGCCCTCGTCGACGGCCGCCTCCAGCGTCCGTCGTTCGGTCTCCGAGAGGTCCCGACAGGCCTCGATGAGCGTCATCGCCGCCGAGACGTTCTGGACGAAGCCCTGGAGGTCGGCGAGTTCGACGCTCCGGCGCGCGACGACGTCGAACTCGTTCTGTCGCTCCAACTCGGCGAGCGTCCCGTTGGCGCCGTCCTCGCGGTCGAACCCGACGTGCCAGAGTTCGCTCCCCTCCTCGATGTGGAACGGGCCGGTGATGTAGCCGCCCGACTCCCGGATGGTGTGCATCGCGGCCGTCTCCTCGATGGTGGTCCGGACGTGTGCCACCCGGTCCTGTCGCGAGAGCAGGTCGTAGTCGGTGAGGTTCGGGTGCTCGCGGAGCGCGCCGAGGCCGTTGTCGAGGGCGTCGCGGTCCGCCCCCTCGGTTATCATCCGGGTCTCGAGGGTGTCCGTCCGCCGGTCGAACTCCCACTGCGCCGCCGAGAACGATACGTCACAACCGTCGCTGATATCGATGTACGGGCAGTCGTACTGCTCCATATCGATGGTGATGTCGATCATACCCCCTGTCTCCTACGTCCGTATCGTTCGTGACAAAAAGCGCTTTCGTCCGGCCCGTCCCCCGCCTCGACACCACCCCGACGACCCCACCGTGACTATGTACTACACTATATAGAAAATACGATTTGTTTATAGTTGCTCGAACGTCTACGCGTACCTAGTGACTCCCGACACGACGTTCACACACGACCGCGACCGGTTGCTCGCCCGGTTCGGGGCCCCCGCGACGGAGGAGGACGTGACGCTCGCCGTCGTCTCCGACGTCCACGTCTCGCCGTCGGAGACGGGCACGTGGAAGCTCTTTCACCGCACGGAGTCCCGGCTGGCGACGGCCGTCGCCGACGCCAACCGCCTCGGCGTCGACGGCGTCGTCCTCTCCGGCGACCTGACGAAGGACGGCGCTCCCGAGGAGTTCGAGGCCGTCGACGCCCTGCTCTCGGACCTCTCGGCCCCCGCGGTGGCCGTCCCCGGCAACCACGACGTCCCGAAGTCGTTCGACCCCCACGACACCCCGGCGCTCGCCGACTTCGTCGACTCGTACACCCCCGGGTCGCTCCCCTTCCGGGCCGACCTGGGGGGCGTCGACGTCGTCGGTCTCAACAGCGCCGCCGCGCCCGACGGCTCGCTCGCCGACGGCCACGCGGGGCACGTGAGCGAGGACCAACTCGCGTGGCTGGCCGAGTCGGTCGACCCCGACCGCCCCACGGTCGCCGTCTTCCACCACCCGGCGTTCGCCGTCCACGAGCGGGTCCCGTCGTTCTCGACGGCCGACCACCTGCGCGTGGGGAACGCCGACGCCGTCGCCGGGGCACTCGCCGACGCCGGCGTGGACCTCGCCGTCTCCGGCCACGTCCACTGGCCCGCCGTCGCGCGCCGTGCGGGCGTCCCGCACCTGACCGCTCCCGCCGCCTGCTCGTTCCCCCAGTCGTACCTCCTGGTGCGACTCACCCCCGAAGGAGCGACCGTGACGATGGTCCCGTTGACCGACCCCGAGGGGGCCGACGAGGCGCTGGCACACGCCGAGCGCGACGGCGCTCGCGATGGGACGCTCGCGGCGAACCTCGACCACGGGTACTTCGAGTCGTTCCCCCTCGCGGACGTCGCGTCCCCGTCCGCCTCGCCGTCGGCCGTCGCCGACGACTGATCGCCCCTTCGCGCGGCGACTGTCTCCTTCTCGTTACAGTTTTTCGGGCCGCAAATAAGCTTACCACCGGCTGGGGCGTGGCCACGGACATGGCGACGATCGCTGGCGTCAGACTGCCCGCCGACGAGGTGGCGCTGTGGGAGACGATGGAACTCCTCCCCGAGGCGGTGTTCGAGTACGAACCGCTGGTCGCGAGCGGGGAGACGCACGACGCGACGTTCCTCCGCGTGCTGACGGTCGACGGGTCGCGACTCGACGCCGCGCTCGAAGCCGACCCCTCGGTCGCGGACCGGACTCGCCTCGCGACCACCGATGGGGGCTGGCTCTACCACGTCGAGTGGGCCGAGACGGTCACCGAGACGTTCCGGACGCTCACCGACTGCGGCGGGAGCATCACGAACATGGTCGGGCGCGAGGGCGAGTGGGACCTTCGCGTGGTGTTCCTCGACCGCGCGGCGTTCAGCGACGCCTACGACTGCTGCGTCGAGGGCGGGCTGACGCCCGCTATCGGGTCCGTCCAGGACCTCGACGTCGACGAGGGGTTCGAACCGCTCCAGACGCGCCAGTCCCACTGCACACTCACCCCCCACCAGCGAGAGGCGCTCATCGCCGCCCTCGAACACGGCTACTTCGAGATTCCCCGGCGGACGAGCCTCGACGACATCGCCGCCGACCTCGGCATCTCCCACCAGGCGCTCTCCGAACGCCTGCGCCGGGGCTACGACGTCGTCGTTCGCGAGTTCTGCGCACAGGCGCAGGTCGACGCCGCCTGACTACAGTTCGCCGAGCTTCCGGAGCAACTGCCCGCGGTACTCCTCGTCGTCGCGCCGCCCCTTCGCTTCCAGGACGTTCCGTTCGAGTCGGTCGAGCGCGAGCGACAGCGCCTCGTCGGCCCCGAAGCTCTCGCCCGTGCCGGCGAGCGACCCCTCGTCCGAGCGCAGTCGCACCTGACAGCGGACGAGGTTCGTCCCGCGGAACTCCTCGTCGTGCTCGCTGAAGCGGATGTGGACGTGCTGGACGTCCATCTCCCGGTGTTTGTCGACGACCTCCTCGATGCGCGCCGCGACGTCCTCGCGGGACGTCGTCCGCAGGAGGCCGACGTTCGTTATCTGGACGTCGAGGTGGTCGTCCTCGGTGTAGCTGAGCGCGCGCAGGACGTCCGTCTTCGTGACGACGCCCGCGACGAGTTCGGCGTACTCGGGCGAGACGACGAGGCCGTCCGTGTCCTCCTCCAGCATGGTTTCGACGGCCTCCTGGACCGTCGCCTCGGGCGTCGTCGTCAGCGTCTTCGGCGTCATGGCGTCGTAGACGGGCAGGTCGAGCAGCGCCTCGTCGCCGGCGACGCGCTGGCCCTTGCCGGGCTGGTCGCCCTCGCGGACGACGAACTCGACGAGGTCGCTCGTGGTGAGCACCCCCGAAAGCGTCCCGTCGTCCTCGACGACCGGGAGGCGCGAGACGCCGTTCTCGCGCATCAGGTTGACCGCCTCGCCGAGGGTGTCGTCCTCCGTGACGCTCACGACCTCGGTCGTCCGGACCTCCCCCACGTCGAGGACGTCGAGGTGTTCCGTGACCGCCCCCAGCAGGTCGTCGGCCGTGACGCTCCCCCACAGCGAGTCGCCCTCGACGACCGGGGCGACGCGCGTCTCGTTCTCGACCATGAGGCGGGCGACGTCCCGGACGTTCCGGGTGCGCTCGACGTGCGGGACCGGTTTCGCCAGCCGCGAGGCCGACGCGTCGTCGTCCAGTTGCGACCGGAGCGCCTCCGTCGGCGTGACGACACCGACGCACTCGTCGTCCTCCACGACGAGTACGCCGCCGACCGTCGGTTCCTCGAGCGACGAACGGACCTGTCCGAGTCGCGTCTCCGGGGTGACCTCGACCGTCTCCTGCGTCGCGACGTCTGCGATGTCCATAGTGTCCCGGGGGACTCGTGGGCGCCTGTTGTAAACCGTGCTTGCCAGCGCATGTATGCCGAACGACCCCGCGTGACGAGTCCTCCCCTCTCGTGCGGAGTGCTCTCCCGTATCGTGACACTCCGTTCGACGGACCACTCGTGTCACCTGCACAACCGTTTTGCCCCCGCGCTCGAAACGTGTGGTACTGACTAGCGGGACCGCCCGCGAGAGGAGAGACTATGAGCGACAAGCCACACCAGAACCTCGCCATCATCGGCCACGTCGACCACGGGAAGAGCACGCTCGTCGGACGGTTGCTCTTCGAGACGGGAAGCGTCCCCGAGCACGTCATCGAGCAGTACCGGGAGGAGGCACAGGAGAAGGGCAAGGGCGGCTTCGAGTTCGCCTACGTGATGGACAACCTCGCCGAGGAGCGCGAGCGCGGGGTCACCATCGACATCGCCCACCAGCGCTTCGACACCGACGAGTACTACTTCACCATCGTGGACACGCCCGGCCACCGCGACTTCGTGAAGAACATGATCACCGGGGCGAGCCAGGCCGACCACGCCGTCCTCGTCGTCGCCGTCGACGACGGCGTCCAGCCCCAGACCCAGGAGCACGTCTTCCTGGCACGGACGCTCGGCATCGGCGAACTCATCGTCGCCGTCAACAAGATGGACCTCGTCGACTACGAGGAGGACCGGTACCGGGAGGTGGTCGACGACGTGAAGACCCTGCTCGAACAGGTCCGCTTCCGGACCGACGACGCGAGTTTCATCCCGTGTTCGGCGTTCGAGGGCGACAACATCGCGGAACGGACGGGCAGCATGTCGTGGTACGACGGCCCCATCATCCTGGAGGCGCTCGACGACCTCCCCGAACCGCAACCGCCCACGGACGCGCCGCTACGCCTGCCCATCCAGGACGTCTACACCATCTCGGGCATCGGGACGGTACCGGTCGGACGGGTCGAGACCGGCACGCTCGAACCGGGCATGAACGTCTCGTTCCAGCCCTCGGACGTGAGCGGCGAGGTCAAGACCGTCGAGATGCACCACGAGGAGGTCCCGCAAGCGGGACCGGGCGACAACGTCGGGTTCAACGTCCGCGGCATCGGGAAGAACGACATCCGCCGCGGCGACGTCTGTGGTCCCGCCGAGGACCCGCCGAGCGTCGCCGAGACGTTCCAGGCCCAGGTCGTCGTGATGCAACACCCGTCGGTCATCACCGCGGGGTACACGCCGGTCGTCCACGCCCACACGGCGCAGGTGGCCTGCACGTTCGATTCGCTGGACCAGAAACTCGACCCGGCCAGCGGCGAGGTCGAAGAGGAGAACCCGGACTTCATCGAGAGCGGGGACGCCGCCATCGTCACCCTGCGTCCGCAGCGGCCGCTCAGCATCGAGCCGTCCTCGGAGATTCCCGAGCTCGGGAGCTTCGCCGTGCGCGACATGGGCCAGACCATCGCGGCCGGCAAGGTGCTGGAGGTGAACGAGCGCTAACCCCCCTCTCTCACCCCACGCTTTCCGGCTCAGAGCCGCCGCGAGAGCAACAGCAGGCCGACGACGAGCAACCCGATGCCCCAGTACAGCGAGTCCCCCGGCAGCCAGACGAGCAACAGCGTCACGATACCGGAACTGAACAGCGACCAGCCGATGGTGTTCGCCATAGGTGGGTATGGCCGGGCACGGAGGAAAACCCTCGGGCCCGCGCGTGCCTCCGACGACGTCCCGTTCACCGTGCTCACGGACTCCCGGCGAGGGAAGGCACCGGACCGGGGCGCGAACCACGAGAACGAGGCACGCCATGCCCGAGTGTGTCGCCTGTGACGAGACGCTCGAAGAACAGTCGATGGAGACGCAGGTCGAACACGACGGCGAGCAGTTCCACGTCTGCTGTCCGACCCGCGAGAGTGGTTCGAGGCCCCTCCCTGGAGGGGACGCCCGACCGGCGCGCCGCGCCGGTCGGGCCGTTCACGACGCGCTCACTCTGCGGTCCCGTTCACCGGCAGGGAGACGCGGAGTTCGTGTTCGCCGGGGTAGAGTTCGCTGGTCGTGCTGTCGTGGAGCGACTGCTCCGCCGCGGTGGCGCGACTCCACCCGGCGCCCGGCTTCTCGTAGCTGACGAGCGAGTAGTCGTCGCCGCACCCGGACTCGACGGTGAACCGGACGACCGCACTGTCGTCCTCCACGTCGAACGACTCGACGTCCACGCAGGCGGCGCGCTCGTCGGTGAGCGTCGAGGGCGCGCCGCTTCGCTCCACGGGCGTCTCCGCGCTCCCGTGCAGGAAGCGAATCAGGCGCGATTGGTCCGAGTAGAACCCGTCGCTGTCTGGTGACCCGAACTGTTCGATGACGGGACCGACAGCGAAGTCGACCTGGTAGTACGGCCCGTCGACGGGTTCGGGTTCGGGTTCGGGTTCGGGTTCGGGTTCGGGTTCGGGTTCGGGTTCGGGTTCCGGGTCCGTCGGTCCGTCGTCGCCGCCGACGAACGGGTCGAAGCGGACGTTCGAGACGCCGGGGTCCTCGCCCTCACTAACCGCGGAACCCGCACCGTCAGCGAGCGCGCCGGTCACGGGGTCAGCGAAGGGCACGTCGCTGTCGTTCGCGGGGGCGCTCGACGGGCCGGAGGCGTCGCCCCAGCTGTTGTTCCGCGCGTCGAAGACGGCACCCTCGGGAGCCGCGTTGGAGACCCCGAACTCGGTGTTGTTCGCGAGGTCGTTTCGCTCGAAGGTGACCTCGTCGATGCGCTCGTCTGTGACCTCGACGCCGAGGCGGTTGTCGGTGATGCGGTTGTCCGTTGCGGTGGCGGACGCGACGCGGAACAGGATTCCCGCGTCGTTGCCCGTGATGGTGTTCTCGCTGATTTCGTTGTCGGCAGCCCAGTAGAGGTAGATGCCGTTGCCAGCCCCCGAGATGGTGTTGCCGGTGACGACGTTCCGCTCGCCGTTGATGAACACGCCGTTGCTCCGGAGCGTGGGGTCGTCGCCCCCGACGCCGCCGGTGACGGTGATGGTGTTGTTCCGAACGAGGTTGTCGTCGCCGCCCTCGAAGACGAGTGCGCCTTCCTCGATGCCGGCGACATCGTCGCCGTCGACGGCGAACTCGTTGTTCTCGATGGTGTTGTTCGTCGACGGACCACCGGCGGAGAACAGGTCGAGACTGCCGCGGAACGTGTTCTCGGCGACGTAGCTGTCGAACAACTGCTCCCAGAACAGGACGGGTTCGGCGAACGTGTTGTTCACGACGGTGAACCGCGCGGTGTTCTCGTCGAACGCCACGCGTCCCTCGAACGTGCTGTCGCGGATGGTGACGTCTCCGGCGTAGAGTCCGATGATGGGGTCGGTCACGTGACTCGACTGGACGGTCCAGTCCTCCGCGCTGGCGACGGCCAGCGTCTCGACGGTGACGTTCTCCAGCGTCCCCGACGCGCCGCCACCGCCGCCGCCTTCACCGCCCGGGTAGCGAATCGTGTCGACGGTCAGGTCGCGCACGTCGAGAACGAGCTCGCGCGCATCTGGGTCGACCGACGGGTCATCGTCGGTCCCAGACCCGTCGATGCCGCCGGTGACGCTGTAACCCGCTCCGTCGATGCTGACCGCTCCGGTCGCGTCGACCACGAGACATGCTTCGTCATCTCCTGCGACGAGATTCCCCGTGAGGACGTACTCGCCGGGTTCGTCGACGACGGTACACGCGTCGATGGCGGTCGGTCCCGTCCCGTCCTGTGCCGGGAGGCCCGAGACCCCCGTCAGGAGCGTCGAGAGGACGACGATACTGGTGACTGCGACGACGAGTCGCGCTCGTGGTGCTGTTGTGGCTGTCATGTCCATCGGTAACTACTGACTAGCTACTACTCTGTTATTCGCACCTGTTTCGGGAGTTCATTGTCACTTACACGGTAGCATCAGGACCGCTGACAGCACGAGTACCGTTCGACGGCGTCGCTACGGACAGCGCCAGCCGCGGTCGGTGTGGTTCAGCCGTTCACAGCCGTCCTCGGTCACGCAGACGAGGTCCTCGATGCGGACGCCGAACTCGCCGGGGAGGTAGACGCCGGGTTCGACGCTGAACACCATCCCGGGTTCCAGTTCGCGGTCGTTGCCGGCGACGACGTACGGTCCCTCGTGGACGTCCAGGCCGACGCCGTGGCCCGTCCGGTGGATGAACCGCTCGCCGTAGCCCGCGGCCTCGACGACGTCGCGGGCGGCGGCGTCGACGCTCGCCGCCGTGACACCCGGCGCGACGGCGGCCACCGCGGCCGCCTGCGCCTCCCTGACCACCTCGTGGACCTCGCGGAACCGCGCGCCCGGTTCGCCGTCGAAGACGACGGTACGCGTCTGGTCGCTCGGGTACTCGTCGACCACCGTCCCGAAGTCGAGGACGACGGGGTCGCCCGCCTCGATGCGACGCGTCCCGTGAGCGTGGTGGGGTTTCGCGCCGTTCGGGCCGGACCCGACGAGCGGTTCGAAGGAGACGCCGCTCCCGCCGGCCGCGTCGAGACGGCGCGCTATCTCGCGGGCGAGGTCGTCCTCGGTCATCCCGACCGCCTCGCTCCCGAGCGCGCGCACCTCCTCGACCACCTCGTCGGCGACCTGACCGGCCCGCCGGAGGGCGTCGCGTTCGGCGTCGTCCTTGCGGAGTCGGAGCGGGGCGAGGGCCTCGCTCGCCAGTCCGAACGTCGCCTCCGGGAGGAGCGCGCGGAGGTCCTGCGTGAAGCGCGCCCACATCGTGTCGTCGACGAGTACCGACGTCCACTCGTCGTCGACCACCTCGCCGAGTCGCGCGCGCGGGTCCTCGTCGTCCGCCCAGGTGCGCACGTCCTCGACCCACGTCGCCTCGCGCACCTGCTCGCCGTACAGTTCCGGGACGAGGACGGTCGGGGTGCCCTCGCGCGGGAGGACGAACAGCAGGTGGCGTTCGCCGGGCGTCTCGCTGAACCCGGTGAGGTAGTAGAGGTTGCGACTGGGGAACAGGACGAGGGCGTCGGCGCCACGGGCGTCGAGGCGTTCCCGACAGGCCCGCGTTCGGCGTTCGAACGGCGACATATCGGGGGGTTCGCGCTCGGCGGCTAAAACGCATCGGCGCCGGAACGAAGCGGGCTAATAATCGTTGTGGCTACGATGGAACCGGACCGTTCATGGTCGGTCACGTCCTGCCTCGCGTCGAGCGCGCGGACCGTCGTCCGCGCGGACCGATTCACTATCATGAGCGAGACATCCACGCGCGGTCGAGGCTGGTTGCGCGGCGCGGTCACCGTCGTCCTGGTGCTGGTCGTCGCGGGCGCGGTCGTCCCGGCGGTCACGACGGCCGCCTCCCCGCACCGATACAGCGGGACGGTGCTGTACGAGGACGGGAGCGTCGCCGAGGGACAGGTCATCGAGGCCCGACACAACGGCTCGGTGGTCGCCGCGGACGTCACGGACGGCGACGGCGAGTACGCCCTCTCCGTCTCGCCCGACGACGTCGCCGGCAACGGGAGTTCCGTCACGCTGGGGGTCGAGGGGCGCACGGCCACCGTCGGCTGGGAGTCCGGCGGCGAGACGACCGCCGACTTCGTCGTCCCGGGGGCGGGCGGCGGTGACGACGGCGCGTCGAACGACTCCGACGCCACCGGAAACGACACCACGGACGCGAACGGTTCCGACGGCGCCGTGACGGACGGGAACGCGACCGACGCGCCCGCGGCGGACGAGAGAGCCGGAAACGACTCCTCGACGGACGAGTCGGCGACGAACGACACCGGGGACGCGAACGAGCCCGACGAGACCGACGACGCGGCGGCGAACGGGAGCACCGACGGGGCGGACGACGAAGCGGACGCGAACGGGACGGGGTCGAACGACACCGCGACCGAACCGAACCGCTCGACGTCCGGCGACGAGGCCGCCGAGGGGACCGAGAACGCCTCCGGGCCGGACGTGGAGCGCGCCGACGACGAGGAGAGTTCCGCCGAGGGACCGGGCTTCACGGTCGGCGCGGCGCTCGCGGCCGCCCTGCTCGCGGGTGCGCTCCTCGCCCGGCGGCGCTGATTCCCGTACTCGCCGTTCCCGGCGTCTGCAACGTCCAATACATATTGACAGCGTGTTTATTGACGCCTTCTCCCGTATGCCGCGTGTATGAATCATCGACAGCGGTCGGACTCGATACGCCCGAGCGTCGCCATCGTGGAACGCATCGCGGACCTCGAGGGGGCCGACCCCCTCTCACTCGACCCACCACTGAACGACGTCATCGACGCCGACGCGCTCGACGAACTCTGTGCGTCGCCGCTCGGCGACCTGAACGTCACGTTCGAGTACCGCGACTACCTCCTGACCGTGACGGCCGACGGGACCGTCTCGGTCCGTCGCTCCACCTACGACACCGCCACCGTCGAGTCACCACAACGTTCCATCCGCGCCTTCTCCGACTGACCCGCACCTCCCGACGGACGCGACCCGCACCAGCGACCGCACCGGAGAACGGGCGGGCTCAGTCGGTCGGCGTCGTCGTGTCGTCCTCCCCCGTCGGTGACGGCGTGTGGCGGTCGGGGGCGGTCGACGGGTCCTCCCGGAGCCCTCTCCCGCCCTCGCCGAGTTCGCCGGCCAGCAGGGCCGGGAAGACGATGCGGACGAACTCCAGGGCACCGACGAGCGCCAGCGGCGCGAAGAAGACGCCGTACCAGCCGAAGAGGGCCGCCCCCAGCAGGTACGCGAACAGCATCAGCCCCGTGTGCAGCGAGCGCCCGGAGAGGTACGGCCGGACGAAGTAGCGGATGAGCGAGTCGATGCCGAAGAACGTCACGAGGTAGTAGAGTCCGGGGAACCAGAGGGCGACGTACGACCCGCTCCTGACGACCTGGACGACGAGCACGGCGAGCACCAGGGTGTAGACGATGCCGCGTCCGATGAGCGGGACGAACGTCGCCAGCCCGGTCAGCACGGCGAGGAGGACCGGCTGGGGGATGAACACACCCGTCGGCGAGACGACGTTGAGCGCGGAGTAGACGACGGCCGCGACGAGCATCACGACGAAGACGGTGAGCATCTGGCCGAAGTACGCCCCCGAGAGCCCCTCGTCGACGCTCCGGAGGTAGCGGTCGAGCGTCGACCCGCGCTCGGCCACCTCCTCGTTGAACCACGCAGCGAGGTCCTCGTCGTCGCGCAGGAGGTAGAAGACGAACGCGAGCACGAGCGTCGTGTGGAGGAAGAGGCTCCCGAGCGTCCCGACGACGCCGAGGACGGTGTCCAGCCCCCGCTGGACGACCGGCTCGTCCCACAGCCGGCGCGCCCGTTCGTACAGCTGCTCCGGTTCGTTCAGCGACGCCGAGACGTCGAGGTACGGCTGGACGTACCGGGCGTACTGGCTGACGTCGAGCAGACCGAGCGCCTGGAGTTGCTGGACGACGGCCGCGACGAGGCCCCCGAGCATCACGAGGAAGGGGACGACGATGACGACCAGCGTCACGACGGCCGCCTTCGTCCCCCCGAGGTGTCGGTCGAGGCGCCGGTCGACCGGCCGCGCCGCGTAGTACGCGAACAGTCCGACGACGAGCGTCCCGACGAACCGGTAGCCGACGAGCAGCAACATCCCCGCGACGAACGCGGCGACGAGCCACCACCCCGCTTCCGAGCGGTCGATCTGGATGCGGACGCGTTCGACCGCGCCGCGCGAGGGTCCCATGCCCTGTCGTAACACGTCACCGGCGGAAAAACCGTGCGGCGCTCCCCGGGCCGGTACCCGACACGTCGCCGTTCGACACCGACGACCCCCCGGCGCAACCGGTCAGCCGCGACGGGTGAGACATATCGGTGTGGCCCTCCTACACCGCTCATGGAACAGGACGACGCCCCACCCCGGCGGCGGTCCGACGGTGCCGGCCAGCGAACCCCCTCCTGGCTCGACGTCGTCGAGGAGGTGATGGACGCTAACATCGACGGCGAAGAGGAGATAGAGGCGGCCTTCGAGGACCTCGCCGTGGACGTCCCCCTCGCGATGGGCCCGGAGACCCCCCACGCCACCTGGCGCTTCGACGGCACCGTCCGGGTCCGGACCGCCGGGGTGCGCGCGACGCTCGCCGAGTGGCTGGAGTGGTGGGACCGCGACGACCGGCCGTGACCCGCGTGGACCGGCGACGGTTCCTCGCGTCACTCGCCGGTGCGGGGTCTGCCCTCCTCGCCGGCTGTCTCGGCGTCGACGGGGCCGACGTCCCGCCCCTCCCCGACCTCGGCGGCCCCGACCCCGCCACCTCCGAGGGGTCGAGCGAGCCCCCGAGCGTGCCGACCCCGGAGCGGGTGGCCGGCATCGACCCGAACGCGCTCGAACGGCGCGTCCACGCGGAGACGAACGCGGCACGCACCGGGCGTGACCTCGACGCGCTCGACTTCGACACCGACCTGCGGGCGGTCGCACGCTACCACAGCGCCGACATGGCGCGGCGGGAGTACTTCGCCCACGAGTCACCCGACGGGGAGACCGTCGGCGACCGCTACGACCGTTTCGGCTACGACTGCCGGGCGCCGACGGGGCTGTTTCGCTACGCCACGGCCGGCGAGAACCTCTTCATGCTCCGCTTCGCCGCCGCCTCGGAGGACGTCGAGAGCATCGCCGAGCGGGCCGTCGAGGGCTGGCTGGAGTCGCCCGGCCACCGCGAGAACCTGCTGTCGGACCACTGGCGCCGCGAGGGCATCGGCGTCGCGTTCGACCGGGAAGGGCCCGTGACGGCCGTCTACGTCACGCAGAACTTCTGCTGACGGTCGCCCCCGTCGTCGCTCGCTGACTGTCGTGACGCGAAACCGGTCCTGCCGTGACTCTCGCACGGGCGGACCAGCAGGCCTTTACTTCGCGGTCCCGTGGCCCCTAGCCACGGAGGTCGGCATGACTGAATCCTCACGCACACAGACGGTGGTCAACGAGGCCGCCGCGTCCGACCTCGGCGACGGGCCCGCCGACGTGGTGGACGTACTGTTCGACCTGCTCGACGGGCACGACTCGCTCGCCATCGTCTGTCACAACAACCCCGACCCGGACTGCCTCGGGAGCGCGCTCGCGCTCCAGTCGCTCGCGGAGGCCTGCGGCGTCAGCGACGTCGTCGTCCTCTACGCGGGGGAGATAACCCACCAGCAGAACCGCGCGATGGTGAACCTCCTCGCCATCGACGCGGTCGAGTACGACCCCGACCGCCTCGCGGCGGCCGAACTCGTCGCGTTCGTCGATCACTCGCTCCCCGGCGTCAACAACCCCGTCACCGACGAGTACACGCCGGACATCGTCATCGACCACCACCCGGTCGACGACGTCTCGGGGGCGTTCGTCGACCACCGCGAGGCGGTCGGCGCGACGGCCTCCATCCTCACCGAGTACCTCTGCGAGGCGGACGTCGCGGTCGACGAGCGCGTCGCCACCGGCCTGCTGTTCGGCATCCGTCGCGAGACCCTCGAGTTCATGCGCGGCGTCACCGAGGCCGAGTACGCCGCCGCCGAGTACCTCCACCCACGCGCCGACCTCGACGTGCTCAGACAGCTCTCGGACTCGCTGTTCACGCCGACGACGCTCGACTCCATCGCCGAGGCGACGCGCAACCGCGACGTCCGGGGGTCGGTGCTCGTCTCGAACGTCGGCCTGACCGCCGAGCGCGACGCGCTCCCCCAGGCGGCCGACCACCTCCTCAACCTCGAAGGGGTGACGACGACCGTCGTCTTCGGCGTCGTCGGCGACACCGTCCACCTCAGCGCGCGCTCGCGGGACTCGCGGGTCGACGTCGGCAAACTCCTGCACCGCGCGTTCGACGACGTGGGGAGCGCCGGCGGCCACCGCGACATGGCGGGCGGGACGCTCCCGCTCGGTCTCTTCAGCGTCCTCGCCGACAACGAGGACCTCTGCTCGCTCGTCGGCGAGACCATCACCGAACGCGTCTTCGACCACCTCTCCTGACGCCGTCCGCTCGACCGACCGCCGTCGAGAGCACCGCGGCTACGCCATGCGAGCGTTTATGATTCGTTGCGTGTACGTTATCGGTATATGCTGAGCACGGTGGTGCAGAGCGGCGGGCAGGTACCGCCGCTCACCGCGGAGATGGTCGTCGTCTTCGGCGTCGTCCTCCTCGCGCTCGTGTTGTTCACCACGGAACTCCTCCCCGTCGACGTCACCGCCATCGTCCTGATGGTGCTGCTCATCCTGCTGGAACCGTGGACGCAGATCTCCCCCGAGGAGGGAATCTCGGGGTTCTCGAACGAGGCGACCGTCACGGTGCTCGCGATGCTCATCCTCAGCACGGGCATCTCGCGGTCGGGCGCCGTCCAGATCCTCGGGCGGAAGATGGCCGCGTTCGCGGGGACCGACCGGCGCAAACAGCTGGCGGCGACCGTCGGCGTCGCCGGCGCCCCCTCGGGGGTCATCAACAACACGCCGGTGGTGGCCATCCTCGTCCCCGTCATCTCCGACCTCGCGCACAAGGGCCGCACCTCGCCGTCGAAGCTCCTGATGCCGCTGTCGTTCGCCTCGATGCTCGGGGGGACGCTCACGCTCATCGGCACCTCCACCAACATCCTCGCCAGCGAGATCGCGCGCGAACTCTCCACGGAGTACGCCGACCTCCACGCCTTCGGCGTCTTCGAGTTCACGCAACTGGGGGTGGTCGTCCTCGTCGTCGGCTCGGCGTACCTGCTGTGGGTCGCTCCCCACCTCATCCCCGAGCGCGTCCCCCCCGAGGAGGACTTCGTCGAGGAGTACGAGATGGGGGCGTACCTCACCGACGTCGTCGTCCGCGAGTCCTCGCCCATCGTCGGGATGACCGTCGAGCGCGCCATCGACCAGTCGCAGTTCGACGCCGACATCCTGCAACTCGAGCGCGACGGCGAGCGCTTCGCCGAGCGCCTCGGAAAGAAGGAGATACGCGCGGGCGACACCCTCCGGGTCCGCACCGACCGGAACACGCTGCGCCGCCTGCTCCTGGCCGACGCCCTCGCGCTCCAGGACGGCCCCGAGACGGCTGCCGACCTCGCCCCGGCGGACGACGACCCGCTGCTCGTCGAAATCGTCGTCCCGCGGGGGTCGTTCCTCGTCGGGGAGACGCTGGCGAGTTCGGCCTTCAGGGGGCGGTACGACGCCAGCGTCCTCGCCTTCCGGAGCCGCGGCGAACTCCTCCACGAGCGACTGGAGGACGTCCGTATCCAGGTCGGCGACACCCTCCTCGTCCAGACCACGTCGAACACGCTCGACCGCCTCGCACGGACCCCCGATTTCATCGTCGCGCGCGAACCCGACCGCCCCGAGTACCGCACCGAGAAGATACCGCTCGCCGTCGCCATCATCGCGGGCGTCGTCGGCGTGGCCGGACTGGGGCTGGTCCCCATCCTCGTCAGCGCGCTCGCTGGCGTGGTGGCGATGGTCGCCACGGGCGTCATCCGCCCCACCGAACTGTACGACTCCATCGAGTGGAACGTCATCTTCCTGCTCGCGGGGGTCATCCCCCTCGGCCTGGCCCTCCAGCAGACCGGCGGCGCGGACCTGCTGGGGGCGCTGGTCGCCAGCACCGCCGGGACGCTCCCCCCACTCGCCGTCCTCTGGGTGTTCTACGTGGCGACGGCGCTCCTCACGAACGTCGTCAGCAACAACGCGAGCGTCGTACTGATGATACCTATCGCGGCGCGCGCGGCGGCCGACGTCGGCGCCAGCCCGTTCGCGTTCGTCCTCGCCGTCACCTTCGCGGCCTCGACGGCGTTCCTCACGCCCATCGGCTACCAGACGAACCTCTTCGTCTACGGGCCGGGCGGCTACCGCTTCACCGACTACTTCCGCGTCGGCGCGCCGCTCCAGGCGCTGCTCTCGGTCGTCACCGTCGTCGGTATCTGGTTCTTCTGGGGACTCACGCCGTGACGAACCGTGCGGCCGGAGCCCGGACGGGGCGCACACTCCCACCCGGGCGGCGGGGTCGAATCGCGTCAGAGGTCGCGTTCGTCCGGCCGCCTCGGCACCCTCGGCCGGTCGGCGTCATCGGGCTCACTCCGTCGAAAATACGTACCTGACCCTGGTCAGACGGTAACATAGCGTTTACGGAACCCGCGAGGACCGCCGTCCGCCACGGTGGCGCGCCGCGGGGGGAGCCCGCGGCGCGCGTGTGGACGCATGTGTGGTAGCCGCCGAGCGCGACACACTCCCGGCGATACCGCGGTTCCTGTTCCCGCAGTGGAATGACAGACGGTAACCTGGAACCACTCGATACGAGGGGCGCCCGAGATATGGACGTTGGTTTCGTGGCAAAGTATGTCACGGTCTGTCGCAGTGGTGCGGTTTTCTCCCCTCGCTCTTCGCACCACGCTCGCGGCACGCGACCAGAACGCTCATCGCCCCGCTCCCGAAATCACCGCCAGATATCACCGATGAATCCCGACGACCTGCGAGTGTACCTCGTCACCCAGCAGCACCTCTCCGCCGGCCGGTCGACGCCGGCCGTCGTCGCCGACGCGCTGGCCGGCGGCGCGACGTTCGTCCAGTTACGCGAGAAGGACCGCCCCGCCCGCGAGCGATACGAGGTCGGCCGGCGCGTCCGCGAACTGACGGCCGAGGCGGACGTCCCCTTCGTCGTCAACGACCGGGTCGACCTCGCGCTCGCCCTGGACGCCGACGGCGTCCACCTCGGCGACGACGACCTGCCGGTCCCGGTCGCCCGCGACCTCCTCGGCGACGACGCCATCGTCGGTCGGTCGGTCTCGACCGTGGCCGCCGCCCGCGAGGCCGTCGACGCCGGCGCGGACTACCTCGGCGTCGGGGCGGTGTTCGCCACGGGGTCGAAGGACGTCGACCCGGCGGACGCGGACATCGGGCTGGAGCGGGTTCGAGACGTCGCGGACAGCGTTGACGTCCCGTTCGTCGGCATCGGCGGCATCACGGCCGACAACGCCGCACGGGTCGTCGAGGCGGGGGCCGACGGCGTCGCCGTCATCAGCGCCCTCACGGACGCGCCGGACGTGGCGGCGGCCGCACGGGCACTTCGGGAGGCGGTCGACCGTGTCTGAGTCGGTACAGCCCACGCTCGCCTCGTCGCTCGCGTCGGTGGCGGCGACGGGTCCGCTCGTCCACTCCGTCACGAACGCGGTGACGGTCAACGACGTGGCGAACGTCACCCTCCACTGGGGCGGCCTGCCGGTGATGGCCGACGACGAGCGGGAGGTGGCGGAGATGGTCGCGGGTGCCGACGCCCTCCTGCTCAACGCCGGCGACGTGAGCGAGCGCGGCGAGCGGACGATGGTCGCGGCGGGGCGGGCGGCCAACGACCACGGCGTGCCCGTGGTCCTCGACCCCGTCGGGGTGGGGGCGACGCCGACGCGGACGGCCGTGGCCGAGCGCCTCGTCGCCGAGGTCGACCTCGCCGTCGTGAAGGGGAACTACGGCGAGGTGAGCACCCTCGCGGGCGCGGCCGGCGAGGTGCGCGGCGTCGAGTCCGTCGGCGAGTACGCGGACATCGCGGCGACGGCGCGGGCCTGCGCCGACACCACCGGGAGCGTCGTCGTCGCCTCCGGCGAGCGTGACGTCATCGCGACGTCCGAGCGGGCATTCGGCGTCGAGGGCGGTCACCCCATGCTCGGGCGGGTCGTCGGCACGGGGTGTATGCTCGGGGTGACGCTCGCCACGTTCTGCGGGGCCGTCGCCGACCCCCTGACCGCGAGCGTCGACGCCGTCGTCGGCTACGGACTGGCCGCCGAGCGGGCCGCCGAGACGGAGTACGGCGGGCCCGCGAGCTACAAGATTCGCTTCCTCGACGCCGTCGCCGGCCTCTCCCCCGAGGCGGTCGACGCCGACCTCGCGGGTCGCGTGACGCGACTCGACGGCTGACCTAGCCGCTGAACGGGTCCTCGAAGTCGTTGCGGACGAAGTAGCGCACCCAGTTGCCGTAGGTGCGGTCGGCGGGGTGGTCGGCGACCTGTTCGTAGCGAATCACGCCGTCCTCGTCGATAACGTAGGTGCCGGCGATGCCGGTGAGGCCGTGGCTCGTCTCCTCGGTGCCGCTGTAGGCCTCCGCCACCTCCCCGTCGGGGTCGGCGAGCAACTGGACGTCGAGGTCGAAGCGGTCGCGCATCTCGGTGAGCCTCGGGAGCGGGCTCGTCACGACCGGGAGGACGTCGACCCCGTCGTTGAACCAGAGGTCGTAGGACACCTCGCTGAACGTCTGGAGCTGTTCGGCGCAGAAACTGCACCAGTGGCCACGGTTGACGAGGACGATGGTGGGACCCGACTCCAGGGTCTCCGACAGCGAGACCTCGCCGCCGGCGGTGCTCTCGAGTGTGAACTCCGGTGCCTGCTCTCCTTCGAGCGTCATACCCGGGTCGAGGAGTGTCGGACGCATAACCTGCGGGGCGGTCGTGCCGCCGCCGTACACGGACGCGGTGGGATTGATGTAGCGGCATCGGAGAAGCTTTTTCTCGTCCTCTCGATTCGCCCGTATGTCACCCCCACCCGTGCTCGTCGCCGGTGAGACGCTCGTCGACTTCCTGCCCGAGCGGGTCGGTTCGCCGGCGACCGTCGAGACCTACCGACGCAGGGCCGGCGGCGCGTCCGCGAACGTCGCCGTCGCGCTCGCGCGCCTCGACCGGGCGCCGTGGTTCTGGACGCGCCTCGCGACCGACCCCCTCGGCGGGTTCCTCGCCGACACGCTCGACGCGGCGGGCGTCCCCGACCGCTTCGTCGAGCACGACCCGGACGCGAAGACGACGCTCGCGCTCGTCACCCACGACGAGGCGGCCGTCCCGACGTTCTCGTTCTACCGCGACCGGGGTGCCGACACCCGCTTCGAGGTGGGGACGGTCCCCGACGAGGCGCTCGACGCCGTCGAGTGGGTCGTCTTCGGCGGGGTCGTCCTCTCGACGGACGCCGGCCGGCACGCGGCGCGCGACCTCGTCCAGCGCGCCCGCGAGCGCGACTGCACCGTCGTGTTCGACCCGAACGCCCGACCCGAACTCTGGTCCGAGGGGGCCTTCGAGCGTGCGCTGGCGGCGGTGCTCCCGCTGGTCGACGTCGTGAAGGCCAGCCCGGACGACCTCCGGGTGGCGGGGTTCGAGGCGAGCGACCCCGAGGCGCTCGCGCGCGCCGTCTGTGAGCGCGGCCCCCACACCGTCCTGCTCACGCTCGGGGGCGAGGGGTCGCTCGCGGTGACGACCGACGACGCGCCGTGGGCCGCGACGCGCGTCGACCACGGCGGCTACCCCGTCGACGTCGTCGACACGACTGGGGCCGGCGACGCCTTCCTCGCGGGCGCGGTCGCCGCGCTGGTCGACGGCCACGACCTCCCCGAGGTACTGGCGTTCGCCAACGCCGTCGCCGCGCGGACGACGACCGAGCAGGGGGCGATGGCCGCCCTCCCCGACCGCGAGGCGGTCGAGGCGTTCCGGGCCGACTACGGCTCGTAGAGCGCGGGGCGCGTGACGGTGACGCCCGACCCGTCCGTCGCCGTCACCTCGAGGGTCGGCCAGTCGTCCGCGTCCGTGCGCGTCAGCGTCTCGACACCGTCCTCGGTGACGAGCACCGTCTCCTCGCTCTTGGCGCCCCGGACCGTCGGGTTCCACGCGTAGCCCATCGGGAGGCGGACGGGGGCGGGGTGGTCGGGGGTGGCTATCCACTCCCGGCCGGCGAAGCCGGCGGCGCCACCCTGGTGGTGGTACGCCCACTCGCCGTCGAAGCCGGCGGCGTCGTAGGCGTCCTGGACGGCCGCGAACACCTCCCCCGCCGTCCCGCCCTCGCGCCCCACGCGCCGCGTCGCCGCGAGCGCCGTCGCCTCGACGCGCGCGGCCGCCCGGTGGCGCTCCGCCAGCCACGTCGGCGGGTCGAACGCCACCGTCCGCGTGCAACTGGCGAACAGGCCGCCGCGCTCGGCGGTGACCGAGACGAGGGCGTAGTCGCCCAGCGGCGCCGTCGTCGGCGTGTAGTGACGGTAGCGCCGCGCGCGCTCGCCGCCGCCGACGAGCGCCACCGGCGAGTCGACGCCGCGCGCGGCCAGGTCCCCCCGGAGGCGGGCCGCGACCGCCCGCTCCGTGTCGTCGCGTTCGCACGCCCGACAGACGGACTCGACCGTCTCGGCGACGGCCCGACAGAGCGCCCGGTAGCGCGCCGCGTCGCCGTCGGTGAGGGGCTGTCGGAGGGCGCTCGCGTCGAGCGTCGCCAGCCCGGGGACGTCGACGTCCGCGGCCGCCGGGGTCGGACTCACCTCGCTCACGACGCTCGGCAGGTCGGCGCGGTACCAGTCGAACGTGACGACGGTGCAGTCGGGCAGTTCCTCGGTCCGGAGGCGGGGCGCCTCGATGTCGTCGGTGACCACCGTCAGCGCCTCGCCGTCGTAACCCGCCGCCGCCACGCCCGCGTCGCCCGCCCGGTCGACGACGTTGTCGCCGCCGGTGAGCCACGCGAAGCCGTTCGGACGGGCGAACCAGACCGCTTCGAGGTCGTTCGCGTCGAGGTACGCGTCGAGTCGCTCCCGGCGGGTTCGCCAGTCGAACTCGGTGGGGTCCGGGGTCGTGTCGCTCATCGCTCGACCGAGACGCGCTCGCCGCGCGCGTCGCTTCGTTCCACCGCGTCGAGGAGCCGCTGGGCCTCGAGACCGTCCTCGAAGCTCGCGTGGAACTCGTCGCGCTCGCCGGCCGCCGCCCGGAGGAACTCGTAGTTCTCGTGGACGAACGTGTGTTCCCAGCCGAGGACGTGGCCGGGCGGCCACCAGTGGTCGACGTAGGGGTCGTCGGCGTCGGTGACGAGCACCGTCTCGAAGCCGCGGTCGCCCTCGCGCAACACCTCCAGTTCGTTCAGGCGTTCGAGCGAGAACCGGAGGGCACCCTTCGTCCCCTCCAGTTCGACGGTGTGGTCGTTCTTGTGGCCGGTCGCCATCCGCGTCGCCTCGAAGGTGCCCATCGCCCCCGACTCGTAGGTCACCCGCGCGCCGTAGGCGTCGTCGACGGTGACCGGCCGGGTGTCGTCCTCGCCCTCGACGGGTCGCTCCTCGACGAACGTCTGCAGGCTGCCGTCGACCGACGTCGCCTCGCCGACCCGGTCGCCGACGAGGAAGCGCGCGAGGTCGAGGGTGTGGGCACCGAGGTCGCCGAGCGCGCCGCTGCCGGCCAGGTCGGCGTCGAGTCGCCACGACCACGGTGCCTCCGGGTCGACGAGCCAGTCCTGCAGGTAGCGCCCGCGGACGTGGCGTATCTCCCCGAGGTCGCCCGCCTCGACGAGGCGGCGCGCGTAGCGTAGCGCCGGGACGTAGCGGTAGTTGAACGCACAGCCGGCGACGGCGTCGCTCGCGCGGGCCGCCTCGGCCATCCGCTCGGCCGCCTCCAGCCCCGGCGCGAGCGGTTTCTCACAGAGCACGTGGACGTCCGACTCCAGCGCCCGAATCGACGGCTCGGGGTGGAGGTGGTTCGGCCCGAGGTTGTAGAGGACGTCCACCTCCTCGATGGCGGCCTCCCAGTCCGTCTCCGTCGCCGCGAACCCGAGGCGGTCGGCCGCCTCCGCGAGCGCCGCCTCGTCGCGACCGACGAGGACGCTCCGCTCGGTCTCCGGCGCGTCCGGGAAGAACATCGGCAGGCGCGCGAGCGCGTTGGCGTGTGCCTTCCCCATGAAGCGATACCCCAGCATCCCGACGTGGAGCGTCATCGCGTAGGTGTCTCGTCGGGGGAGGCGAAAGGCGTTCGGGCCTACTCCGCCCAGTAGGCCTCGCCGGGCTGGGTCTCGAAGACGGCCCGGTCGAGCAACTCGACGGCCTTCTCCAGTCCCTCGCGCGAGGAGGTCAGCGAGTCCTCGTGTTCGATGGAGAGCGCGCCGTCGTAGCCGACCATCCGGAGCGTGGAGACGAGGTCCTTCCAGTGGGCCTCGCCGTGGCCGTAGCCGACCGTCCGGAAGAGCCACGAGCGGTCGACCTCCTCGTCGTACGGCGTGGTGTCGAGGACGCCCTTCTCGCGGGAGACGCTGTCGTAGACACGGGTGTCCTTCGCGTGGACGTGGTGGATGGCGTCGCGCTCGCCGAGCAGGCGGACGGCGGCGAGGACGTCGATGCCCTGCCAGTAGAGGTGCGAGGGGTCGAAGTTCGCGCCGACGCGCTCGCCGGCGGCCTCCCGGAGGCGGAGCAGGCCGGTCGGCTCGTACACCAGCATGTTCGGGTGCATCTCGATGGCGAGGTCGACGCCGTGCGCCTCGGCGTGCTCCGCCAGGTCCGCCCAGTAGTCGGTCGCGAGGTCCCACTGGTAGTCGTGGGCGTCGGCGTGTTCGGCTGGCCACGGCGCGGTCACCCAGTTCGGCACCTCGTCGTTCGGGCCGCCGGCCGGTAGCCCCGAGAAGCAGGTGACGACGTCGACGTCCAGGGCGTCGGCGAGGCAGACGGCCTCGCGCAGTTCCGTGTCGGCGCGCTCCGCGCGCTCGTCGTCGGGGTGCAGCGGGTTGTTGTGCGTCGCGAGCGCGCTCACCGACAGGTCGTGGTCCGCGAGCGTCTCGCGGAGGGCGGCGCGCGCGTCGTCGTCGTCGAGGAACTCCTGCCGATTGAGGTGGTCATCGCCGGGGAACCCCCCGCAGCCGAGTTCGACCGCGCTCACGCCGATGGAGGCGAGGTACGCGAGTGCGTCGTCGAGCGATTCGTCGCCGAGTGGGACTGTGAGTACGCCGATGTGCATGGGTTGAGTGTCGGACCGCTGTCGTTCGACGGCGTTTCGTCGTCGGGGCACCTTAACGTCCCGGCCGTCCCGGTCGTCACGACCGTCGGGGGCACCGGCGCTCGGCCGCATCGCTCCGGCGTCGGTCGGCCGACGAACGGTCGGGGTCGGGGTCGGGGTCGAGGTCAGTCGGAGACGGAGAGGGCGTTCCCCTGGACGGAGACGGCACGGCCGGTCTCGGAGGAGCGGTAGATGCCGTCGAGGATGCGCTGGACCACGAGGCCCTGTTCGAGCGTGTTCAGCCGGGGGGGTTCGTCGCGTGCCACCGTGTCGACGAACGCGCGCAGTTCCGAGCGCATCGGCGGTCGGTTGCGCGTCGTCACCGTCGCGTCGGTGAAGTGGGGGGCGCCCTCGGAACTCGTCTCGTAGATGGTGAGGTTGCCGTCGAGGTCGAGCGTCGCGCCGGCCTCGGTGCCGTGGACGACGAACTCCGTCGTCGGCGGTCGGTTGCTCGCCCACGCCACCTCCAGCGAGACCGTCCGGTCGTCCGCGCAGCGGATGAACGCGCTCGCGGAGTCGTCGACGTCGAAGGTGCCCTCGGTGTCCTCGCCCCACATCTCGAGGTAGGTGTAGTCGTCGCGCCCGCCGAACGTCGAGCGGGTCACGCCGTTGACCTCCTCGACCGGCGGGTACGAGAGGAGGTGGAGCGCGAGGTCGATGGCGTGGACGCCGATGTCGACGAGCGCCCCGCCGCCGGATATCTCGCGGTTGGTGAACCACGACCCGCGGCCGGGGACGCCCCGCCGGCGGACGTAGTTCGCCTCGACGTGGGTGACCTCGCCGAAGCGCCCCTCGCGCTGGTAGTCCTTGAACACCTTGACGGCGTCGTTGAACCGGTTGAGGAAGCCCACCATCGCGTTCCCCTCGGCGGTCTCCGCGGCCGCGACGATGCGCTCTGCGCTCTCCAGCGTGTGTCCGATGGGTTTCTCCAGCAGGACGTCGAGACCGGCGTCGAACGCCGAGACAGCGTACTCCTCGTGGAAGCGGTTCGGCGTGGCGATGATGACGCCGTCGACGTCCTCGTACAGCACCTCGGGGTGCTCGTAGGCGCGCACGCCGAAGCGGTTCTCGAAGTGCTCGCACGCCTCCGAGGCGATGTCCATTCCGCCCGCGACCTCGACGACCCCCTCCGCGGCGAGCGACTCCAGGTGCTCGGCGTGGATGTGGCCGATGTTTCCTAGACCGATGATGCCAATTCGTGGTGCCATTCTCGTATCGACTTCGTGATTGGACCGTGATTCATGTGTCGTTCCATCGTCGCCGAAATCCGACCGCCCTCTCCGGGTCGTCGGAGTCAGTAGAGCTGCCGTTCGCGCTCCTCTCGCTCCCGTTCGCGCTCCTCTCGCTCCTGCTCGACCGCCCGGCCGCGCCGGTACTGTCGCAGCGCCGGCAGGTACCGCCCCCGGAGGTCGCGGACGAACGCGACGATACCGTAGACCCAGAAGAAGAAGAGGAGGGTCACGCCGCCGAGGTAGAGCAGCGGGTCCACGTCAGCGCTCACCCCCGTCGGCGGTCATCTCGGGCTGGCCGGCGACGCCGTGGACCAGCGCCTCGCCGCTCTCGGTGTCGAAGAGGTGGACCTTCGTCCGGTCGAGGACCACCTCGACCTCGTCGCCCTCCGCGAGGTTGCTGTCGGGCGAGACGCTCATCAGCAGTTCCGTCCCCTCGTCCTCCTCCTCGTCGTCGAGGATGAGGGTGACGAATATCTCGTTACCCATCGGTTCGAGGACGTCCGTGCGCGCGCCGACCGGGTCCGTCCGGTTCGTGACCCCGTCGGCCTGTTCGACCGTGTAGACGTCCTCGGGGCGGACGCCGAGGGTGACGGCCGTCCCCTCGTCGGCGTCGACGGGCGTGTCGATGCCGACCGAGAGCGCCGAGGAGGCGAACTGGCCGTCCTCGTACACCCCCTCGACGAAGTTCATGCTCGGCGAGCCGATGAAGCCCGCGACGAACAGGTTCGCCGGTTCGTTGTAGCAGGTCAGCGGCGGGGCGAGTTGCTGGAGGTTCCCCCCGTCGATGATGGCGATGCGGTCGGACATCGTCATCGCCTCCGCCTGGTCGTGGGTGACGTAGATGGTCGTCGCCCCCAGTTCGCGGTGCAGGCGCTGGAGTTCCGTGCGCATGTGGACGCGCAGTTTCGCGTCGAGGTTCGCCAGCGGCTCGTCCATGAGGAACGCGTCGGGGTTGCGGACGATAGCGCGGGCGATGGCGACGCGCTGGCGCTGGCCGCCCGAGAGTTCGTCCGGCTGACGGTCGAGCATCCCCTCCAGCTGGACGATGTCGACGGCGCGCTCGACGCGCCGGTCTATCTCCTCCTTGTCGTAGTCGCGCAGGCGGAGGCCGAAACTGATGTTCTCGTAGACGTCCATGTGCGGGAACAGCGCGATGTTCTGGAACACCATCGCCACCCCGCGGTCCTTCGGCGGGAGGTTCGTCACCTCCCGTTCACCGATGTACACCTCCCCCTCGCTGGGCTGGGTGAGGCCGGCGATCATCTCCATGGTCGTGGACTTCCCACAACCGGAGGGGCCGACGAGCGTGAGGAACTCCCCGTCCCTGATGTCGAGGTTCATGTCCTCGACCGCGATGACGTCCTGGTAGCGCTTCCAAACTCCGTCGAGTGTAACTGTTGCCATGATGAATCACTTCACTCCTTGAGTGCCCCTGCCGTGAGGCCGCTGACGATCTTCTCCTGTGCGACGACGACGAGGATGGCGACGGGGATGACGGCCACGATGGAGGCCGCCGCCATCAGGTTGTACAGCGTCGAGTACTGCGTCTGGTAGTTGAGGATACCGTAGACCATCGGCGCCCAGTTGGTGAACTTCCCGCTCGTGACCATCAGGTACGAGAAGAAGAACTCGTTGTACACCGAGATGAACGTGAGGACGGCCGCCGTGGCGACGCCCGGCGCCGACAGCGGGATGATGACGCGGAACAGCGCGCCCAGCCGCGTCGACCCCTCGACCCGGGCGGCGTCCTCGAGGCCGTCCGGAATCTGGCTGTAGAACGTCGTGAGGATGAAGATGGAGAGGGGGAGGAACAGCGCGCTGAACGGCAGCACCATCGCGGGCGGCGTGTTGATGACCCGGGGGAACACCTGCACGCCGAAGACCATCACGTCGCCCTGGAACAGCTGGTACAGCGGGAGCAGGAACGCCGCCGGCGGGAAGTAGGAGATGGCGAGCACCGACAGCATCAGCGGCACCCGGCCGGGGAACTCCAGTCGGCCGAAGACGTACCCCGCGAGCGACGCCAGCGCGATGACGATGACCGTCGTGACGGTCGCGAGCACGAAGCTGTTGAACAGGTAGAAGTGGATGGGCACCACCTCGAATATCTCGACGAACGCTCCCGGGTTGAACCCCTTCGGGAGCAGACCCATGTCCTGGATGGCGCTCGTCGGCGTGAGCGCGATGACCAGCAGGTAGTAGAGCGGGAACAGCGTCGTGACGAGGAAGAATATCATCACGACGTAGAACATCGCCCGGTAGGTCCGTTCGGGGTCGCTGATGGCCCCCTGGACCCAGCGGGTGAACGGTCCATCGTTGGACTCTGACTCGGTCGCCATCTCAGAGACCCCCCCGTGCGAGGCGGGCGATGTTCACGGCCACGAGCAGCGAGATGATGCCCGCCGTGGTAAAGGCGATGGCGGCGGCCGTCCCGTACCGGCCGATGGTGAAGAACGTCGTCACCACTTGACACGAGAGCGAGGGGACGGTCGTACAGCCCGCGCCGGAGGCCTCGATGAGGCCGAAGACGCGCGCCGCGTCGATAGTGCGAAACAGCATCGCGACGGCCACCGTCGGGATGACGAGCGGGAGCGTGATGTAGCGGAACTGCTGGACGCGGGAGGCCCCCGAGACGCGCGCGACGTCGTACAGCGAGCGGTCGATGCTCTGGAGTCCCGCGAGGATGAGCAGCGCCATGAACGCCGACGTCTTCCAGATGTCGGCGACGATGATGAGCAGGAGCGAACTCCCGAGGTCGTTGAACGGCTGACTGGAGATGATGCCGAGGTCGGAGAGGGGTCCGACGGCGAAGCCGACGCCCGGCTGGAACATCAGGTAGAAGATCATCCCCTGGATGACGATGGGCACCGCCCACGGGAGGATGATGGCGACGCGGACCCAGCGCCGGCCGCGGAAGTCCTGGTCGAGCACCAGCGCCTGGCCGAAGCCGATGACCGTCTCGAAGAGGACGCTGACGACGGTGAACACGAGCGTCACCACCAGCGCGCTCTGGAGGGGCTGTTCGAGGCTGAAGAAGGGGTTGACGAGCGCCTTCTGGCCCGTGAACAGTTCGACGTAGTTCTGGAGGCCGACGAACTCGCCCACGCGCGTCGCCCCCGTCAACCGGTCCGCGTGCAGGGACAGTTCGAACGTGCTCAGCAGCGGCCAGAACGCGATGAGCCCGAGCAACAGGAACACCGGGGCCAGCAGCAGGTAGGCGAACTGCGATTCGTCGAGCGTCTCTAGCCAGCGCACCGACCGGGTGTACGCCCCGGACCGGCCGCCTCCGGCGTCGCGTTGCGTTCGTGTTTCGGTTTCAGTTCCCATGGTTACGTACTCCCCTCGATGACTTGCAGTTCGTTCTTCAGGTCCGTCATCGCCCCCGCCGGTGCCTGTTCGCGCGAGGCCGACCCGTTGACCGCACTCGAGATGGCGCTCGACTCCTGTGGCCAGAGCACCGTCACCGGCCGCGGCATGCTGTTCTGGCCGGCGACGTAGAGCGTCTCGGCGTAGCGTCCGGTCGGCTCGATGTCGCGGGCGGCCTGCGTCCGCAGCAGTTCGAGCTTCGGCGGGAGCCACCCCCAGATGCGGAACAGGCCGAGCATCACCTCGTCGGTGGTCGCCGCCTCGATGACCTCGCGGACCGCGTCGGGCACCTCCGTGTTCGGGTTGACCGTCATGTTCCAGCCCCCGAGCGCGGAGGTGGTGCCGCCCGTCCCCTCGGCCTGTGCGTTCGACGGTTCGGTGGCGTAGGGCAGGGGCATCACGCCGTAGTCGGTGCCGTAGTTCTCCTCGGTGGCGTTCGTGGCGATGGAGTACGGCCAGTTGCGCTGGGCGACGGTCTCGCCGTTGACCATCGCGTTGTGGACGTTCGGCTCCGACCACGAGAGGACGTTCTCCGGCGAGATGCGGGGGTAGCCGTCGAGCGCCGCGTCGTCGTCCTCGCCGTAGATGAACGACCGGGCCATCCGGATGGAGTTCACCACGGGTTCGGTGTCGACGGTGATGGGCCGTTCACCGATGGGGCCGAAGAGGTTGTCGCGCCCCCCGAAGTACGCGCCGCCCCAGGAGGTCATCATCTCGTTGAACGAGCAACACGAGAGCCCCTCGTAGCTGTCGAACGGGAAGACGTAGCCGTAGCGAAGCGACTCCTCCTCGTCCGCGTTCGCCTGGAGCGTCTCGGCCATGATCTGCGAGAACCGCTCCCAGGTCATCGGTTCGGTCGCCCAGTCGTCCTCGTCCGGCTGGAAGCCCGCGTTCCTGACGAGGTCCTTCCGGTACTGCATGACGCCGAAGTCGGGGAACAGCGGTACGCCGTAGAGGCTCCCGTCGCTCCCCATGGCCGTCGAGAGGCTCGATTCGAGGTACTCCGACTCGACGGTGTCGAGGACGTCCTGGGGGAGGAAGGAACTCAGGTTCGTCACCAGTTCGCGGTCGATGAACGTCCGCGTCCACCCGGAGTCCATCAGGATGAGGTCCGGGTCGGCCTCGCCGCCGGTGAGTTGTCGCATGTACTTGTCGCGCCGACTCCCCGAGTCCTGGACGCCGGGTTCGAACGTGATGCGGATGTCGTTCGAGAGGCCCCCCTCCTCGTGGAACAGGGCCCGTATCTCGTCGCCGACCGCCTGGGCGGCCGACGGGTCGAACCCGAACGAGACGACCGTCTCCCCCCCGGACCCGGTCGTCCCGTACAGACACCCAGCGAACCCGGCGCTGACGCCCGCTGCGCCGGCCGCGGCGATGAACCGGCGTCGAGTGGCCCGCCGGCCACCGCTCTCTCTACTGCTGTCCCGTGGCATTGCCTGTCACGAGTCGGCCGAACAGGGAATATAATTACTGTACTACAACGGCCGTAGTTGATACGAGAAGATGGAGTTCACGGCGGGCTACCTGTCGCTGGGCCAATCGATGTCGTCGACGGTGATCCGCGTCGCCTCGACCTCCTCGACGACGGCACCCCACCCACCGACCGCGTGGGTCCGCTCGCCGTCGTCGACGACGAGCGTGGCCCGCCCCGCGAGGTCACGCAGACTCGGCGTCGCGCCCGACACCTCCGACGCCGTCCGCACGTCCACGACGTCGCCGCGTATCGTGCGCGGGTCGCCGCTCGTGAGGTCCCGTCCCTCGACGGTGACGCGGACGGTCGCGCCGTCGGCGAGCGCCGGCGTCACGTCCCGGAGACAGCGCCGCAGGTCGACGTACTCGCGCGGGAGGCCGTCCTCCCCGTCGCTGTGGACGACCGGCCACGGCTCCCAGAGGCAGGTCTGGAAGTACCAGTTGAAGACGTAGGTGTGCGCCCGGTCGTCGACGAGGACGCCGTAGCGGTCGACCGAGTCGGCGTGGTGAGCGAAGCAGGTCTGGTGACGGTCGACGAGCGCGACGAACGGTGCGGGGAGCGGCCGGTGGCGCACCTCGCTGCAGATGCCCTCGAAGCGCGCGCGTTCGGGTGCCGGCGCGTCGGGGTCCGTGTGGACGACGACGTTGACCGCGGCGCCCCGCTCGCGGGCCGCACGAAGGGACCCGCGTAGCGACCCGAACTCGGACTCGCTCACCGACAGTTGGACCTGGTGGGTCGCCCGCTCGATGCACGTCCGCGCCCGGTCGAGGACGGTGTCGAAACGGTGGACGAGACTCGCGCGGGGGCTCTTCACGTCCGGCTGTTCCCAGCGCGCCTCGACCTCCTCGGCGGCCGCCTCGAACTCCGTGGCGCGCTCGCGCAGGTCGGCGAGCACCTGTGCGGGGCTGTGCGCCCGCGCGCAGCGGTGCTCTCGCTCGTAGGTCTCGATGTACCCCCGCGACTCCAGGTCCCGCAGGACGTCGTAGATGCGCGCCGAGGGGACCTCGGCCGCCTCTGCCAGTTCGGTCGCGGAGGCGGTTCCGAGGTCGAGCAGCGCGACGTACGTGCTGGCCTGGTACGGCGACAGTCCCGCCTCGCGAAACGTCGCCACGAGCGCCTCGGTGTCCATGGTCGTGCACTGGTCGCCGGCGCGTAAAGCCTTCTTGTCGACTCGTTTCGCCATCACAGTCGCATACGGCACCGGACGGGGCCCCGAACTCCACGGACGACTTCCCGTCAGCTGTCATCGAAGCGACCGAAACGCTGTTCGTGCGCGACGTGTTCGCTAGCGCCATGGCACTCGACACAGTCCTGCTCGCAGTCGGTGAGGGTGACGAAGACCGCATCGACGCGCTGGCGCGGACGGTCAGCGACATCGCCGGCCCGGCGGGCGCGACGGTGACGCTCGCGCACGTCTTCACCGAGGCGGAGTTCGCCGCGGTGGTCGAACAGCTCGACTACGACCCGGACGGGCCGGTCGACCCCGACGAGGTGGCGAGTCGCCACGCGACGGTTCGCTCGCTCGCGTCGACGTTCGACGCCGGCGGCGTCGAGTACGTCGTCCGGGGGGCGGTCGGCCCCCACGGCGAACGCATCGTCGCGCTGGCACGCGGCACCGGGGCGAACCTCGTCGTCGTCGGCGGACGCAAGCGCACCCCCGCCGGGAAGGCCGTCTTCGGGAGTACGGCCCAGGAGGTGATGCTCAACGCCCCCTGCCCGGTGACGTTCGTCCGCGAGTAGGTGTGCAGCCCGTGACGACCGACGTGACGGCGGGTGGGACGGCCGGTCGTCAGCCCCCTGGCGTCCCGTCACCCGTCGACGCGCCGTCGTCGCGGTAGTCGAGGTAGGCCGCGCCCATCCCGAGGCTGCTCAGGACGAAGCCGAGGAGACCCCCGAGGAGTGGGACGACGGCGACGGCCACCGCGAGGAACACGGCCACGAGCAACACGAGGGGGCGGCTGTCGGTGACGACCCGGCCGGCCGCGAGGTAGCCGAGTGTTCCGGCGACCGCGACCACGACGGCCAGTGGAATCACCAGCAGGCTCCCGACCACCGTGAGCACCAGCACGACCACGAGGACCACGACGGCGACGCCCAGACCGACCCCGTAGACGAACGTCTCGCCGGGGTCCTCGGTTATCCGTCGGGTCGTCCGGCCGGTGTACGTCGGCGCGAACGCGAGCAACCCACCACCGACGACGAGGGCGACGAGCGACGCGACGGCGGCCTCGACGCCGACGGTGGTGCCCGTATCGAACGGGCGCTGAGCGGCCGCCGGGGCGGCGAACAGCGGGACGAGGAGGAGCGAGGCGACGATGCGGTGGCGGCGGGGACGGGCCGGGGAACGACTCGACATGCTGATTGTCGTCTTCACGCTCATGTCATACGAGGATAAACAGTCCGGTCGGGACGCCACGACGGCGGTACGACACGCGTCTGCCCTCGCTTATTAGGCTCCGGTCGCACCGGCCCGTATGGGACTCGACGAGGACGCGCTTCGGTACCACCGCGAATCACCCCCCGGAAAGCTGGAGATATCGACGACGAAGCCGACGAACACGCAGCGGGACCTCTCGCT
This sequence comes from Halomarina ordinaria, assembly GCF_030553305.1. Taxonomy (NCBI): domain Archaea; kingdom Methanobacteriati; phylum Methanobacteriota; class Halobacteria; order Halobacteriales; family Natronomonadaceae; genus Halomarina; species Halomarina ordinaria. The sequence continues at coordinate 1,774,319 of NZ_JARRAH010000001.1, read as the reverse complement.
GGCGTACTCGCCGGGCGTCGCCGCCCCCTGCCTCGAAATCGAGAGGGACCCCGACGCGGCCTACAGCTACACGTCGAAGGGGAACCTCGTGGGGGTCGTCTCCGACGGGTCCGCGGTCCTCGGTCTGGGCGACATCGGGGCGGCGGCCTCGAAACCCGTCATGGAGGGGAAAGGGGTGCTGTTCAAGCGCTTCGCCGACATCGACGTCTTCGACATCGAACTCGACCACGAGGAGACCGACGACTTCGTCTCGTCCGTCGCCGCGATGGAACCGACGTTCGGTGGCATCAACCTGGAGGACATCAAGGCGCCGGAGTGTTTCGAAATCGAGGCGCGCCTGCGCGAGGAGATGGACGTCCCCGTCTTCCACGACGACCAGCACGGCACCGCCATCATCTCCGGCGCCGCCCTCCTCAACGCCGCCGACATCGCCGGAAAGGCCCTCGACGAACTCGAGGTCACGTTCTCGGGGGCGGGCGCGGCCGCCACCGCCACCGCCCGTTTCTACGTCTCGCTCGGCGTCCGACGCGAGAACATCACGATGGTCGACATCGACGGTATCCTCACGGAGGCGCGCGCCGACGCCGGCGACCTCACCCCACAGACCGAACCGTTCGCGAAGGACGTCCCCGCGGGCCACGTCGGGGACGCGATGGCGGGCGCCGACGTGTTCGTCGGCCTCTCTGCGGGGGGCATCGTCGACGCGGAGATGGTCCGCTCGATGGCCGCCGACCCCATCGTCTTCGCGATGGCGAACCCCGACCCCGAAATCGACTACGAGACGGCCAAGAACGCCCGCGAGGACACCGTCATCATGGCGACGGGCCGCTCCGACTACCCCAACCAGGTCAACAACGTCCTCGGCTTCCCGTTCATCTTCCGCGGCGCACTCGACGTCCGTGCCACCGACATCAACGAGGACATGAAGGTGGCCGCCGCCCGCGCGCTGGCCGACCTCGCGAAGCGCGACGTCCCCGATGCAGTGATGAAGGCCTACGGCGACCAGCCCCTGCAGTACGGCCCCGAGTACATCCTCCCCAAACCCGTCGACCCCCGCGTCCTCTTCGAGGTGTCCTCGGCCGTCGCGGGGGCGGCGATGGACAGCGGCGTCGCCCGCGACGAGGTCGACCTCGAGGAGTACCGTCAGGCGCTCGAAGCCCGCCTCGGGAAGTCCCGCGAGATGATGCAGATCGTGGTCTCGAAGGCCCGGAGCGAACCCCAGCGCGTCGTGTTCGCCGAGGGCGACCACCCGAAGATACTCCGCGCGGCCCACCAGCTAGAGGAGGAGGGCATCGCCCACCCCGTCCTCGTCGGGGACCGCCACCGCATCTGGGAGCTGTCGGCCTCGCTCGGCCTGGACTTCGACCCCGAGATCGTCGACCCCGAGGAGGGGTCGCTCGCGCCCTACGCCGACCGCCTCCACGAACTGCGAAAGCGCAAGGGCGTCACCCGGACGCAGGCGGAGACCGTGGTCCGGCGCGACGGCGACTACCTGGCGAGCGTGATGGTCGAACTGGGCGACGCCGACGCCATGCTCACCGGCATCACCCACCACTACCCGACCTCCCTGCGCGCATCCCTGCAGGTGGTGGGGACGGCCGACGACGCCGAGTACGCCGCCGGGGTGTACATGCTCACGTTCAAGAACAGCGTCGTCTTCTGCGCCGACGCCACCGTGAACCAGGACCCCGACGAGGACGGACTGGCGGAGACGGCGAAACACACCGCCGAACTCGCCCGCCGCTTCAACGTCGAACCTCGCGTCGCCCTCCTCTCCTACTCCGACTTCGGGTCGGTGCAGAACGACGGAACGGCCAAACCCCGCCGGGCCGCGCGGGCACTCCAGTCGGACCCGACGGTGGACTTCCCGGTCGACGGGGAGATGCAGGCCGACACCGCCGTCGTCGAGGAGATGTTGACCGACACCTACCATCGCCTACAAACTCCTGCAACGGCTCGGTGGGGCGGAGGCCATCGGCCCCATGCTCGTCGGCATGGACAAACCCGTCCACGTCCTCCAGCGCGGCGACGAGGTCAAGGACATCGTCAACCTGGCGACGGTCGCCGCGGTCGACGCCCAGTAGGTATCCCTGGGCGTCTCGCTCGCGGCCTCCGGTGACGGGTTCGCCATCGTATCGGTGGGCCGGGCGAGCCACGGTGGCGCGCCTCGCGGGCCGTCTCAGCGTTCGTAGACGTTCCCGACGGTCGCGTTGCCCGCCGGGTCGTCGATGGGCGCGACGCCCACGTCGTAGCCGAAGTCGTCGACGAGCGCCTCGGTCCGGTCGTCGAACCACGGGACGAGCGCGACGCCGTAAGCGGCGTCCGGCCAGTCGACCGTCGTGTCCGTCACCTCCGACCCCGGCCGTCGCTCCAGGACGACCGCCGCGTTCCGCAGGTCGTCGTCTTCGTTCAACCGCCCGTCGCCGACGATGGTGGTCTCGCGCAGCAGGATGCCCCACTCGTCGGGGTCCGGCGGCGCGCGGTCCCAGCGCTTCTCGGGCGCGTGCGCGAGTACCGCCGGGACGCGGTCGGCGTTGCACGTGACGTCGCAGTTCTCGATGGTCACGTTACCGCCGGCGGAGTCGACGACGATGCCCCACGCCGGCAGGGAGCCGCCCGCGTAGCCGGCGCCGTTAGGGTCCGACGGTTCCTCGACCCGGATGGTGACGTTCTCGATGACACCGCCTGCCTCCTCGGAGTTCTGCGGGTCCCAGTAGACCGGGTTCGCGGCCTCGTAGGTGCCGACGTTCCGCGGGTTCTGGTCGTCGAGGTCGACGGTGATTTCCGAATCGCGGATGGAGGAGTCGCTCCCGCCGTTGCGGGCGGCCGCCAGCGCGCAGTTCTTCCACCGGCAGTTCTCCATGTGGTTGGTCCCGCTCGTCCCGACGTACGGTGCACCGTCGCCGGGGTTGTTCTCGACGTCGAGGTTCCGCCACGTGAGCGTCCCCTGGTGTCGGTCGAACGCCCCGCCGAAGCCGCGGGAGGCCCCGTGGCCGGTTATCTCCGCCGGCCCGCTGTACTCGACGTCGTCGACGAGTCCCTCGCCGTTCGGGTCCTCGACGGCGAGGAAGAGGAACCACTTGTCCCCGTTCGACGTGCTCGGGGTGAACCCCTGTTTGCGGAGACGACGGACCTGGAGGTCGTCGTCGGCGAGGACGACGTGGCCGAGCGCGCCGGACGTCTCGCGCTCGCCGTAGTCGACCGCGTAGTTCTCGAGGAGGACGTCCCGGACATCGGTGAGGTAGAGGATGTACGCGTCCCCCTCGTCCTCCGGTCGGAACCGGACACCCTCCGGGTCGTCGCCGAGGCCGCGGAGACCGAAGCGCTCGACGCCCGACGCGCGCACGGCCGCCGTCTCCCCCGTCGGGACGCAGTAGGTCCCCGGGGGGACCTCGATGAGCGTCCCCGTCTGGACGTGCGGGTCGAGCGCGATCGGGTCGCCACCGGTGGGGTCCCACCCGAGGTCGGCGACGGCGTCCTGTCGCCTGTCGAAAGCGGGGCGCGTGACTGGTGTCATCCGTGTTCCCCTCGGGGCCGGGCGGTCGTATACCCCTCCGCCGATGCTACTTTGCTTCCGTTCCAGTGACGTGATACCTGAACGACGACTCGTTCGGGACAAGGTTTAGTCCCCATATCTCCGTAGCCAGGACGATGTCAGACCAATCGGTGTACGAGCGAATCGGCGGCCGCGAAGCCGTCGACGCCGTCGTCGACGACTTCTACGACCGCGTGCTGACCGACCCGCAACTGGTGGGCTACTTCGAGGACACCCCGATGGCGGAGCTGCGCGCCCACCAGGTACAGTTCATCAGTTCGGTCGCGGGAGGGCCGGTCGAGTACGATGGGGGCGACATGCGCGAGGCGCACGCCCACCTCGACATCGACGAGCCCGACTTCGACGCCGTCGCGCGCTACCTCGAGGCGGCGCTGCGCGAGAACGGCGTCTCCGAGGAGGACACGGCGACCATCATGGACGAGGTGGCGGCACTCAAGGCGCCCGTCCTGAACCGTTAACTCACCGCAGTCGCGCCCCCTCGTTCGTCGCTCGGGTCGTCGACGCCAGCGCGTCACCCGCACCCACCGCGACGACCGTCTCGCCGACCATCGCCATCGTCCCGACCCCGCCGGCACGTTCGACCCGGGAGACGGCGCGCTCGACGCGGTCGGTGACGAGGCCCGTCTCCCGGGCGAACCGCCACGAGCGTTCGACGAGCGCGTCGACCGGTCCGTGCGGGTCGAGCGCCGCGAGGGCGTCCCGGCCGGCGACTCGCACCCGGTCGAGCGCGTCGTCGTCGCCGAGGACCTCCTCGGTGGCGATGCCGCCGTAGCTGGTGTAACTGAGGTCCGCGTCGCTCTCGGCGCGCCGTATCCCGTCGCCGGCGTTCCAGACGAGTCCCCCGCGCGCCTGGACGAACACGTCCCCGAGGCCGGTGCCGGCGGCCACCTCCGCGCGGTGGGCGACGTCGACGAGCGCGGCGCGGGACCGGCCGAGGTCGAACACCTCGTCCGCGGCGAGCGCCGTCGCGAGCGTGGCGGCACCGCTCGCGCCGAACCCACGACCGACCGGCACCGTCGCCTCGAGGTCCACCGTCGCCGTCAGGTCGAGCGCCGCGAGCGCTCGTTCCACCGGGTCGAAGGCCGTCTCCCGTCCGTCGAGGGAGACCGTCGTCTCGTTCGCGGGCCGGACCGTCGCCGCCACGCCGTCGGCGACGGCGACGCTCACGCCGAGCGACCCCCCGTCGGGGTCTGTAGCGGGGACGAACACGGTCGTCACGCTTCCCGGTGCGAACGCGCGGGCGGACCGGAGCATACGCCGGAGGCTCGCGCGTCGTGCGTATAGCTCTCACGACTCGTGGTAGGTTTCTGTCGAAAACCAGACGACGGAACGGGGACGACCCCTCGGCCGTCACCTCAACCTGCCGACAGCTGATATCACAAGTTTGAGTATCGTAACGACCCTCAGTACGAGGGAACAGACATGTGCGCGTACACGTTTGCGTCCCGCGACCGGTTCGGGTCGGCCGGCCGGGACGTCCCAGGGTGGCCGGGGGACGAGGGGGCAAAACCGGAGCGAGGGGGACGCCCCCGGCGGCTATGACCGACGAACGCGTCTCCAACGTCGTCCTCGTGACGGTCGACTCGCTCCGCGCCGACGCCATCTCGCCGTACGACGACGACAGACACACCCCGGTCGTCCAGGAGTTGGCCGACCGCGGGACGGTCTTCGAGCACGCGTTCGCCAACGGGAACTGGACGCCCTTCTCGTTCCCGTCGCTGCTCGCGTCGCGCCCCGTGTTCGCCGACAACGGCCGCATCGGCGTGACCGACTCCCCGACGCTCGCCGAGACGCTCTCGTCGGCCGACGTAGCGACCGGCGGCTTCAACGCGGCGAACGGCTTTCTCACCTCCCACTGGGGGTACGACGACGGGTTCGACGAGTTCGAACCGTTCGTCGCCGACGTGGGCTCGGGCGTCTACAGCCGCTACCTCGCGGCCCACCCCACGGTCGAGGCGTGGCTCCAGCTCGCGGCCTCGCCGTTCCGCCGCCTCCGGGCGCTGGCGCGCCGCGACGGCGACGACCTCCCCTTCCTCGACACCTCGCGGATGTTCGACGTCGAGCGTGCCGCCTCCCGGTTCGTCGAGGGGACGGAGGAGCCGTTCTTCCTGTGGATCCACTACATGGACCCTCACACCCCCTACGTACCCGCCCCCCGGTACGTACGGGAGGTCTCCTCCAGCCTGGTGGGTACCCACCGGATGCTCATCGCGCACGCACGCACGGGCCTCGGCCTCGAGGTCGACGACCGGACGGTCGCCGACCTCCGGACGCTCTACCAGGGCGCGGTCCGACAGGTCGACGCGAGCGTCGGGCGCGTCCTCGACTCGCTCGATACCGCGGGCGTCGCCGACGAGACGGCCGTCGTCCTCGCCGGCGACCACGGCGAGGAGTTCCGCGAACACGGCCACCTCGCGCACTACCCGAAGCTCTACGACGAACTCATCCACGTCCCGCTCATCGTGGACGTCCCCGGTGCCGACGCCCGCCGCGTCGAGGGCGCGGTCGGCCTCGACGCCGTCCCGCCGACGGTCTGTGACCTGTTCGACGTGGACGCCCCCGACGAGTGGGACGGTGAGAGCGTCCTCCCGAGCGTCACCGACGGCGAGGTGCTGGCCGACGACCCGGTGGTGTCGGTCGCCGTCCGCGGCGAGAGCGTCACCGCCCAGCCCATCCCCCGGAGCCTCGCGGACGGCGACCTGCTCGTGAGCGCCCGGACCGCCGAGTGGACCTACCTGGAGAACGTCGACACGGGCGAGGGCGAACTGTACCACCGCCCGTCCGACCCCCAGCAACGGACCGACCGCGCCGTCGACCCCACCTCCGCCGACGCGGCCGTCATCGAGCGGCTCCGCCCGCTGGTCCGCGACCACGGCGCCGCCGTCCGCCAGCGCGGCGCCGACGCGGCCGAGGAGGGCGTCGACGACGCCATCGAGACGCGGCTGAAGGCCCTCGGGTACCGATAGCGCACGATGGTCCAGGCATTCCTCCGACAGTTCGTCGACGGCCCGCTCGCCGTCCAGCTCCGGCGCTTCGTCGCCGTGGGCACCGTCGCCGCCGGCATCCAGATGGCGCTCCTCTGGCTGTTCGTCGACTGGGGCGGCATCAACTACCTCGTGGCGGCGGTGTTCGCCATCGAGATGACCATCGTCATCCAGTACGTCCTCAACAACGCCTGGACGTTCGAGGCGGCCGCGAACACCGGCCGGGCGGCCTTCCTCGAAGGCCTCGTGAAGACGAACCTCGTCCGGGGGAGCGCCATCCCGCTCCAGCTCGGCGTGCTCTACTGGCTCGTCGGCTGGCGCGGCATCTCCTACCTCCTGGCGAACGCCATCGCCATCCTCGTCAGCGGCGTGTACCGCTACGTCCTCGACGCACGCTGGACGTGGGGCTGAATCCTCCTACACCCTCGGCGGCACGACCCACACGACGAGCGTCACCCGACGGTCGCTCGCCGCCGTTGTCACCCGCACGTCGAACGCCGCCGCGAGCAGCGTCGTCTCCCCTGCCCGGTCCTGTAGGACGAGACCGCCGTCCGCCTCGCACGGGCCGAACGCCCGCCCGCTCGTCGGGTCGCGCGGGCAGGCGTCGTTCGCCACCGCCGCGGCCGCGCTCCCGTTCTCGGTCACCGTGTAGGCCGTCCCCGACGCGACCCGTGACGACTCGAGCGCCCGCACCCGTCCGTCGAGCGCCGTCCGGGTCGCCCGCGCCGCCGCGTCCCGCTCCGACCAGCCGTACTCGCCGGTGACGTTCGTCCCCGCGTCGTGGACCGCCCGGGTCAGCAGGCGCTCCGCGTTCCCTCCGGGGTCGTCGTACCCCTCGCTCGCCCGGACGTCGGGGTGCGCGCCCAGCTGGAGGTAGGCGAGGACCGCCGGCGCGAGCGCGACGGCGACGACGGCGGCCGCGGCGAGGACGAGTTGCGCGCGCTCGCGGTCGACGCCGCTCACGCGTACCACACCCGGATGGTGACGTCGCCGCCGGCGGTGGTCACCGTCGCACGTCCGACCGGGACGCCCGCGGGTCGGCGGTAGCCCGCGGCGCCGTGCGGGGTGTCGATGCGGTACAGCAGGTTGTCGGGCAGGAGGCGGTCGACCCGCTCGTCGAGGGCCGTGCGCTCGCGGTCGAACGCCGCCGGCGAGGCGGCCACCTCGGCCAGCCGGCTCGTCCCGCGGTGGCGCGGCGGTTCGTTGCTCAGTACCGTGGCCGCGTCGCTCGCGTAGGCGTCGAGTTGCGCCTCGCGGGTGTCCGGCGCCGGCACGCCGAGGACGAACCCGGTCGTCACCGCGAGGACGAGCACCACGCCGACACCCGCCTCGACGACCGACAGCGACAACTGGCCCCTAGACATCGACGGTCACCACCAGTTCCGCCTTCGTCGTCCGCGCGGGGTAGTAGGTGACCTCGACGCTCGGCGGGGGGAGCGGGCCCTCGGCCGCGAAGCGCAGGCGCGTCGTCTCGAAGCGCGACAGCGAGACGTCGTGGGTCCCCGCCAGCCCCGCCGGGTCGTGGAGGACGACGCGTCCGTTCGCCCGCACCGTCTCGACCGTCGTCCCGCCGGGCGGGTCCAGGGTGAGCGTCGCGCGCGGGGAGCGTCGCGGGAGCGTCACCGCGTCGTCGCCGGTGGCCGGCAGGGTCACCGACTGGCGCTCCCGGACGACGACGACGCGTCTCACCGTCGCGCCGCCGGTCGGGTCGCCGCGCTCGACGACCGTCTCGCCGTCGACGCGCAGACGGACGTCGCGGCCCCGGACGACGGGGAACGACTCGTCGAGCGACTCGGCGTCGAGCGCTCGCAGTGCCGCGTCGTCGAGGACGTTCTTCCGGTCGCTCAGCGGCGAGTCGGCCGCGACCAGCCGCTCGGAGAGGGCGACCGCGACGTGGCGCTCGGTCGCGTCGCGCTCCGCCCCGGCGAAGGCACCGTCCGCGACGACGAGCGCGAGGCCCGCCGTCGTCGTGAGCACGAGCAACGCGACTGCCAGCGCGGGGAGGTTCGCCTGCCCCCGCGTGCGCCCCTCGCAGTACGTCCCGCACATCACGCCCGGCCCTCCTCGGTCGTCAACTCGACGACCACGCGCTCGCCCCCGCGGACGGCGACGACGGCGCGCTCGGTGCTCCGCCACTCCCCCTCGACGCGCGCGACGCGCTCGGGGAGCGCGAGGCGGACTCGCCCGTCGACTGCCGGATGCGGGTGGTCGAGGACGAGCGCTCGTCCGTCGGCGACGACCGCGTACGGCTCCCCGCGAATCGTTCGCGGGAGGTGGACGTCGAGCGTGACGTCGGCGTGCGTCGCCGCGGGCGGGACGGCCTGCTGGACGCGCTCCGCGCCCGCGACGAGCGTCCGCTCGCCGACGCCCTCGGCCGCGGTCGTGCGGTAGTCCGGGACGACGCCGCCGTAGAGCGTCGCGGTCAGCAGGCCGATGAACAGCACGACGACGCCGGCTTCGAGCGTCTTGCCCACGACGGGCGTGACGGCCCGCGTGTCACCCATCGCGCACCTCCAGCGACAGGTCGTGGACGACGAGGTAGGTGGCCCGCTCGCCGGGGAAGGTCGCGACGACGCTCTCGACGCCGTCGCCGTCGAGGTCCCGGCGGTCGACGCTCGCCCCACGCTCGGTGAAGGCCGCCTCCCACGGCTCCGGGGTCCGGGTCTCGACGGCGACGGCGTACTCCCCCCGGTCGAGGCGTTCGCGGTGGTGGCTGACGTCGGTGACGAACGTCGTCTCGACGCCCCCCCGACCGGAGACGGTCGCCGTCCCGCTCGCGTTCAGTCGGGGTGCGCCGACGACGAGGACGCCGTCGTCGTCGCCGGGGTCGGAGGCGGTCACCGGGAGCGGCGACTGCAGTCGGGCGCGTCCCGGAGCCCCCCGGACGAGCGCCCCGGCGACCCACGAGACGCGGCGGTCGCCCGCCTCGAAGACGAGGCCGTCGACGCGGACGCGCTCGACCGTCTCGCCGTCCGCGTCGAGCACCCTGAGGTCGCGCTCGACGGTCCGCAGTTCCCCCCGGGCGAACGAGACGCGCCCGCGGTGGGGACCGGTCACCTCGACCGGCCGGAGCGCCCCGTCGACGTCGCTCGCGACGCGTGCGGCGTCCGCCTCGGCGGCGTTCTCCTCGACGACGGTGCCGATGCTGGCGGTGAGCGCGCCCATCGAGACGACGGCGACGCCGAGCAGGAGGGCGACGCCGACGACGTGCGACTGCCCTCGCGTCCCCTCACTCATAGCATCCCCGCCCCCGCGAAGACGACGTACGTGACGGCGACCAGCGCGCCCGAGTGCAGCAGCGCCTCGTAGCGCCCCCGACTCGCCATCCCGGCGAACCAGCCGCAGGCGAGCATCGTCGCCTGCGTCACGGTGTAGAAGAGGAACTGGTCGCGCTCGGGGTCGACGGCGTCCGGGTCGAGCGCGACGCCCGACGTGGTGTCGGAGACGCTCGAGAGCTGTGCGAACCCGTCGAGGACGGAGCCGTTGACGGCGACGACGATGCCGACGACGAGCAGGGCCGTCGTCCAGCCGACGGCGACGTAGACGAGCATCGACGAGCGGAGCGCCTTGCGCTCGTGGTAGAGCCGCCCGACCTCCGTCTGGAGCGTCTCGAAGACCTCCTCGGCGTCGCTGCCGACGTCGAGCGCGCCGGTCACCAGCCCCATCGTCTGGGCGGCCAGCGGCGTCCCGACGCGGTCGACGAAGCGGTCGAGCGCCGCCGCCCGGACGTCCGCCTCGGGCGCGGTCACCAGCGAGAGGTTGAACGCGAGGGCGTCGACGTCGGCCTGGAGGGCGCCGGCGTCCACCTCGCGGGCGACGCGGGCGACCGCCTCCGAGAAGGGGCGTCCGAGGCTGACGTGGCCCGCGACGGCGTGGACGAAGTCCTTTATCTCCCTGTCCTTCGCGTCGTCGACGCGCGCCCGCCGGACCGCCACCGCGCCGACCGGCAGGCCGACGGCGACGTAGCCGAACAGCGCGGCGTTGACGGGGTGGTAGCCGGCTTCGAGGCCGCCGCCCACCACGAGGAGACCGACCGGGACGCAGACGAGGACGGCGTTCGCGGGGTTCTCGCGTGCGCCCGCGAGCACGCCGCGGACGGTGGCGGCCGGCGCGTAGGTCGGCGCCGCCTGGTCCGGGGGCCGGAGCGTCGCGATGAGCCAGGCCGTCACCGCCCCCACGCCGAGGACGAAGACGACGCTCGCGACGACGATGAGCGTCCGGACGGTCACCGCCCCGAGCGGCGGGCCGACGGGTTCGGAGAGGCCGGGCGCGAGGACGGCCATCACGGTGACGATGATGACCAGCAGCGCCGGCAGGACGAGCAGGACGATGAACAGTTCGGCGAGCAGTTCGAGGAAGTCCGTCGCCTGCTGGCGCGAGCGCGCCTGCCGGTGCGAGAGCATCCGCGACTCGAGGCCGAGATAGCCCGCGAGGGCGTCCTCGCCCTGCGCGGCGTGTTCGCGGAACTTCAGCAGGAACGGCGAGAGGAGGTCCCGCGAGGGGGTGTCGCGGGCGACCATCCGGAGGCCGGCGTCGAGGCTCCCCGCGAGCGCCGCCCGGTTGAGGACCGACCGCAGCGCGACGGCCGTCTCGCCGTAGGCGTCCTGTTCGGCCACCTTCCGGAGCATCGTCCGGTGGTCGTCGGTGCCGCCCGCGAGCGTCCGGAGGTAGCGGACCGCGCCGGGGAGGGTGCGCTCGATGTTCGACCGGCGCGCCGACGCCACCCACGCCAGGTAGCGCCCGCCGGCCCAGACCACGCCGCGCTTGCCGAGTGCACCGGCGGCGAGGCCGAGGGCGGCGGCGGCCACCCCCCGGGGCACGTCGGGCGGGTCGACGCGGTTCAGGAAGGGGACGCCCGCCTGCAGGAAGGCGGCGGGGCCGTCGAGCACCTCGGCGGGGACGACCAGCGCGAGGGCGACGGTGCCGACGCCCGCGAGGACGAACGTCACCCACGAGAGGCCGTACACCCGCGCCAGGTAGAGGTCGAAACTCGACCCGAGCGACGCGCCCCGATAACGCCGCCGGTCGCGCTCGTGGCGGCCGCTGTCGGCGTGCCGGGAGAACAGCGCGTACAGGCCGCGGTCCAGCGCGCCGACCCGACCGTCCATCATCGTCCCTCACCTTCCCCGGCGCGTCCCCTCCCCCGCGCCGGACTCGAACGGTGCCCGTTCATGTACGGGAGTCGATTCCTTTCCTCACTTAAAATTTCTGATTACGTGACTTTCTTCGATAAGTACTATCGTCTCGCCCTCTCCGTTTCGGGAGTGCCTCTCCGTGGTCGGGGTTGGCCGGTCCACGCCGTCGACGCTCGCCCGTGAGGTTTTGTCGATGCGGCCGAACGTACTGACATGAGTCGTTCGCCGACGGCCGAGACGCTGGTCGTGATGGGCTGTGTCTTCCTCGCCCAGCAGGTGTTCGGCCTCGTCGGGCTCGCGGTCCCGCTGTTCGCGCTCGGCCCGGCCTTCCCCGCGTTCCCGTGGACGGTCGTGACGAGCGTCTACGCCCACGCCAATCTCGCGCACCTCCTGGGTAACGCGTTCACGCTGGCGCTCGTCGGCCTCATCGTCGAGCGCTCGACGACCCGATTTCGCTTTCACGCCTTCTTCCTCACGACCGGCGTGCTGGCGGGGCTCGTCCAGGTGTTCGTCCTCGGGAGCGCCGTCATCGGCGCGAGCGGCGCCATCTTCGCGCTCGTCGGCTACCTCGTCACGGCCAACCCCGTCTCGACGGCCGTCTTCAGTCGAGTGCGACTGAGCCGCCGGGGCCAGCTGGCGCTGTTCGCCGTCCTCGGCGTCGTCGTCACCGTCGCCACCGGCGCGCCCGGCGTCGCCCTCCTCGCGCACTTCACCGGGTTCGTCCTCGGCCTCGCCGCCGGCCGCCTCCACCTCCTCGACGTGGGAGGGCGGGACCGGCGGGAGTCCGCGAGCGCGAGCGACTACCGGCTCTGACGCCGGTCCGCCTCGCCGCCGTCGGCGCGGGCCGGTTCGCCATCGTCTTCCCCACGCTCCCCCCTACGACGCATCGCGGCGACCCGTTCGACCGTCGCCGCCTCGTTGGCCCGCAGGTCCGCGAGGAAGCCGAACAGGTCGTCGGCGTCCGAGACGTCCTCCTCGACGAGGTACTCCACGTAGCGGTGCTTGCGGAGGAACTCCCGCTCGACGGCCTCGACCGGACGGTCGGTCCGGTCGGCGACGCGCTCGAAGACGCGGGTCCGACAGTCGCGCGCCGCGTCGCCGAGGGCGGGGTGGTCGTAGGCGAAGTCGAACTCGCCGTCGGTCGTCCGTTCACAGACCGTCCCGTAGTGGACGGTGACGCCCTCGCGCTCGATGACCCCTCCAGAGCGGTCGGTCGGCTCGTCGAGCAGTTCGACCACCTCGCCGACGTAGCGCTCGCTGTCGGTCTGTCGGGGAAAGACGACGAGGTCGAGTTCCGCGAGGAGGTAGGCGGGCAAGCCCTGCTCGACGGCGCGGTTGACGAGCTTCTCGACGCTCTCGGCGTGCGTCGTTCCGAGGACGCCGTGGCCCGTCGAGAGCATCTGCGCGAACGAGGCGAAGCTCGCGGGCGTGTTTATCTCCGCGATGACCTCCACGTCGGGGTTGAGGTAGTTGGCCTCGGTCATCAGGTCGGCCATCGTCACGCGCTTGTACTCGCGCTCGTGGTCGCGGGTGGTGAGCGAGACGCCCGTCTCGTGGGGGAGCCACACCTCGCGCGAGCCCTCGTCGATGCTCACCGGGCGGTCGTCGTAGGGGATGAACGGGACGTGGGCGTTCATGAGCGTCGTCTTTCCCACACCCGTCGGGCCGGCGAAGAGGACGACGCCGTGGTGTTCGTACAGCAACCACAGCAGCGCGACCAGTTCCGTCGGCAGGCTGTCGCCTACGACGAGGTCGACCGGCGTGAGCGGGTCGGGGCTCTGCTTGCGGATGGAGATGTGCGGGCCGCCCTCGCTTATCGTGGGGAGGGCGACGGCGCAGCGGATGGTCTCGTCGACGCCCGGTGGCCGGAGGTTCACCTTCGCGCTGGGCGTGCTCGCGTTCACCTCGACGCCGTCGGTCGCGGCGAGTTGCGTGACGACGTTGACGAACTCCGTCTCGCGCTCGAACGCGAGGTTGGTCGGCACGCGCTCGTCGAACCCCCGGGGAACGACCTTTACGCGCTCGCCGACCCGGTTGGCTTCCACGTCCTCCAGGTGGCCGTCGCGGATGGGAACGGTGAGATGGCCGTAGCCGACGTAGTCCCGGAGGACGTAGTAGACCAGGTCGTCCAGCCGGTCGGGGGCGAACCGGCCGTCGACGGGCGGGACGGCGAGGTCGTACTCTGCGAGCGCCGACTGCACCCGGTAGCGCAGCGAGTCGACCCACGTCCGGGTGTCCTCGGCCGTCAGCCGCCGGGAGAGGACGGCCTCCGCCCGCTCACGGACGAACCGGGCGGTCCCGTCGCCCTCCTCGCCCTCGCTGGCCAGCAACCCGCCCTCGACGGGCGCCTCCCAGACGCGCTCCTTGCACTCCTCGACCAGCGCCCGGTCCCCCGGGAGCAGGTCCGGTTCCCTGACGGCGTACTTCGTCGCGAAGGGGTCGGTGCCGAGGACGTTCTCGCGGTAGAGCACCACCGGCACCTCGAAGTCGAGGAAGGGGACGGTGTAGCGCGCGAGGCGTTCGCTGGCGAAGCGTTCGAGGTGGTCGGTCCCCGTGATACCCGTGCGTGCGGGGGCGTAGTCGGTCGTGTGGACGACCACCTCGCCGTCGCGCTCGTCGGCCACCTCGATGGCGTCGTCGAGCGCGTGGGGGGTCAGCGGGCCGAGACAGCGCACGCGAGAGAGCGCGCAGTACGCGAGGCGGCGGCGCATCGCCGGCGAGCAGTCGGCGAGGCGGTCGATGGCGCGCTCGTACTTCGGGTCGAACCCGGTGCGCATCCGCTCGACGGCCCCCTGTCGGGTCAGCGGCGGCGTCGTGCTCGCGTCGACGAAGTACGCCTGGACGCGTTCCAGCGCGCGCGTTCCCTCCGCGGACAGCGACGGTTCGCGCGCCCGGTACCGGAAGCCCTCCTCCACTCGCTCGACGGTCACGACGACGCCGGGGTGGACCGCCTCCTGGCGGAGGACGGTCGGGGCGTACCACGCGTCGGGGTCGGCGGGCGCCGGTGGCGGCGCTACCGTCGGCCGGTCGGTGTCGCTCGCTGCTGACATTAGTCGAAATTCGAGACTTTCTCTATGTTAAACCTTCCCCCACGAACGCCGTCCCACCGTCGGGGGCGAGTCGACGAACGGCGTCCGTCGGGTCTGGACCCACCACTCGGAGCGTCCGATTCGTAGCGCGTGACGCCCGCTACGGCCGACGCCGCGCGCGCCCCCGACCCGCGTCGGGTCGCGTCCGAACATCCCTTCGTCGCCCGTTTCCGAACGTTTCCCGACTTGTGGTCCCGTTCTCGCGATGGAACCGGACGAACGACGACCCCCAACACATTATATCCGTTCTATCGCCCCGTGCAATTCCAGAAAATCACTCTATTTCTGTACGAACAGTCGTGATTACGGTTATATACTTCGTGTTTGCTCTACCGTAACGAGAACTGTGACGACACACGGACATCGGTACGGAACCGGACCGAGAGGGGAGGTGACGGCGCCGTGAGCGAGTGGACGCCGACGACCTGCATGCGCTGTGCGGTCGGCTGTGGGCACGTCCAGCGGGGCGTCGACGTCGGCTACGGTATCGACGGGGTGCGCGGCGACGCCGCCCACCCGGTCAGCCGCGGCCTCGCCTGCGGGCGGGGGACCAGCGAGTCGGCCGACCCCGGCGGCGAGTGGCTCACCCGCCCGCTGGTGCGCCAGGACGGCGACCTCCTCCCGACGACGTGGGACCTCGCGCTGGCGCGGGTCGCCCGCGAGTTCGAGGCGGCCGTCGAAACGTCGCCCCACGCGCTCGGCGTCCTCGGCAGCGGCCAGCAGACGAACGAGGCGGCCTACGCGCTGGGGAAACTCGCCCGCGGCGGCGTCGGGACGCGCAACTACGACGCCAACACGACCCTCTGCATGGCCAGTGCCGTCGCCGCCTACTACGAGGCGTTCGGCAGCGACGCCCCGCCGCCGACGTACGACGACGTCCCCGACGCGGAGCGCCACGTCGTCTGGGGGGCGAACCCGGCGGTCGCTCACCCCGTCCTCTTCCGGTGGATTCGCGAGAGCGCTGCCGAGGGGGAACTGCTCGTCGTCGACCCCGTCGAGACGAAGACGGCACGTGCGGCCGACGGACACGTCGCGCTCGCCCCCGGCGGCGACCTCGCGCTGGCGCGGGCGGTCCTCTCGCTCGTCGTCCGCCGGGGCGCCGTCGACGAGGCGTTCGTCGAGCGCGCCACCGAGGGGTTCGACGCCCTCCGCGAGGCCCTCCCCGCGCCCCGGTCGGCGGCCCGCGCCGCCGGCGTCTCGCTCACGGACGTGGCGGCACTCGCCGACGCCCTCGCCGCCCCGACGCTGCTCTACTGGGGGATGGGCGTCAACCAGAGCGTCCGCGGGACCGACACCTGCCGGGCGCTCGTCGACCTCTGTCTCGCGACGGGCAACCTCGGGCCGGGGACCGGTCCCTTCTCGCTGACCGGCCAGGCCAACTCGATGGGCACCCGGGTGTGCTCCTCGAAGGGCACCTGGCCGGGCCACCGGGCGTTCGACGACCCCGCCGAGCGCGAGGCGGTCGCCGAGGCGTGGGACGTCCCCGTCGAGCGACTGCCCGACGACCCCGGCCCCGGTCCCGTGGGCATCGTCGAAGCCGTCGACGACGAGGTGGCGGCGCTGTGGACGGTCGCCACCAACCCCGTCGCGAGCCTCCCGGACGCGAGCGCGGTCGAACGTCGTCTCGACGACGTCTTCCTCGTCGTCCAGGACGCCTTCCGCAGCGAGACGGCGGAACTCGCCGACGTGGTCCTCCCGGCGGCGACCTGGGGGGAGTCCGCGGGCACCGTCATGAACATGGAGCGGACCGTCTCGCGCGTCCGCCCGGGGACTGACCTCGCCCCCGGCGTCCGCACGGACCTCGACATCGTCGCCGCGCTCTCCCAGTCGCTCGCCCCCGGCCTCCTCGACGGCCACCCCGACCCGAGCGACGTGTTCGACGAGTTCGCCGCGCTCACGGCGGGTACGGACGCCGACTGCTCGGGCATCGGCTACGCCCGTCTCGACGCGGAACGGGCGGTCCGCTGGCCGGCGCCCGACCCCACCGCGGTCGGCGGCTACCGCTACCACCGTGACGAGGGGGAGTGGGCGTTCCCCACCGACTCCGGGCGCGCGCGGTTCTCGACGGCGCTCCCGACCGACCTGCCCGAACCGGCCGACGAGGGCTACCCGCTGACGCTCACCACCGCGCGCGCCGCGGACGCCTACAACACCGGCGTCCGCGGGCGTTCCGACGGTCCGCCGACCGCCCGCGTCCACCCCGAGACGCTGGCCGCGCACGTCCCGCCGCTCGACGACCCGAGCGAGACCACCCTGCGAGTCGAGTCGCGCCGCGGGGCCGTCGCGGTCCGTCCCGAACCGGACCCCGGCGTCCCCGTCGGCGTCGTCTGGCTCCCCATCCACCACCCCATGACGAACACGCTCACGCTCCCCGAGACCGACCCGCGCTCCGACGAACCGAACTACAAGCAGTGCGCCGTCCGCCTGCTCGCGCCGCCGGCGACCGACGACCCCTCGCTGGGGGAGGTGGCGTAGATGGGGGTGATTCGGATGACGAAGTGGCGGACGCTCCTGCTCGCCACCGTCGGGTTCAACTTCTCGTTCCTCATCTGGTTCTCGTTCGCGCCGTTCACGGGGCCGATGGCCGAGGAGTTCGGCCTCTCGCTGGCCGAGGTCGGCGTCCTCGCCAGCGCGGCCATCTGGCTCGCCCCCTTCGGCCGTATCCTGACGGGGTGGCTCTCCGACAAGTTCGGCGCGCCGACGGTCTTCGCCATCGTCCTCGCGTACGTCGGTGTCTTCTCCATCGCGAGCGCGTTCGCCCAGTCGTACACGGTGTTCTTCCTCGAACGCCTCGTCGTCGCGACGGCCGGCATCACGTTCGTCATCGGCATCCAGCACGTCTCGGAGTGGTTCCCCGAGGAGCAACTCGGCACCGCCGAGGGCGTCTACGCCGGCGTCGGTAACGCCGGGGCCGCGGCGGGCGCACTCATCCTGCCCCGCGTGTTCGGCCCCGAGTGGAGCGGGCCGCTGTTCGACACCAACTGGCGTGCCGTGTTCTTCTACACCGGCGTCGTCTCCATCCTCCTCGCCGTCGTCTACTACTACTTCGGCGAGGCCGCCGCCACCGAGGAGCGCCGGCAGGCGACCGCCGAGAGCGCGACCCTGCGCGAGTGGGTCCACACCGCCACCCGGTACGGGACGGTCGTGCTGGCGCTCGCCTACGTGATGAGCTTCGGCCTCGAACTGTCGATGAACGGCTGGCTCGCCACCTACTACCGCGAGGCGTTCGCCACGGACGACCTCGTGCTGGCGAGCACGTTCGCCGCGACGTTCTCGCTCGCCGCGGGCCTGCTCAGACCCATCGGCGGCTACGTCAGCGACCTGCTCGCCCGGCGCGAGCGCGACATCCTCCCGGTGTTCCGGGGGCGCTACCGCGAGCAGTGGACGTTCCTCACGCTCTGTTTCATCGTCGTGACGATGGTCGGGATGACGCTCGCGGGCCTCTCGGGCGCGGTGCTGCTCGCCGTCGGCGCGGGCTTCCTCGTCGGGATGGGCTGTGCGTTCGCCGAGGGCGCCGTCTTCGCGCAGGTGCCCGCCATGTTCCCGAACAGTTCGGGCGCCGCGGCGGGCATCGTCGGCGGCGTCGGCACCGTCGGCGGCATCGTCTACCCGCTCGTGTACACCTCTGCGCTGCTCCCGAACCGCCACGTCGGCTACGCCGTCGTCGCCGCCTCGATGCTCCCCATCGTCCTGCTGAACGCGTGGGTCTACCGGCCCCACATCGCGGCGCGCGCGACCGAAATCGGCTTCGGGTCGTTCGGCCCGGACGCGGAGGTGACGAGCGGTGACGACTGAGGACGTCCCCCGGTCGGCGGTCGTCCTCGCGGGCGGGCGCTCGCGGCGCTTCGGCCGCGGCGACAAGGCCCTCGCCCCCGTCGCGGGCCGGCCGATGATTCGTCGGGTGGTCGAGCGCCTCGCACCCGCGACCGACGAGGTGGTGGTGAACTGCCGGGCGGACCAGCACCCCCGCCTCGCGGCCGCCCTCGGCCCGGCGGGCGAACACGTCCGCTTCGCCATCGACGCCCCCGACCGCGTCGACGACGGGCCGGTCGCCGGCCTCCACGCGGGGCTCGACGCCGCCGCCTCGTCGCTCGCCGCGGTCGTCGCCTGCGACATGCCGCGGCTGTCGCCGTCGCTGCTCGACCTGCTGTTCGTCCGCGCGTCCACCGAGGGGCGGTCGGTCGCGGTCCCGACCGCCGGCGGCCACCGTCAGCCCCTCCCCGGCGTGGTTCGGGTCGCGCCGGCGCTGGCGGCCTGCGAGGCCGTCGGCCCCGGCGGGTCCCTCAGGGCGCTCTGTGACCGCCTCGACCCCGTCGTCGTCTCGACTGCCGCCGTCCGCGGCCACGCCGCCCCGGGGACGCTCGTCGACGTGGACACGCCCGCGGACCTCCGGGCGACGGCCGCCGCCATCGACCGAACCTGACGAGGTCGCCCCGCTTCCGGCCCGGGACGCTCGTTCTCGCGCGCGTGGGTCAGCCCTCCGTCACCGTCGGTGCCCTTCGTTCGTGCCCCCGCTACCCCCAGTTTCCGGTCACTCGTCCGGTTTTCTCCCCCGATTTTCGACGCCGAATCCGGTTAAACAGATATAGGGTGATATAACTCTGGACGTCTGTCTCCGGATGAACCTCTTATTTTTACTATTTCAACGAGTATGATTATATACTGAGGGATACCCCACTCGAAACGTCATGTACGAGCTATTCGGTCGGGTATCGGTCGAGGAAGCGGACGTTTGGGTTCCGGAGGTGTCGTCGCGTGCCACATAAGAAGGAGGAGTGGAAGGGGGCCTGCTACGGCGACGAGGTGCGCGAGAAGCTCCTCGCGTTCGCCGAGGCCGGGTGGGATTCGATTCCCGAGGACGAGCGCGAGGCGTGGTTCACCCGGTTCAAGTTCTGGGGGCTGTTCCACCAGCGCTCGGGGCAGGAGAGCTACTTCATGATGCGCCTGAGCAACGCCGACGGCGTCCTGAAGCCGGGGCAGTTGCGCGCCATCGCCGACGTCGCCGACGAGTACGCCACCGGCCCGGCGTCGAACCCCGAGTTCGGCAACGGCTACATCGACCTGACCACGCGCCAGTCGGTGCAACTCCACTGGATCAAACTGGAGGACGTCCCAGCCATCTGGGAGCGTCTGGAGGGCGTCGGCGTCACGACCCGCTCCGCGGGCGGCGACACGATGCGCAACGTGACGGGCAGCCCCACCGCCGGCAAGGACGCCCGCGAGGTGCTCGACACCCGTCCCCTGCTCGCACGCATCCAGGAGGGCCTGCGCGGCGACGACGCCCTCGCCAACCTGCCCCGGAAGTTCAACATCAGCGTCTCGGGCATCCCCGACGGCGCCGCCCAGGACGCGCTCAACGATATCGGCCTCGAACCCGCGGTGACGGACCTCGACGGGGAGGAGCGCGTCGGTTTCAACGTCCGTGTCGGCGGCGGCCTCGGCGGCCACGAACCGCGGGTCGCCCGCCCGCTCGACGTGTTCGTCACCCCCGAACGCGCCTACGACGTCGTCCGGGGGTTCGTCGAACTGTACCACGACCTGGGGAACCGTCAAAACCGCCGGAAGAACCGGAGTCGCTTCTTCGTCGACGAGCGCGGCCCGGCCGCGATTCGGACGGTCCTCCAGGAGGAGTACGTCGACTTCCCGCTCCGGACCGCCGGGACGGACTTCCGCGACCGCTACTCGTACAACGCGGGGCGGGGCGACGCCGGTCCCGCCGACTACGTCGGCGTCCACGACCAGCACGACGGCCGCTACTACGTCGGGCTGAACGTCCCCGTCGGGCGGCTGCCGGCCACCGACGCCGTCGCGCTGGCCGACCTCGCGGGCGAGTTCGGCTCCGGGGAGGTGCGTCTCACCCGCCGGCAGAACCCCCTCATCATGGACGTCCCCGAGGCGGACGTCGCCGCTCTGCTCGCCGAGCCGCTGCTGGAGACGTACCCGCCGGAACCGAACCCCTTCCAGCGCGGCGGGATGGCCTGTACCGGGACCGAGTTCTGCTCGCTCGCGCTCACGGAGACGAAGGCGCGGATGGCCCGGATGCTCCGCTGGCTCCGGGACAACGTCGACCTCCCCGACGACGTCGAGGAGGTCAAGATTCACTTCTCGGGTTGCACCGCCGACTGCGGCCACGCCAACACGGCCGACATCGGCCTGCTGGGGATGCGCGCCCGAAAGGACGGCGAGATGGTCGAGGCGCTCGACATCGGGGTCGGCGGCGGCCTCGGTCCCGACCCGGGCTTCGTCGACTGGATTCGCCAGCGCGTCCCCGCCGACGAGGTGCCCGGCGCGCTCGCGAGCCTCCTCGAAGCGTTCGCCGCCCACCGCGAGGACGGCCAGACGTTCCGCGAGTGGGTCGCCGCCACGCCCGAGGAGGCGCTGGTCGAGCTGTGTGCCCCCGCGGAGACGGACTACGAGGACCCGTGCATGTACGACGCGAAGCAGTCGTGGTACCCCTTCGCCGAGGGGGCGAGTCCGGCGCCGACCGCACCCGACGGGACGCCGCTCCCCTCCGACGACTAGTCGTCCCGGTCGCGGGCCGCGTCGAGCGAGCCGAAGAACGTGAAGTACGCGACGACGCCCGCGAGCATGCAGAGATAGTACGCCCACGTTGGCCCGTCGAGGACGTCGAACAGGGCGGTGACGACCGTCACCCAGACGACGGCGAACACGAGGTCGACGACCATCCCCGAGCGGTGCTCGGCGACGTGGTCGCGAATCGTGTCGACGAGGCTCATTGGGGCCTCGCGGTCACCCGTCGTCCGGTTGCACGTCTACGACGAGGACGGGGACGTGCGTCGAGCGCAGGACGCGCTCGGTGACGCTCCCGAGCAGGGCGCGCCGGACGCCGGAGCGTCCGTGGCTCCCCATCACGACGAGGTCGATGTCGTGGTTCCCGGCGTACTTGGCGACCACACGGTGAGGGACACCGCTCGCGACGTGTTCGACGACGTCGACGCCGAACTCGTCGCCCGCCTCGGCGATGTACCCGGTCGCGGCCTCCGCCCGCTCCCGGACTTCGTCCATCTCGTTGAACCGGCCCGCGCGGAGTCGGTCGATCTGTTCGGTGCCGAGTGACACCTCCATCGCGTCGACGTCGACGACGTACAGCGCGTGGACGGTCGCGTCGTAGCGCCGCGCGAGGTCCATCGCGTGGTCGACGGCGTTCTCCGCGACGTCGCTTCCGTCGGTGGGTACGAGGATACGTTCGTACATGGGTCAGTCGTCCGCGGGTGTTCCGCTGTCGGTGCGCTCGCTCGACGCCACCGCCTCGGCGGCTGTCGTCTCGTGCATCGGCTCGGGGCTGTGACACTGACGGACCAGCATCTTCGTCTGCAGGTCGGGTTCGTCGGTGAGCAGCGAGACGCCGATGGTGACCGCGAACACGATCGGCGTGGCGATCAACGCCGACCCGATGGCCGGCATCCACTGGGCCAGTCCGGCGACCAGCGGCCCTTCGACGCCGCCCAGGTAGTTCGGGACGACCTCGTTGATCATCGGAATCGACCAGAGGACGAGCCCGGTGAGCATGCCGGTGATCGCCCCCTCGCGGTTCGTGTTCTCCCACCAGAGTCCGAGGAAGAACATCGGGAACAGCACCGACCCGGCCAGCGAGAACGCGTAGGAGACCAGCGCCGCGATGGGTGCGGCCGGGTCCAGCGCGGCCAGCGTCGTGATGACGCCGAGCAGGATGATGCTCAGACGGCCGACCAGCACCTGCTGGCGCTGGGTCGCGTCCGGGTTGATGATGTTGGTGTAGATGTCGTGCGAGATAGCGGACGACCCGGCGATGAACAGACCGGCGACCGTCGCGATGGCGGCGGCGATGCCGCCGGCCGCGACGAAGCCGACGAACCACTGCGGCAGTCCCGCGAGCTGCGTCGCCAGCACGACGATGACGTCGGCCGCGGCGCTGTCCATCCCGTTCGCGCCGTACACCGGGCCGACCTCCTGCGCGTAGAGGTCGGAGCCGAACGCCGCGAACGCGGGGGCGCTCCAGTAGAGCAGACAGATGAAGAACAGCCCCCACACGGTCGACCAGCGCGCCGTCCGTTCGCTCTCGACGGTGTAGAACCGGACGAGGACGTGCGGGAGCCCCGCGGTTCCGACGATGAGCGAGAAACACGTCGCGATCCAGAGGTAGTAGCTCTCGTTGGCGAACGGCTCGGAGAACTCGCTCCCGAGTTCGCCGATGAGCTGTCCGTACTCTACCTGGGGGAGCACCGTCGAGTACCCCTGCGAAAAGCCGACGACGTACAGCCCGATGAGGAACGCGGCGATGAGGATGGTGTACTGGACGGCCTGGTTCTTCGTCGCCCCGAGCATCCCCGACAGCGTCAGATAGCCGACCGTGATGGTCATCATGAAGACGACCATCGACTGGTAGCCGGTCAGGCCGAGCAGGCCGATGTCACCGAAGACGTACAGACCGACCAGCGCCATCCCCCGGGCCTGCCCGATGGCGTAGACGAACCCGATGAGGAACGTCGTGATGGCCGCGATGGCCCGGGCGGCGTCGGAGTTGAAGCGGTCGCCGACGAAGTCCGGCGCCGTGTACTTCCCGAACCGGCGCATCTGTGCGGCCATGAAGATCAGGACGATGAAGAACGCCGTCGTCCAGCCGACGACGAACGCCAGTCCGTACACCCCCGACAGCGCGATGAGCGCCGCCATCCCGAGGTAGGAGGCCGCCGACATCCAGTTGGCGCCGATCGCGGCGCCGTTCTCCAGGTTGCCGATGGAACGGCCCGCCACCCACATGTCCTCGGCGTCGGCCACGCGAAAGACGAACCCGATGACGAGGAACAACCCGAGCATCGAGAGCACGAGGATGGCCGGAAGGAGTTTGAACGAGACGTTGAGCCCCTCCGGAAGCAACCCGCTGGACTGGAGGAGGGAGAGGGATTCCACCGTCATTCAGCCTCACCTCCGGTGGGGTGTTCGATACCGTACTTCTCGTCGAGCGCGTCGCGCTTGCGGACGTACCAGTACGAGAGCAGCAGGCCCGTGGTCGGCGCGCCGATGGCCATCAGGAAGTAGTGCAGCGGGAATCCGATGAGCGGCATCTGGGTCGTCATCGGTCCGGGGGCGATCGCCGTCAGCGTCACCGGGCCGAAGACGGCGACGAACCAGATCGCGAACCCCGTCCAGATGATTCGCAGGTGGTCGCGCATGAACGGCGTGCTCGGCGACAGCAGGTTCACCTCGGCGTCGAGATAGTCCGTCGTCGCCGCGTCGGCGGTCGTAGTCGCACTCGTCCCCGTCGCGTGTCCGCCGTCCGTCGCCGCGTCGGAGTCGCTAGACATCCGCGCCACCTCCGGCCGTCGTCAGTGTGAGATACGAATTCGAGTCCCCCGACGCGACGAGGGCTGTCCCTTCCCCCCGTCGCGTCGACTGTCCGCCCGGTTCGGTCCCCTGTAAGGACATGACATCTGACATCGTATGGCAGTATAACTATAAGCGGCGTCCCTAACTGCATAAAAATCCGTGTACGAACCCCGCGTTCCGGTACGCGCGGCGTTTTCGTGTGGCGTTCGCCGAGGGGTGGTCGCCGTCGGACCGAGGGTGGGTTCGCGGAGGGACGTCGGCAAAGTCGCTTCGGGGCGGTCGGGTCAGTCCTCGCCCTCGTCGAGGTAGGCGGTGAGGAGCTTCTGCTGGGCGCGTCGCAGGTGGTTGTGGAGCGTCGGCGAGGAGACGCCGACGGAGTCGGCGAGTTCCTCGGCGGTGGACTCGCGGGGCCACTCGAAGTAGCCGGCGTAGTACGCCGCCCGGAGGACCGAGGCCTGTCGGTCGGTGAGCCCGCCGTCGAGGCCGGCCGCGAACGGTTCGGCGTCGCGCGCCGAGCGCTCGCGCTCGTGCTTGGCGACGAGGCGCGTCCGGGGGTACGCCTCCCGGACGCCGCCGACCACCTCGCGGACGGTGGCGTCGCTCGCCACCTCGCCGACCAGTCGTACCGTCCCCCCCGACGCGGTGAGGTCGCGGACCGTCCCGCCGCGCGCGACGAGCGCCTGCGCCGGCGAGTCGGTGAGCACCAGTTCGAGCGACGCACCGTCGGCCCGGTCGCTGACCAGCCGGGCGTCCTCGACGTCCGGTGCGCCCGCCGCCCGCTCGAGCGCCGCGTCCGGTGACGCGCCGCGCAGCGTGACGTAGTGGAGGAGTGCCCCGCCGCCGACCGGCGCCAGTCCCTCCAGTCGGAACGAGCAGTCGAGCGCCGCCGCCGTCGTCCCGAGGAACGTCTCGTCGTCGGTCTCGAGGGTGAGTTCGGTCACCGTGTCCGCGAGCAGGAGTCGACGGTGTTCGACGCCGGCGAGCGCCGCGGCGACGCGCGACCCGTAGGTCGCGAGCAGGTCGCGCTCGACCCCGCCGACGGGACGGGTCGGGACGAGGCAGAGCGCGCCGTAGACCGTCTCGTCGTGGGGGAGCGCCACGACCGTCACGTCGGTCGTCGACGTCCGGCCGTCGACCGCCGTCGTCCGGACCGCGCGCTCCTCGACGGCCGCCTCCACACTCGCGCGCGCCCGCTCGTCGCTCGACAGTGCCGCCACCGTCGGGCCGACCGGCCCCGAGACGGCGGTCGGCCCCTCCGTGCTCGCCGGGTCGACCACCGCCGCCCCCCGGTACGCGCTCGTCCCCGCGACCCGGTCGCAGGCGACGCGCCGGACGCCGTCGGCCGTCGTCGGGTCGCCGAGCGCGTCGCTCGCCTCCCGGAGCAGGGTCGCGACCGTCCGGAGGCGCGCCTCCCCCCCCGCGCTCCGGCGCGGCGTCTCGCCGTCCCGCCGCTCGAACGCCGCGACGACGGCCTCCCGGTCGGCGGGGTCGAGGTGCGCCGCGAGCTGTTCCGGCCGGTCGTAAGGGCCGACCGCGAGGACGACCCGCGGGTCGAGGCGCCGGCGCACGAGCAGGTCCCGGACGAAGTACTGCCGCAGGTCACGACTCGACACCGACTCGAACGCCGCCCGACCGGTCGCGTCGGCCGCTCCGGCGGCCACCTCGGCGACGAGCATCTGGACCCGGCGGGGGCTCACGTCGACGAGGGGGTCGTCGGGCGCGACGCCCGCGCTCTCGGCGTACTTGCGGAGGGCGTGTTCGACGTCCCGCGGGAGGTACGCCTCGCGCGTCGCTCCCTCCCCTTCCCGGACGCGCAGGAGGAAGTGCCGGCCGTGGGACGTCACGTCGACGAGTCGGACGCGCGTCACCTCCGCCGGCAGGAGCCCCACCTCCGCGCAGAGGCGGAGGACGACGTCCTCTCGGTGCGTCTCCGCCGCCCGCCGGAGGCGCTCGTAGTCCGCGGCGTCGAGCACCCCCGCGCCGGTCGTACACCCCTCGTCGGCGAGCATGTTTCGGCGAGACGCGTCGCTCCGAAATGAAACTTCGGGCGCACGGCGGCGAGTTTCGCACGCCTGCGAGGCCGTCACCCTCTCTCGTGAACGATTCCCCCCGCGTGTTCCGTACCGACCCCCCTCCGTCGTCGAGATGGGTTTCGGAACCTCGAGGGAGAACGAAACCCTCGCTCACTCGTCGTCGGGTGCGTCCTCGCGGATGGTCGACTCTATCTCCCCGAGTATCTCGGGGTTGCGGAGCGCGCTCGTGTCGCCGAGCGGTTCGTCGTTCGCGATGTCCTCCAGCAGACGGCGCATTATCTTCCCGGACCGGGTCTTCGGGAGTTCGGGCGTGAAGACGACGGCGTCGGGCGTGGCGATGGGGCCGATGGCCTCCCGGACGCGGCGCTCGATGCGCGCGCGCAGGTCGTCGTCGGCCGGTCGGTCGCGCTCGGGGCTGACGTAGGCGCAGACGGCCTTCCCGGTGCGGTCGTCCGCGCTCCCGATGACCGCGGCCTCGGCGACGCCGTTCACCTCGACGATGCTGCTCTCCAGTTCCATGCTGCTGAAGCGCCGCCCGGCGACGTTGATGACGTCGTCGACCCGCCCGAGGACGGTGAGGTAACCGTCCTCGTCGACGGTCGCCTCGTCGCCCGCGACGTAGCGAAAGCCGCCGTCGTCCCGTGCGGGGTGCGTCGACCCGAGCGTCCCCCCCTCAGCGAGGGTCGTGGGCATCCCCGGCCACGGCCGGTCGACGACGAGGTGCCCCGGTTCGCCCGGCGGGGTCGGCTCGCCCGCCTCGTCGACGACCCGCGCCTCGATACCCGGGAGGGGCGGGCCGACGCTCCCCGGTTTCATCGCGTCCGTGCCGGGGAGCGTCGAGGCGAGGATGGCGCCCGTCTCGGTCTGCCACCACGTGTCGACGACGGGGCACGACCCGCCGCCGATGTGCGCGCGGTACCACTCCCACGCGCGCGGGTTGATGGGTTCGCCGACGGTGCCGAGCAGTCGTAGCGAGGAGAGGTCGTGGCGCTCGGGGTGGTCGCTGCCCCACTTCATGAACGAGCGTATCGCCGTCGGCGCGGTGTAGAAGACGTCGATGGCGTTGCGCTCGATGATGCGCCAGAGGCGGTCGCGCTCGGGGTGGTCCGGCGCCCCCTCGTAGAGCATCGTGGTCGCACCCAGCGCGAGCGGCCCGTAGACGATGTAGCTGTGGCCGGTAATCCAGCCGATGTCCGCCGAGCACCAGTAGGTGTCCTCGGGCTCGAGGTCGAGGACGGCGCGCGCGGTCCAGGCGACGTGCGCGAGGTAGCCCCCCGTGGTGTGGGTGACGGCCGTCGGCGCGCCGGTCGTCCCCGAGGTGTAGATGAGAAAGAGCGGGTCGCCCGCGTCGCGGGCGACGGGGGCGACGCGCGCGCCCTCGTGGGCCGCCAGCAGGTCGACGTAGCTGTACTGGTCCTTTCCGAGGTGGGTCTCCTCACCCAGTCGGGAGACGACGACGGTGGCTTCCACCTCGTGGTCGAGGCTGATGCGGGCGTTGTCGGCCTTGTTCTTCTGGTTGGTGGCGGCCCCACGGCGGTAGTAGCCGTCGCAGGTGACGAGGAACCGGGAGTCGGCGCGCGCCATCCGGGCGGCGAGCGCCTCCGCCGAGAACCCCGCGAAGACGACGTTGTGGACGGCCCCGAGGCGCGCGCAGGCCAGCATGGCGACCGGCAACTCCGGAATCATCGGCATGTAGAGGGTGACGACGTCGTCGGGCCCGACGCCGAGCGACCGGAGGCCGGCGGCGAATTCGTTGACCTCGCGGTGGAGGTCGAGGTAGGTGTAACTCCGCGTCTCGCCGAGCCGACCCTCCCACCGGATGGCGACCTGGCTCTTTCGGTCCTCGAGGTGGCGGTCGACGCAGTTGACCGACGCGTTCAGCCGCCCCCCGTCGAACCACCGGAACGGCGGCGTCTCGCCGTCGCCCGCCAGCACGGATTCGTACGGCCGCTCCCACTCCAGCAGGTCGCCGGCTCGCGCCCAGCAGTCGGGCCACTCGCGCTCGAAGGCCGAACGGAGGTCGGGGTCGGTGACGTTCGCCTGCGCGACGAACGGCTCCGGCGGGTCGTGCGCCCCCCGGTCGAGGGGTCGTCGCGCGGGGTCGTCGTGCATGTCTCTCCCCGGTGATACGGTTCCGGGGAGGAAAATCTTCGTGGCGTCACGTGCACACCCGTTGACGGCTCCCCGCCCTCGCGACACAAAAACACCCTCGCCAGTCGCCCCCAACGGTTAGGTGGACGAGTCGTGTGTCTCGGTACCGCTGTCCACGACGCGCCGCTACGGACGCGCAGACGCAAGGGGTAAGGGCGAGCCACGAGTGGCGCTTCATCGGGACCCCGCGACGACCGCGTCCCCGTTACCTCGAACCGTGCGGAGACCACGACGACCGGTCGGAAACCGGACTGTACCTATGACAGACGTACGCGACACCGACGGCGAGACCGGAGGGACATCGAGCGATGGCTGACGGCGACGACGGGACCGACACGTCCGGCGGCCTCCAGGTCGACCTGTTCCACCCGGAGTCGGACCGCGAACCCGGCGACACGAACATCGAGCGCTGGGGGTTCGACGTCCACCCGAAGGTGTTCCCTATCTCCTGTTTCGTCATCGGGGTGTTCATCGCGCTCACGCTCCTGTTCGAGGACGTCGCGGCGCTCGTCGGCCTCACGACGGCCGACGGGGGTGCGATGACGGCGAGCGACGCCTACGGCCTCGTGTTCACGGCCCTCACCGACGCCTTCGGCTGGTTCTACATCCTCGCGGTGAACGTCTTCATCCTCGTGGTCCTCTACTTCGCGTTCGGACGGTTCGGGACCATCAGGCTGGGCGGGGTGCGCGCCGAACCGGAGTTCAGCGACTTCGCCTGGATGGCGATGCTGTTCAGCGCGGGGATGGGCATCGGGCTGATGTTCTACAGCGTCGCCGAACCGCTGTTTCACTTCCAGTCGGGCGGCGGGCCGTTCTTCGGCCTCCCCGAGGAGTCGTCCGCGAGCGGCGGTGCCGCGCTCGCGCTCACGTTCTTCCACTGGGGCATCCACCCGTGGGCCGTCTACGCGCTCGTGGGCCTCGGGCTGGCGTTCTTCTCGTTCAACCGGGGACTCCCCCTCACCTTCCGCTCCATCTTCTGGCCGCTGCTGGGCGACCGCATCTACGGCTGGCCGGGGCACGTCATCGACCTGGTGACGGTCTTCGCCACGCTGTTCGGCCTGTCGACGTCGCTCGGTCTCGGCGTGAGACAGATAAACGCCGGCCTCGGGTTCGTCGGCCGCGAGTTCCTCGGGGTCGCCATCCCGACGACCCCGCTCGTCCAGGTGGGCATCATCGCCTTCATCACGGCTATCGCCACGCTGTCGGTCGCGGCGGGCCTCGACGGCGGCGTCAAGCGCCTGAGCACGCTCAACCTCTACCTGATGGTGTCGCTGCTCGGGTTCATGCTCGTCGTCGGGCCGACGCTGTTCGTCCTCGACGGGTTCGTCCAGAGCCTCGGGACGTACGCCACGAACCTGGCCGCACTCAGCCTGTTCACCGAGTCGTTCACCGGCAGTTCCTCCTCGTGGCAGGGCGAGTGGACGGTGTTCTACTGGGCGTGGTGGATCGCGTGGTCGCCGTTCGTCGGGATGTTCATCGCGCGCATCTCGAAGGGCCGGACCGTCCGCGAGTTCGTCGTCGGCGTCCTCTTCCTCCCGAGCCTGTTCTCGTTCCTCTGGCTGTCGACGTTCGGCGGCAGCGCGCTGTTCGTCGAACTGCGCCGCCAGAGCGGCGGCCTCACCGGACCGCTCGCCGAACAGGGACGGTCCGTCGCGATGTTCGAACTGCTCGGGTTCTTCCCGCTGACCGCCGTCACGTCCACCGTCACCGTCATCCTCGTCGGGACGTTCTTCGTCACCTCCTCTGACTCGGGGTCGCTCGTCATCGACCACCTCACCTCCGGGGGGAAACAGGACGTCCCGCGGGTCCAGCGCGTCTTCTGGGCGGTGACGGAGGGTGCCGTCGCGGCCGTCCTGCTCGTCGGAGGCGGGCTGGGGGCGCTCCAGACAGCGTCCATCACGAGCGGCCTCCCCTTCGCGGTCGTCCTGCTGGTGATGTGTTACACGGTCTACCTCGGGCTCGACAACGAGTACGAGATACTCGACTCCGAGGAGTTCGCCGAACGTATTCAGGAGATCACCGACGACGATACCGTCGCCGTCGAACGCACCGGTGGGAGCGTCGTCACCGACGTCACCGACGACGACTCCTCGCCCACCGACGATTGAGGCGTGTTCGACCGTCTCACGCCCGCTGCGAACGGCTTGCGTGTGGAAACCGCGGATTCATATCGTCCCTTCCACTAGGGCAGATACGATGGGTGCGACGAGACACACACCCGGACCTGACGCTGACGCCGCGTTCCGACTCGGACTGCTGGCGACCACGGCGCTCGCGTTCGGTGGAGTGGGACTGCTTCTGATTACCGGACAGGTGGACCTCCTCGCCGCCGTCCTCACGTTCGTCTTCGGTCTGCCGTTACTGCTGCTCGTGGTCGCGTGCCTCCTCAGCATCTGGCTCGGCTACACCAAAGAGCCGGTCGACGCGCTCCTCACGTCGCCCTCACGCGAGTGACGTGGCCACACTCTGGGTTATTTTCATAATAAAGTAAAAGAAAATTATAAGGCGCGTGAGCGGCTACTGGGAGGTGCGGCACCACAGTCGGGCTTGTCAGTGGCCCGCGAGTGCCCGCACGCGGCCCGTTCGGGTCGCCTCCGCCGTCCGTCTTTCTACCCCCTCCCCCCCCCTTTCGACGCTCCAACGGCCGGGAGTCGCCTCGCACGACGCGGGAGTCGATGCCGTGAGCGGCGCGAGTACGCGGGAACCGGGGGTCGGTCAGTCGGACTCGTCGAACGGCGAGCGCGCGCTCTCCGGTTCGTCGCCCGGCCGGGCGATGAGGTTCTCGCGACCGATGCTGATCTTTCGCACTTCGCCGTTCTCCTCCATGCGCGAGAGGAGGCGACTGACCTTCGACTTCGACCAGTCGGTCCGCTCGACGATGTCCGCCTGCCGGAGGCGGCCGCCTCCCTCGTCGAGCAACTGCATGATGCGGTCCTCGTTGGTCAGCGGTTCGGGTGGGGCGGCGGCCGAGGGGCCGTCGTCACCGTCGGACAGCGTCGGCGACGCGCCCGCTCCGCCGCCCGCGGGTCGACGCGTCCACCACACGCCGCCCGCGACGACGACCAGATACGCGCCGAGCAGCGCAGCGAACAGCGGCATGCGCTCGCCCGTCACCGTCGAGAGGATGCTGGCGGGGCCGGTGTTGCTGGGGTTCGTCCCCGCCTCCACCTCCTGACCGTCCGGGATGCCGTCGCTGTCGGTGTCGACCTTCGTCGGGTCCGTGTTGTGTCGGTCGACCTCGGCCCCGTCCGAGAGGCCGTCGTCGTCGGTGTCGGTGTCCGTCGGGTTCGTGCCGTACTCGTCGACCTCCTCGCCGTCGTCGAGGCCGTCACCGTCCGTGTCGGCCGTCGTCGGGTCGGTGCCGTAGCGGTCGACCTCCTGTCCGTCGTCGAGACCGTCCTCGTCGGTGTCCGCCTCGGTCGGGTCGGTGCCGTACTGGTTGACCTCCTGGCCGTCGGTGAGGCCGTCGTCGTCCGTGTCGGCCGTCGTCGGGTCGGTGCCGAACTCCTTGACCTCCTGGCCGTCGGTGAGGTTGTCGCCGTCGGTGTCGGTGTCGGTCGGGTTCGAGCCGTACTCGTCGACCTCGGTGCCGTCGTTGAGGCCGTCACCGTCCGTGTCCGGGTTGGTGACGTTCGTCTTCTCGACGTTCACCTCCTCGCCGTCGGTGAGGCCGTCGTCGTCCGTGTCGGGGGTGAGCGGGTCCGCGTCGCGCTGTATCTCGGCCTGGTTCCCGAGGCCGTCGTCGTCGAAGTCGCCACCGGGGGTGAGCACGTGGATGTCACGGTCGACCCGGTCGACCCGCTCGCCGTCGTCGTCGAGGAGGACGACCCGGAGCGTCTGCTCGCCGCTGAAGTCGGAGGACCACTGCTCGAAGGCGAACGAGACGGTCTGGTTCCCGCCGTCGCTACTGACGGGTTGACACGACAGCTCGCGCAGGTCCTCCGTGTCATCACCGGCGCGCACACAGAGCTGGTAGTCCCCTTCCCCCGCCGAGATGCCGACGTCGAGCGTGTGTGACTGCCACTGCGTGAGGTAGGTGACGTCGTCTTCGGCGGCGACGCGGCCTTCGCCCGCGTACGAGACGTCCTCGATGCTCGCGGACTGTGCCGCGACTGGCACGACGCCGGCCGTACAGAGGAGTACGACGGCGAGCACCACCGCGGCGCGGCCTGTCTGAGTGGTCCGGGGCCTTGACATTGTGTGCGCCGTAATGTACCCCTTATCGCCACGCAACATAGCCTTTTTTCGTTTCTTTATGTGACTATGTGAGGGGACTACTCACACGTACGAGTCGCCTAACGGACGATTGCGGGCTCGAAACGGTCTGCAACAATGTCTGTCTCACCCCGAAACCGATGGGACGACTCCCTCGCTTTATCCCTCCGAGTGACTTCAGGAGGAAGTGCACATGAAGTCGAACCTGCGGAAAGTCCTTGCCGCCCTGCTGGTAGTCGGCCTGGTTGTCATGGCTGGCTGCGCTGGCCCGGCCGGGGACAACAACACGACTGGCGAGGACAACGAGACGGAGAACGACACGCTCGGTGACGACGAGAACGACACGCTCGGTGACGACGAGAACGACACGCTCGGTGACGACGAGAACGACACGCTCGGTGACGACGAGAACGACACCATGGACATGAACGAGACGGAGAACGACACCGAGAACGACACCATGATGGACAACGACACCATGATGGACAACGAGACGGACGAGAACGAGACCGAAGTCTAACTCCGACTCGACGATTCGACGCAGTTCTTTTATCGACGCGAGTGCCCGACAGCGATAGCCTCGGCGTCCCGCACGCCGTCGCCGCCCGACGGGCACTCGCCGGTCACTCGCCCGACCGGAGTCGCTTCCCGGTCCGCGCCGGCAGTCCCGCCTCGGCGACCGCCGCCCCCACCGCCTCGACGTCGTACGCGACGCGCCGCAGGTCGACGTGCGTCCCCTCGTCCGTTCCCGTGAGGACGGCGTAGGCGGCCCGGGGGTCGCCGTCGCGGGGCTGACCGACGCTCCCCGGATTGACGACGGGCGTCCCGGCCACCCGTTCGGCGTGCTGGACGTGCGTGTGGCCGAGGAGGAGCGCCCGCTCGTCGCCGAGGTGTGGCGCGAGCGACGCGAACCCCTCCGGGTAGACGTAGCGGTCGCGCTCCGCCGGGTGGCTGTGGACCAGCCTGACGCCCTCGTGGGTCCGGTCCTCGGGGAGGCCGTCGAGCCACGCCACCTGGTCGTCGTCGAGTTCCTCGCGGGCGTGGCGCAGGCCGGCGTGGGCCATCTCGTTGTGGCGGTACGCCCCCGGGTTCGAGACCGAACGGTCGTGGTTTCCCCGAACCACGGCGTCGGCGACCTCCCGGACCGTCTCGACGCACGCCGCCGGGTGCGGGCCGTAACCGACGACGTCACCGAGGCAGACGACACCGTCGACCGCTGGCATGTCGTCGAGGACGGCGTCGAGGGCGACGGCGTTCGCGTGGACGTCGGCGATGACTCCCAGGCGCATACCGGCGGTCCGTCCGCGCTCCCCTTCACGGTTGGGCCGGCGTTCGGCCAGGGACTTTTCCGGGACGCCCCCCGAGGGTCGACATGGGCTACACCTGGCAGTACTACGACCTCGTCCTCGCGGGCATCGCCGCCAGCCTCCTGGCGGGCGTCGCCGTCGGGTACGCCACGGCGCTCTCGATGGAGGTGGCGGTCATCGCCACCTGCCTCCTCGCGCTGGTGGTCATGGGGCACGGGTTGTTCGTCAACGGCCCCGTCGACGCGCCGGCTGACCTCGCCGACCCGGTCGACCTGCTGGAGTGACCCCACCGAGCGACGAAACCCCACGCATCGACGAAGGTTTACTTCGAGCGACACGCAACGGTGTGTGTGAACGGAGAACGCGCCACCGCCCTGGTCCTCGCGGTCCTCGCGGTCCTCGCCCTCGGCGCCGCCGCCGCCACCCTCGACTCCGCCGCGAGCGGTGCGCTCGGCGGCGGCGGTGGCGGCACCCTCGACCCGCCCGAGTCGGACGGCCCCACCCTCGAACCGCTCTCCCTGTTCCTGCAGGCGCTGCTCGTCGCGGTCCTCGTCGGGGCCGTCGCCGCCCTCGCGATACTCGCCTACCGCGAGGGCCTCGGGGCGCTCACCCAGTTCGGACTGATGATCCTCGCCGTCGCGTTCGCCCTCCTCGTCGTCTCCTACCTGCTGTCGGTCGGTGACTTCCTCCCGGGCGGAGCGAACGTCACCAACGCCTCCGGACCGGTCGGGGTCGGCGACGACGACGGCGGCGGCCTCCTTCCGGGCGGCGGCGACGGGACCGTCCCGTCGGTCGCGGTGCGTCCGGACGCGGCGCTGCTCGCGCTGCTCTGTCTCACCCTCGTCGGCGTCGTCGCCGTCGTCGTCCGGGCCACCGGCGACGGCGACGCCCCCAAGTCCGTCGAGGAGGGGACGCCCCCGCCGGAACCCGACGTGCGTGCCGTCGGTGCCGCCGCGGGCCGGGCCGCCGACCGCATCGCGGCCGACGCGGACGCCTCGAACGCGGTGTACCGCGCCTGGCGGGAGATGACCGACCACCTCGACGTCGCCGACCCGGAGACGAGCACGCCCGGCGAGTTCGCCGACGCGGCCGTCGCCGCCGGGATGGCCCGCGAGGACGTGGCCGAACTGACGACACTGTTCGAGGTGACGCGCTACGGGGGTGCCGAGGTCGACGCGACCCGCGAGGAGCGCGCGCTCGCCGCCCTCAGACGCATCGAACGGGAGTACGCGGGCGCGGAGGGTCGATGATGCGCCGTCTCGCGCTCCTCGGTGCGCTCCTCGCCCTCTCGGGACTGACGCTCGCGGCCGTCCCCTCCGTCGCCATCGGCCTCCCGCTCCCCGGTACCGCCGTGCTGGCGCTCGGCGCGCTCGCCCTGCTCGCGGGCGTCTCCGGCGCGATGGCGCGTCGGTCGCGCCCCGAGCCGCCCGCGCTGCCAGTCCCCGAGCGCCGCCGGTCGGCGACGGTCCCCGGTGCCGACTTCGACGACCGACTCGCGAACGCCACCATCCACGCCGCCGTCGGCGGGGTGACCGACCGCGACGCGATACGCGACCACCTCAGGACCACCGCGCGGGCGGTCCTCGCCCGCTACGACGGCCTCTCGCCGAGCGAGGCCGACGCGCGTCTGGCCGACGGGTCGTGGACCGACGACCCCGTCGCGGCGGCGTTCTTCGCCGACGAACTGTCGGTCGACCGCTCGCTCGCCGCACGCCTCCGCGCCGTGCTCTCGGAGGACTCCGCGTTCCGTCGGGGGGTTCATCACGTCGTCGCCGCCCTCGACCGCCGAGCCTCGGAGGGCCGGTAGGTGGCACCCGAGTTCCCCCTCACGCGCCGGACCGGCCGCTGGCGCGGCCTGACCGCCGTGACGTTCCTCTTCGCCGGGGTCGGCGCGCTCGCGGCGCGGCCGGGCCTCCTGCTCGCGGCCGCCGTCCCCCTCGTCCTCGCCGCCGTCGTCCGGGGAGCGACGCCGCCCGCCGTCGACCTGACCGTCGAGCGGACGCTCTCCGACGACGCGCCCGACCCGGGGGGGACCGTCGAGGTCGAGGTGCGCGTGACCAACGCGGGCGACGCGCTCGCCGACCTCCGCCTGCTCGACGGCGTGCCGACCGCGCTCACCGTCGAGGGCGGGAGCGCCCGCCACGGGACGGCGCTCCGCCCCGGCCGCTCGACCTCCTTCACCTACACCCTCACCGCACAGCGCGGCCGTCACGAGTTCGACGACGCGGTCGCCGTCGCGCGCGACCCGACCGGCGCGGCCGAACGGCGGGTCGAAGTCGCGGTCGAATCGGCCGCGCAACTCGTCTGTCGCCCGCCACTCCCGGCCCCCGTCGCGCTCCCGCTTCGCGCCACCGCCACGGGCGTCACCGGCGAGACGACCACCGGCGAGGGCGGCGCGGGCCTCGCCTTCCACTCCGTCCGGGAGTATCGCCGGGGTGACCCGCTCGCCCGCATCGCGTGGTCGCGCACCGCGCGGACCGGCGACCTCCGGACCGTCGAGTTCCACCGCGAGCGCTCGGCGACGGTCTGCGTCGTCGTCGACGCGCGCGAGGCGGCGTACGTGGCGCCGACCGCGGACGACCCGCCCGCGCTCGAACGCGGCATCGAGGCCGCGGGGAGCGTCCTCCGGGGGCGACTGGACGCGGGCGACCGGGTCGGCCTCGCGGCGCTCGGCCCGACGCCGTGCTGGCTCGAACCGGCCACCGGTGCGGACCACCGCGTCCGCGCGCGCGACCACCTGGCGACGCACCCCGCCTTCTCGCCGGTCGCTCCGGACGACCCGTTCTTCCCGACACTCCGCCTCGCCCGCCTGCGCCGACGCCTCCCGGCGGGGGCACAGGTCGTGTTCTGCACGCCGCTGACGGACGACTACGCGCTCCGCGCGGCCCGCCGCCTCGACGCCGCCGGCCACCCGGTGACGGTCGTCAGCCCCGACCCGACGGCGGCCGACTCCACCGGCGAGCGACTGGCGCGCCTCGAACGCTCGCTGCGCGCGTCGACGCTCCGCGAGGCGGGCCTCCCGGTCGTCGACTGGCGCGACGGCTCGTTCCGGGCGGCCGTCGAGCACGCCGCCCGGCGGTGGTCGGCGTGAGCGGGTTCAGCCTCGAGCGTCGCCCCGCCGGGTCGACCGTCGCCGTCGTGACGGCCCTCGCGGCGCTCGCCGCGCTCCCGCTGGTCGCGCTCCCCGCCGCGCTCGTGGGCGTCGCCGCCGGCGTCGTCCTGCTCGCGCTGGGGGCGCTCCGCGCCACCGAGTCGCTGGCGACGTTCGGGGCGGGGGCGCTGTTCGCCGGGGCGGCCCTCGCCGGCGTCGCCGGCGCGCCGCCGCCCGTCGTCCTCCTCTCGGTGGCCGCGAGCGTCGTCGCGTGGGACGCGGCGGTCCAGGCGGCCGACCTCGCCGCGACGCTCGGGCGTCCCGCGGCCACCGGGCGGCCGTTCGCGGTCCACGTCGCCACCACCGCGGGGCTGGTGAGCGTCGCGGCGGCCGTCGGCTACCTCGCGTTTCGGGCGTCCGCGGGCGGGCGACCGCTCGCCGCGCTCGTGGCGATGCTCGCCGGGGCGCTCGTCCTCGCGACGGCGCTCCGGACGTGACCTAGACCGTCGGGACGGGCGTCGAGTCGAGCGCGCTCTCGACGACGGCCGACTTCTCGACGTCCTCCACGCGCGCGTCCGGCGTCAGCACCAGTCGGTGCGCGAGGACCGGTCGGGCGACCCGCTTGACGTCGTCCGGCGTGACGAACGCCCGGCCGCCGAGGACGGCGTGCGCGCGGGCGGCCTCGAACAGCCGCTGGGTCCCCCGGGGCGAGACGCCGACGCGGACCCGCCGGTCCTCGCGTGTGGCCTGCGCCAGCGCGACCATGTACGCGAAGAGGTCCTCCTCGACGCGCACCGTCTCGGGGACGCGCCGGAGCGCCCGGACGGCGTCCGGGTCGAGGACGGGTTCGACGTCGGGACTGCGCCGCTCGCGGGCCGCACGGCGGCGCAGGAGCTCTATCTCGCCCTCCGTGTCGGGGTAGCCGAGCGTCGTCTTCGCCACGAACCGGTCGACCTGCGCCTCGGGGAGGGGGAAGGTGCCCTCCTGCTCGACGGGGTTCTGCGTGGCGATGACGACGAAGGGGTCCGGGAGGGGATGGGTCTCGCCGTCGACGGTCACCTGCCGTTCCTCCATCGCCTCGAGGAGGGCGGACTGGGTCTTCGGCGGCGCGCGATTTATCTCGTCGGCCAGCACGACGTTGGCGAAGACGGGTCCCTCCTGGAACTCGAACGCCCGCTCGCGTTCGTCGAAGACGTGCGTGCCGGTCACGTCCGAGGGGAGGAGGTCGGGGGTGAACTGCACGCGAGAGAACGAGAGGCCGAGCGCCCGCGCCACCGACCGTGCGGTCAGCGTCTTGCCCGTCCCCGGCACGTCCTCGATGAGGACGTGCCCGCGCGCCAGCACGCCCAGCAGGAGGTGGTCGAGGAACGACCGGTCGGCGATGACCGCCGACAGCACGGCGTCCGAGACGGCGTCGCAGGCGTCGCGTGCCTCGTCGATGTCCATGTCGGAACGCTGACCCGTGTGCGTTTAGGACTGTCGGCGCGGTGCTCCCGAACCGAAACCGACTAAACCTCCGCGGGGGTAGTCGCTGCTGAGCCGAGGTAGCCTAGCCCGGCCAAGGCGGCAGATTCGAAATCTGCTGTCCTCACGGACACGTGAGTTCAAATCTCACCCTCGGCGCTTCTGTCGAACTCACTCCCCAGCGAGGCGTTTCATCGCCGAGCGATTCTCGAGTCCGGGGAACGGCCCCGTGAGATTTGAAGCAGGGAGCGAGCGCGAGCGAGCGACCGGGGTTCAAATCTCACCCTCGGCGCTTCTGTCGAACTCACTCCCCAGCGAGGCGTTTCTCCCGCACTCACGTCTCACGAGGTGCGTCTCCGAGACGCCCGAACATCTTTGGGTACACGGCAACTGAACCTCGCGCATGGACGGCTGGCGACGGTTCTACGAGTGGCAGATGGTCCTCGTGGGCGCTGTCGGCGTGGCGTTGACGCTCGTGTTCGTCGCGCCGGGGGAGTACGTCGTCGCCGCCGGCCCGCTCCGATTCGACCCGTTCTACGCCCTCGTGGCGCTCTTCGCGGGGGTGAGCCTCTGGTCGGGCGTGGAACTCCGACGGACCGAGACCGTGGACTGACGATTCAGGCCCGGTCCGGTTCC
Source organism: Halomarina ordinaria (assembly GCF_030553305.1). Lineage (NCBI taxonomy): Archaea > Methanobacteriati > Methanobacteriota > Halobacteria > Halobacteriales > Natronomonadaceae > Halomarina > Halomarina ordinaria. Next base: position 1,735,331 of record NZ_JARRAH010000001.1, on the reverse strand, counting down.
GGGTCTTCGCCGTCGGGGCCCTCGGGTTGGACCAGGCCGCCGCGGAAGGCGAACCAGCCGATGACCGAGACGAAGAGGATGGGCGGGAGGATCATGAACGCCCAGAGGGGTTCGAGCCCCCACGTGAGGAGGAGGACGACGTTGAACAGCCCCAGGAAGAGGAAGGGCGAGATGGCGAGCGCCGCCCGCTTTCGTGAGATACCGTTCTCGCCGTAGCGCATACACCGTGTCGGTGCCGGGGAGGCAAAAGCCCCCCGTTCGTCGCGCCATCGCGTACGCTTTTGGTACCGTGGCGCACACGGGCAGGCATGACCGAGGACCTGACGTTCTCGTCGGCGACGACGCTCGCCCGCCGCCTCCGGTCGGGCGACCTCTCGGCGTCGACGCTCGTCGAGGCGTGTCTCGACGCCATCGACGCGCGCAACGACCGCACCACCGCTTTCGTCACCGCCCGCGCCGAGGCGGCGCGCGCGGCCGCCGCCGAGGCCGACCGGGCCGCCGCGCGCGGCGAGTCGCTCGGCCCGCTCCACGGCGTCCCCGTCGGCATCAAGGACCTCACGCCGGTCGCGGGGGTGCGGACGACGTACGGCTCCGCGCCGCTCGCCGAACACGTCCCCGACCGTGACGACCCGGTGGTCGAGCGCCTGCGGGCGGCGGGCGCCATCGTCCTCGGGAAGACCAACACCTCGGAGTTCGGTCACGTGGCCACCACGGACAACGCGCTGTTCGGCCCGACGGGGACGCCGTACGGGCCCGAGCGCACCGCCGGCGGCTCCTCCGGCGGGTCGGCGGCGGCCGTCGCCGACGGGCTGGTGCCGCTGGCGCAGGGCACCGACGCCGGCGGGTCGGTGCGCATCCCCGCGAGCGCCTGCGGCCTCTACGGTCTCAAGCCGACGTTCGGCCTCGTCCCGCGTCACACCCGCCCCGACGCGCTCGCCGACGTCCTCCCGTTCACCTGCACCGGGCCGCTCGCGCGCACCGTCGAGGACGCGGCGTGCTTCCTCGACGTGACGGCCGGCCCCCACACCGCGGACCCCTTCTCCGTCCCTGCCCCCCAGGGGTCGTTCGTCGCGGCGCTCGACGAGGGGGTCGACGACCTGCGCGTCGCCTACTCGCCGACGCTCGACGGCGTCTTCCCGGTCGACGAGCGCGTCGAGACGCTCGTCGACGAGGCCGTCGCGGCGCTCGCGGACGCGGGTGCGACCGTCGAGCGAGCCGACCCGGACCTCGCACCCCTCTGGGACGACGCTCGCGCCGGGTCGCTCACGATGTTCCAGGCGAAGGTGGCGGCCCTGGTGGCGAACTCGGAGGCGGCCTTCGGCGTCGACCTGGGTGACCACCTGGAGGAACTGAGCGGCGTCCTCGCACCGATGGTCCGCCGCGGGCGCGAGCACGACGCCGTCTCGCTGTGTGCCGCGAACGCGGCTCGGACGGCCGTCTTCGACGCGTTCGAGGCGGTGTTCGCGGAGTACGACCTGCTCGCCTGCCCGACGCTCGCGGTCCCGCCGTTCCCGAAGACCGAGTTCGGCCCCGAGACGATAGCCGGCGAGTCGGTCGACCCCTACACCGGCTGGTACCTGACGCAGGCGTTCAACATGACCGGCCACCCGGCCGCCTCGCTCCCGGCGGGCTGGACCGACGACGGCCTCCCGGTCGGCTTCCAACTCGCCGGCCCGCGCCACGCCGAGGCGACGCTCCTCGCCGCCAGCGCCGCCTACGAGCGCGAGCGTCCCTGGCACGACCGGCGACCCGGGCGGTGATCAGAAGTCCTCGACCAGTTCCCCGAAGCGCTCGACGGGGATTATCTCCATCGTCTGCATGTCGAGCCCCCGGCGCTCGACGACGAGCGACATCTTGAGCGCCTGCTCGCGGTTGGGCGCCTCGAACAGCACGAGGTAGTCGTGCTCGCCGAGGACGGCGTAGGCGTCCAGGAGTTCGCCGTCGAGGTCGTGTATCTCGTTTCGCACGTCGCCCCAGACGCTGGCGAGTTTCTGGACGTTCTGGACCGTGTCGCGCACGTCGACGAGCGCCATGTACGTGCCCATGCGAACCGGTAACAACTCACTGTCAAAAGCCGTTGTGGCTGTGTGGGAACGTCGCTTGCTCGCCTCCCGTCGTCGACTCCCGGGAGGGACCGCGACGCGCGACGAGGTAGCCGTCGACCGGCGCGGGGTCGTTCGGCGCGGCGTCCTGTACCCAGAGCGTCACGCTGTGCGTGCTCAGTTCGCGTGCCCACTGGCGCGCGAGCGCCTTCGTCTCGAACCGTCTGCGGGGACCGCGGTCGTTCACCCACCGGCCCGCCGCGGCGCTCCGGCGACGTGCAGAGGGCTTCACGGCCACGGTGTAGGTGGATTCGCTCATGTCCGGTCGTTCGGGAGAACTGTACGTTCCCCGTGAGGGTAGCTTTTCATACCAGCATCGTGAAGTGGATGACATGCCAACGACTGCCACGGTGCGTGGAGTGGGGGTGAGTGTGAGCGAGGACGGTCATCGAACGCCCGTGGTGCTCCTCGACGCGGACGACCGTGTCGTCCCCATCTTCGTCAGCGACGACCAGGCGCAGTCGATGCAACTCGCCATCGACGGCGAGAGCTTCGAGCGACCGCTCACACACGACCTGCTGGTGGAGATGGTGATGGAACTCGGCGGCGCCGTCGACCGCGTCCGCATCGACGACCTCGCCGACGCGACGTTCTACGCGAAGATCGACGCCGAACAGTACCGCGACGGCGAGCGCCGCGACCTCTCGTTCGACGCCCGGCCGAGCGACGCCATCGCGCTCGCGTTACGCCTCGAATGCCCCATCGAAATCTCCGACGCCGTCATCGACCGCGCGGGGCGGCCCGCCTCGTCGTTCTGAGTCAGGACGCGAGGACCGTGAGTTGCTTGCCGTCGTCGATGGCCCGTTCCATCTCCTCGGCGATGGCGCTCCCCCGCGAGACCTGAATCTCGCCGCCGCGCGAGACCGTCGCGGTGAAGAGGTACTCCCCGCCGGCGCGGACCTCGACGGTCTCGCCGGCGTACCCGTCGAGGGGGACGATGATGTGCCGGGCGGTTATCTCGGGGGTGACGACCTCCCCCTGCTGTCGCTGACTCCCGCCGCTCGCACTCGCGCTCCCGCCGCCAGCGCCCCCGCCGGTGCTGCGCTGGGGGCGCTCGTCGAGCGTGCGCACGTCGATGTTGATGCCGAGGTCGTCCTCTATCTGGGAGATGCGCCCGCCGCCCTTCCCGATGACGTAGGAGATGTCGTCGTCCTCGACGTAGACGACCGCGCGGTTCTGTCCCTGGAGTTCGACCTGGACGTGCCCGCGGGCGACGGCGCGAATCTCGCGCTCTATCTCCTGTTTGGCGATGCGGCCGACGCCCGTCTCGCGCTCGCCGCCCTCCTCGCCGATGGGGACGGTGACGACCTGCCGGTTGAAGGTGTATATCTCGTACTCCGGCGTGCCGGTCTCGTGGTCGCTGACGACGATGACGGGTCGGGCGAGGTCCTCCTCCATCAGGCCGGCGGGCACCTTCACCTCCGTCTTCACGTCGTAGACCGTCGTGAGGTCGCCCGCCTCGACGTAGGCGACGGTGTCGACCACCTGCGGAATCATGCCCAGTTCGACGCGGCCGACGAGGCGCTGGAGGGCGTCGATGGCGCGCGTGGCGTGGACGACGCCGACCATCCCCACCCCGGCCAGCCGCATGTCCGAGAAGGTGCGGAAGTCGCTGGTCTTCCGGACCTCGTCGTAGATGGTGTAGTCGGGCCGGACCATCAGCAGGGCGTCGGCCGTCTTCTCCATCTGCCCGTCGAGTTCGGTGTACTGGGTGATGTCCGGGCCGACCTGCAGGTCGCGGGGTTTCTCCATCGTCTTCACGGAGTAGTCGGCGTCCGCGAGGAACTCCGCGACGGCCTGCGCGAACGTGGACTTCCCGGCACCGGGCGCGCCGGCGATGAGGACGCCGCGCTGCCGGTCGAGCAGGCGCTCTTCGACCTCCTCGGCGTAGCTGTAGTCGGCCATCGTCGTCTTGGCGATGGGTCGGACGGCGGTTATCTCGACCCCGTCGCTGAACGGCGGCTGGGCGATGGCGATGCGGTAGTTGCGGAACTGGATGATCTGCATCCCCGGTTCCGAGAGTTCGGTGAAGCCCTCGTCGGAACTGGAGGCGGCGTTCGTGACGTCGTGGACGTACTCGCGCATCGTCTCGTCGTCCAGTTCCGTCTCGCCGATGGGTTCGTAGCGCATCTCGCCGACCGTGCCGCGCTTGGCCATCGGCACCATCCCCGTCTTCAGGTGGACGCTCATCGTCCCCTCGTCGAAGTACGGCTGGATGGAGAGCTCCTCGACCTCCGAGTCGTACGGTTCGAGGTACTCGACGTCGAGTCCCTTCGCCTTCGCCACCTCGCCCTGGACGATGTCGCTGGTGACGAAGGTGGCGTCGTACTCGCTCGCCACGTCGCGGATGATGGCGTCTATCTCGCCCGCGCTCGCGCGGCGTATCTCCTCCTCGTTCGGTCGCCGACCGACGTATTCGAGCTGGATGCGTCCCTCGTCGGCGAACTCGGTGAGTCGCTGGAGTTCCTGGAGGCCCTGCCAGCCGATCTCGCGGTCGCTGTTGGCCTGCGACTCCAGTTCGCTCACCACCGCCTCCGGGACGTAAATCGCGGCGTCGGCGAACGCGCCGCTCTCGACCCGCTCGGACACGCGGCCGTCGACGACCACGCTCGTGTCCGGAACGACATTCATGGGGAGGAGTCCGCCGGCACGCCGTATAAGCGTGTTCAACACGCGAAGCCTTACGCGCCGGCGGACGCTCCTCCGACCCATGGAGCCGACTCCGGACGTCCCCGAGACGCCCGACGTTCGCGCGCTCGCCCGCGACCTCGTGGCCGTCCCGAGCCACGACGACGAGACGGCCGCCGGCAACGCCATCGCACGGTGGCTCCGCGAGCACACCGACGCGACGGTCGCCCACACCGACGCCGGCGTCGTCGCCCGCCGTGACGAGTGCGAACACGACAGTCCGTGGGCGGTCGAGGGAGGAATAGCGCTCGTCGGCCACCACGACGTGGTGGCGCCGGACGAGGCGCAGGTCGACGGCGACGACTACGTCGTCGAGGAGTGCGACGGTCGCCTCCACGGGCGCGGGAGCGCGGACATGAAGGGGTCGCTCGCCGCGCTGTGCTGCGCGTTCCGCGACACCGACGCCCCCTGTACCCTCGCGTCGTTCGCCGGCGAGGAGGTCGGCGGCGTCGGCGCCCGCCGGGCCATCGACCGGGGTTTCGCGCCCGACTACGCCGTCGTGGGTGAGGGGTCGACGGGCTACTCCTCGCCGGGCGTGACGGACGTCGCCGTCGCGCACAAGGGGCGGCGCGCGAGCACGCTCGTCGCGCACGGGACGGCCGCCCACGCGAGCGAACCGGACGCCGGCGAGAACGCGGTCTACCGCGCGCTCGACGCCGTCGACGTGGTGCGCGACCTGGCGGCGCCGAGCGCGACGGTCCTCGGGACCGACCTCGCGGGGAGCGTCGTCGTCACCGAAATCGAGGGCGGGAGCGGGTGGAACGTCGTCCCCGAGCGCTGTACCGTGACGATAGACGAGCGGACCGTCCCCGGGGAGCGCGCCGACCTCGCCGCCGCCGCGAGCGAGGACGTCGAGTGGCGCGTCGAGCAGGACCTCCCGCCGATGGCCTGCTCCGACGAGGCGTTCGCGGCGGCCGCCCTCGACGCCGTGCGCGCGGTGCAAGACGGCGCGGGCGAGCGCGTCGCCAAGCCCCACGCGACCGACGCCGGGTGGCTCGCGCAGGCGGGCACCGCCTGCGTCGTCTGTGGGGCCGCCGAACCGGGCGAGGCACACACGGCCGGTGAGAGCGTCTCGCTCGCGGTCCTCGACCGCTGTTACGCGGCGTACCGGGGAATCACGGAGCGGGCGGCGTCGCGCTGACCGACCGAAGCGTTCTCGCCCCCGCCCCCCGTGGTGGGGGTCGATGTCCGACCCGCTCTCCCCGGCGCTGCGCGCCGTCGCGGCGCTGGCCTCGCTGTTCGCGCTCGGGACCGGCGCGTTCGTCGCGCTCTACGCCGTCTCACCGTACGCGCTCGCGGCGGGCCTCCTGTTCGCCCTCGGGGGCTGCGTCGGCCTCTACGTCGCGCTCGTCGCGCCGGACTATTCAGCAGGTTGATGGTACGAGCTGGCTAGGCGTCACGTATGGCGACTGACCAGCCGTCGCAGTACGACGACTTCCTGACGCGGGTCCGCCGCATCTCGAACCTCCAGACCGCGGGCGGGGTCCTCTCGTGGGACCAGCAGGTGATGATGCCCGAGGGGGGGACGCCGGCCCGGTCGAAACAGCTCTCGACGCTCTCCGCGCTCTCGCACGAACTGCTCACCGACGAGGGGATGGCCACCCACCTCGACGCGCTCGAGTCGACGGACCTCGACGACGACCGGCGGGCGGTCGTCCGCGAACTCCGGCGCGAACACGACCGCGCGGCGAGCGTCCCCGCCGACCTGGTCGAGGAGATATCCGAGGCGACGAGCGAGGCGCTGTCGGTCTGGCAGCGGGCGAAGGACGAGGACGACTTCGAGCACTTCGCGCCGACGCTCGAACGCCTCGTGGAACTCAAACGCGAGTACGCCGCGCACATCGACCCCGACGCCGACCCCTACGCGGTGCTGTTCGCCGACTACGAACCGTACCTCGACCTGGAGACGGCCGAGCGCGTGCTCGAACGCCTCCGCGAGCGACTCGTCCCGCTCATCGAGGCGGTCGAGGCGAGCGACGTCTCCTTCGAGTCGCCCTTCTCGGGCACCTACGACGACGAGACGCAGATGGCGCTGGCACGCGACGTGCTCGACACGCTCGGCTACCCGTGGGAGCGCGGCCGCCTCGACACCGCCCCCCACCCCTTCATGTCCGGGACGCAGTTCGACGCCCGCGTGACGACGCGCTTCAAGCCCGACGAGCCGATGGACGCGCTCACCGCCGTCGTCCACGAGTTCGGCCACGCCACCTACCAGCTCGGCCTCCCCGACGAGGCGTACGGCACGCCCCTCGGTCGGTCGCGCGACCTCACGGTCCACGAGTCGCAGTCGCGCCTCTGGGAGAACCACGTCGGCCGGACGCGGGCGTTCTGGGACCTGCTCGCGCCGGTCGTGAGCGACCACCTCGGCGACGTCTCGTCCGGGGAGCTGTTCGAGGCGGCCAACCGCGTCTACCCGGACAACCTGATTCGGGTGGAGGCGGACGAACTCACCTACCACCTCCACATCATCCTCCGGTTCGAGATAGAGCGCGCCCTCGTCAGCGGCGACCTGGCCGTCGCGGACGTCCCCGAGGCGTGGAACGACAAGATGGAGTCGTACCTCGGGGTGCGACCCGAGACCGACGCCGAGGGGTGCCTTCAGGACATCCACTGGGCGCACGCGAACTTCGGCTACTTCCCGACGTACTCGCTCGGGAGCGTCCTCGCCGCCCAGCTGTTCGCGGCGGCGGAGCGCGACGTCGGCGACGTCGAGGCGCAGGTCCGCGAGGGGGACTTCGACACCCTGCGCGACTGGCTCCGCGAGCACGTCCACCGCCACGGCCAGCGCTACACCACGCCCGACCTCGTCCGCGAGGCGACCGGCGAGGCGTACACGGCCGACTACTTCCTCGACTACGTGGAGGGGAAGTACGGCGACCTGTACGACCTGTAGCGACCCGACGCGGACCGGACGTCCGGACGACACCGTCTCTGTCACCGGCTTTTTCGAGTGGTCTGCGTCGCGCCCTCTCTTCGATTCACGTCCCACCTCGCCGGAAGTAGCCACCGCCATTCCCGGCGGACCGACGGGGTAGACGGACAGTATCGAAATAGTATTCCTCCCGTATGGAGACGTATGACTGTGACAGTACCGCATCGTTCCCCTACGGACTCGTCCCTCCCTCCTGCGTCGTCCTTCCCGAGGGACTCGTTCCGCGGGTCCGGCGGCCGACGTCCGTTCGTCTCCTCTCGTCGATGAGGCGACTCCTCAGGCTGCTCAAGCGGTCGCTCTCGCCCGACGGCGACCTCACCTCGCGGACGGTCGTCAGCGGGTTGTGGGTCGCGTTCACCAACGGCGGCAACCGCGTGCTGGAGACGGTGATGCTCGTCGTGATGGCGCGCCTGCTCTCGCCGGCGGACTTCGGGCTGTTCGGTATCGCCATGATCGCGCTCTCCGCGTTCAAGCGGTTCTCGCGCCTCGGCCTGGACACGGCCCTCATCCAGCGAAAGGACGAGAACGTCGACGCCTACCTCGACACGGCGTTCACCCTCCAGATACTTCGAGGAATCGCCATCGCGGCGGTGGCCTACCTCTCGGCGCCGTTCGTCGCCCCGTTCTTCGACGAACCGCAGGCGGAACTGCTGTTGCGCGTCCTCGCCATCGCGACGCTCTTCGAGACGCTCTACAACCCGGGGCGGGTCTACTTCGAGAAGGACCTCGCGTTCCACAAACAGTTCGTCTTCTCGCTCAGCGGGACGCTCCCCCGCGTCGTGGTGTCCATCGGCTACGCGCTGTTCGTCGAGGCGACGGTGTGGGCGCTCGCCGTCGGGTTCATCGCCGGTAACGTGGTCCGGATGCTCACCTCCTACGCCATCCACGACTATCGCCCCTGGCCGCGGTTCAACCGCACGTACGCGGGCGAGATCATCGGCTACGGGAAGTGGATTCTCGGCTCCTCGATGGTGTCGTTCCTCTACAGCGAGGGCGACGACATCTTCGTCGGTCGCGTCCTCGGCTCGGGCGCCCTCGGTGCCTACCAGCTCGCCTACCAGCTCTCGAACGCCCCCGCCACGGAGATCTCACACACCATCTCGCGGGTCGCCATGCCCGCCTACTCGAAGGTGCAGGACGACACGGCCGCCCTGCGCGAGGGGTTCTACCGCGTGCTGCGGCTCTCCTCGCTCGTCTCGCTGCCGGTCGGCGTCGGCATCGCCGTCGTCGCGCCCGTCTTCGTCCCCGTGTTCCTCGGCGACGGCTGGGAGGCGATGATCGTCCCCATGCAGATACTCGCCGGCTTCGGTCTCCTGCGGTCGGTCCGGACGTGTACCTCGCCGCTGTTCAACGCGGTCGGCCGCCCGGACTACGGCGCGAAACTCCACGCCCTCCGACTGGCCGTCCTGGCGGTCGCCATCTACCCGCTGACCACCGCGTTCGGCCTCCCGGGGACGTCGCTCGCGGTCCTCGTGACGAGCGCGGTCGGTCTCCCCGTCGCGGCGTGGCTGGCCCTCCGCATCGTCGACGACGACCTGCGCTCGCTCGCTGCCCCCATCGTGTTCCCGGCGTTCGGGAGCGTCGTCATGGGCGGCTGCGCACTGTTCGCCCGTCGGGCGGTCACCGAGACGGCGGGGATGTTCGTCGGGTTCGTCGCGACGGTCCTCACCGGCGTGGTCGTCTACGCACTCGTCATGTTCGCGCTCGAACAGCGCTTCGACATCGGACTGAACGACCTCGTCGGACAGGTCCGGGGAAGCCTCTGAGTGACCGTCGCTCTAGTTATCGACTAACCGACCGGTACCGTCCGTCTACCACTCGACGGCCGCGTCCACCGAGCCCCGTGGAGGGGATTCGACTCCGTGTCGTGTCTCACGCAATGGTGTCATATCAGATACAACACACCGGGACGTGGGTCGTCGGACGTTGTCTAGCATAGACATAACTACGTGTCTATCTATCTATTGTGTCTATATGGTACTAAAGAATGTCTTCGAACACTACCGGGAGGGTGGCCTCGAACGGGTGGTCTCGAAGACACGGGACCAGGCGGCCTTCAGCCTCGAACACGCGGTGTTCGCGCTGGAGCGCGCCGTCCTGACCGACCGGCAGTGGTACGAGTACACCGTCTGGCGGAACCGGTGCGGCGTCGACGCGGCCGCGGACCCCCGGGCGCTGCGGTACGTCGACCCCTCGCGTATCACCCGCTCCTCCCCCTTCGAGACGCGCTTTTGTTTCCGGAAGTTCGGCGCCGTCCGCGGCGGCGACTGGGACGTCGAGTCCGAACCGCTCGCCGAGAAGTTCGACTACATCTGGGAGGCGCTCGCCGCCCGGTACGAGGAGGGCCGCGACTGGGAGGACGTGGGACTCGTCCAGCGGGTACTCGCGGGCGAGGAGCGCTGGCGGTTCGCGACCGGCGAGGACGTCTGGGCGTGGGTCGAGTCCCTCGACGAGGTGTACGAGAGCATCCGGGACGACGGCTACCGCTCCGCGCGTGACATCCTCGACACCTCGTTCGAGGAGGCGGCCGCGAGCGACCACGACTCGCTCGTCGACCGGTTCCGCCCCGTCGCCAACGAGTCGATGTTCTTCGCCGACACGGACGACGTCACGGTCTTCGACTGGCTGGCCGAGATACAGGTCGACATCGGCCGCGACGGCGAGGTGATACAGCACAACGGCCGCCACCGCCTCTGGTTCGCGCAGCACCTCGACGTCGCGGAGATACCCGTCTGCGTCGTCGTCCGCCACGAGGAGTGGCAGGCCCTGCGCGACGAGGTGGCGAGCGCGACGACCGTCGACGACCTGAGCGAGCGGGCCTGCCGCCACCTCGACCACCCCGACATGGTCGACGTGGTCGGGTCGCTGCAATCGGTCGCCGACGCCCACGCGAGCAGTCCCCCCGCGCGGCGGTCGGCGGTCCGGGCGGTCTCCGACGACTGACGCGCCGGGCTAGACGATGCGGTTGACCAGTTCTTCCTCGCGTTCCGTCCGCTCGACGTTCTCGACGACCAGGTCGCCGACGTCGGCGTGGTAGCGGTTCGTCATCGCCCCGACGTGGGGCGTCACGATGACTTCCTCCATCCCCCACAGCGGCGACGACTCGGGGAGCGGTTCGGGGTCGAACACGTCGAGGCCGGCGCCCGCGAGGGCACCCGATTCGAGCGCCGACACCAGCGCGTCCTGCTCGACGACGCCGCCTCGCGCGACGTTCAGCAGGTAGGCGTCCTCGCGCATGCCGTCGAACTCCTCGGGCCCGAACAGGCCCTCGGTCGCCTCCGTCAGCGGGACGGCGAGGGCGACGAACCGCGCGTCCGCGATGGCGTCGTGGAGGTCCTCAGTGTGGTACACCCGGTCGACGCCCGGGACGGGGTCGGTCGACCGGCGGACGCCGACCACTTCCATACCGAGGCCGGCCGCCCGTCGGGCGATACCCTGGCCGAGCGTCCCGAGCCCGACGACACACAGGCGCTCGCCGTCGAGCGTGAAGGGTGCCTCGTACGGTTCACGCGCCCACTCGCCCCGCCCCTGGTGGTCGCGGTAGACGTGCAGGCGCCGGGCGAACGAGAGCATCATCCCCGCCACCGTCTCGCCGATGGTCGTCCCGTGGATGCCGGTGCTGTTGGTGAACGTCACGCCCTCCTCGGCGTAGCGCTCGACGGGGAACTCGTCGTAGCCGGCGCGGACGCCGTGGACCCACGGCACGTCGAAGAACGTCTCGTCGGGGTGGAAGGAGACGACGAGGTCGTACTCGTCCGTCCGACTGGAGTCGAACCGCGAGGCCTCGATGTCGCGTTCGCGGAGGTACGAGCAGAGCAGGTCGGGTTCGAAGACGACCGAGACGGAGTCGTGGACTGCGGCGTGCATACGCGTGGCTCAGGGCGCGGTCGCATATGACTGTCTGAATCGGATGGTGGCTCAGCGTGAGTTCGTCATCACAAGGGGCTGAGTGGGGGTAACCCTCATCATCGCCACCGCGTGTCCGTTCTGCTCCACGAATGAAGAACGCCACGCTTCGACGTTTCGGTCCTACGCCCGCTCGACCCACCGCGCCCGGTCGCGGGCGGCCGCCGCCTGCGCACGGACGTCCTCGACCGACTGCGGGCCGTCCTCCGTCACGAGCGTCACTCGCTCCGCGGGCGTCACGTCGAAGGTGGGTGCGTAGACCGACAGCGGGGCATCGCCCCCGTAGACGGCCTCCCGCTCCCGCTTCTCGAGGTGTGCGTCGGTCGTCGGACTCACCTTGTCCGCGGCGGCGACGGCGTAGGTGGGGACACCGACCTCGTGCGCCGCGAGCGCCGCCGCGCGCGTCCCGACCTTGTTCACGACCCGGCCGTCCGAGAGCACCGCGTCGGCCCCGACGAGGACGGCGTCGACGCCCTCGTCGGCGAGCGCCTGCGCGACGGCGGCGTCCGGGAGGAGCGTCACGTCCACGTCCTCGGCGAGCGTCTCGGCCACCCCGACGCCCTCGCCCCCGGGGCGCGACTCGGCGACGAAGACCCGGTCGAGGTCGGCGCCCGCGAGCGCCTCGCGGACCGTCCCCGACCGCGAGCAGGTGAGGACTCGAGGAGCGCGGTCCGCCTCCACGAGGTCGGAGAGGGTAGCAACGACTGCCTCGGCGGCCAGTGCGTCGGCCGAGAGTGCCCGGTCGATGCCGGTCTGCGCGTGTTCCGCGACGGTGGCCGGCTCCGCTTCTCCGTCCGCCTCGTCGAGCGCGCCGGCCATCGCCCGGTCGATTCGGGCGGCCACGACCGGCATACTCGGTCGAGCGGTTCGCAGGTCGCGGGCGAGGTCGGCGAGGTCGGCCCACGCTTCACCCTCCGCCGCCCGGTCCCGGAGGACTTCGAGCGCGCGCAGCGAGAGGTACGCCGCGCCGTGGGTGCGGTCCTCGGCGACGCGCTCGACGGTGGGCGCGACCGCGGCGTACGACCGCCAGAGGTCGGGTACCGTCTCGCGCTCGCGTATCTCCGTCGGCGGGACCCACTCGTGGGCGACGCTCTCGTCGTTCGTCTCGACGGCGCGCGAGTCGCAGTCGAACAGGTAGGGGTGGACCACCCAGCGTACGCCGAGGGCGTCGTCCGGCACCTCCACGGGGTCGCCCCGGCGGACGAATGCACAGCCGTCGAGCAGCCCCGTCTCCTCGGCTATCTCCTCGCGCGCGAGCGCGTCGGGGTCACTCTCGGCGTGGCCGGCGACCGCCCCCCACAGCCCCGAGTACGACCCGACGGCGTCGCTCCGCCGGAGCAGGAGGACGTCACTCCCCTCGCGCAGGAAGCAGGTGACGACGTGGGTCTCGTCCATGGCACTCGCAGGCGTGTGGGACCGCGGGACGCTTATACCGTTCCCCGCCGACGGGTCGGCCATGCGCGTTGCCATCATCAGCGACACCCACGTCCCCTCGCGGGCGGTGGGGATTCCGGCGTGGGTGCGAGACGAGGTGCGGGCGGCCGACCACACGATTCACGCCGGCGACTTCGACTCCCGGGAGGCGTACGAGACGGTCGTCGACCTCGCCGCCGAACTGACGGCCGTCCGGGGGAACATGGACCCCCCGATGGCCGACGGCGACCTCCCGGAGGTGGCGTCGGTCGACCTCGACGGCGTCCGGTTCGTCGTCACCCACGGGACGGGTGCCCTCGACACCTACCGCGAGCGCGTCGAGGGCGTCGTCCGCGCCGAGGCCGACGACCACGACGGCCCCGTCGTCGGCGTCAGCGGACACACCCACCAGCTCACCGACGAGCGACTGGACGACCTCCGACTGCTGAACCCGGGGAGCGCGACGGGTGCCGACCCCGCGATGCGGACGACCATGCTCGTCGTCCGCTGTTCCGACGGCGCGTACGAGGTGAGCGCCGAGGAGCGGTAAGCCGGAGACACCGGACGGAACGGCTGTCCCGCGATATTTATTGTCACTGTATATTTATTACCAGACAGTAATTAACTCTGGTGTGGAAACGTCACTGACAAGACGGTATTATCTGGCGCTAGCCGGCTCGACCGCACTTCTCCCGCTCGCCGGGTGTGCGGAGTCGACGGAGGGGAACGAATCGGGTGGCGACGACGGGGAGACGAACCAGTCCTCGGGCGTCTCCGAGGACGGGACACTCGGCACCGGAAACGGGAATAACGACACCGGGGACGATACCGGAGACGACACAGAGAACGACTCCGACCTTGACGGTTCCGGTTCGTCCGCCGGCGAGTCGTACTCGTTCGAGGGCTCTGGCACCGACACGAGTGACGAGTTCGAGGTGTCGGGTGGGGTTGTGACCGTCGACTTCACGCACGACGGGGAGCGAAACTTTATCGCCGAAGCGCTCGCCGTCGAGGGCGACGAACTGGACGACCGCATCCTCGTCAACGAAATCGGTGCGGTCGAGGGAGGGCAGGCGAACCGCCTCGGGAGCGGGCCGTACCAACTCAACGTCGACGCGGACGGTGAGTGGACCATCGAACTCGCGCAGCCAGGGACTGATGGGGCGGAGGACGCTCCCGTCGACCTGTCCGGGTCGGGCAACCAGTACGAGGGACCGTACGCGTTCAGCGGCGTGACTGAAGTCTCGGGGACGCACGAGGGTGAGCGGAACTTCATCGTCGAGGCGTACGCCGTCGAGGGCGACACGCTGGACGACCGCATCTTGATAAACGAAATCGGGAGTACCGAGGCGTCGACCTCCGAACGGCTCGACGGTATCTATTACCTGAACGTTCAGGCTGACGGCGGGTGGACGCTCTCGGCGGAGTAGTCCGACGAGACCGCCTTTCGATGTCGGGCGAGAACGACACCAGCCGACCTCTCCGGTATCGCGTCCCTTTACGTCGCGTCACACCGAGTCACACGCATGGAGGTGTTCGCGGTCCCCGACCTGCCCGAGATACGCGCGGGCGACGACCTCGCGTCGCTCGTCGAGGAGCGCGTCGAGTTGCGGGCCGACGACGTCGTCTGCGTGGCGAGCACCGTCGTCTCGAAGGCCGAGGGCCGGACGATGGACCTCGCGGACGTGACGGCCGGCGAGCGTGCCCGCGCCGTCGCCGAGCGACTCGAAGCCGTCACGGGCGAGGCGAAGGACCCCCGGTTCGCGCAGGTCGTCCTGGAGGAGTCGAGCGCGCTGTTGCTGGAGGCGCCCTTCCTCCTGACGCAGACGCGCTTCGGGCACGTCACGGTCAACGCCGGCATCGACCGCTCGAACGTCCCCGAGGCGGACCTGCTCCTCCTCCCGGAGGACCCGACGGCGAGCGCGCGGGCGCTCTCCGAATCGCTGGGGACGCCCGTCGTCGTCACCGACACGTGCGGGCGGCCGTTCCGCCACGGCCAGCGCGGCGTCGCCATCGGGTGGGCCGGCCTGCCCGCGAGTCGCGACTGGCGCGGCGAGCGCGACCGCGACGGCCGGGAACTGGGCGTCACCGTCGAGGCCGTCGTGGACGAACTCGCCGCCGCCGCGAACCTCGTCTCCGGCGAGGGGAGTGGCGGCACGCCCGTCGTCGTCGTCCGCGACTTCGACTTCGGCGACCACGCCGGTAGCGACGCCCTGTTTCGTGCGCGCGAGGACGACCTGGTCCGCCAGGCCCTCGAGGAGTGGGAGTTTCCGTCATGAGAGGAATCGAACTCACGCCCGAACACGACGTCTCCCGGGTGGTCGACCTCGCCCGGCGAGCCGAGCGTGCGGGCTTCGACACGGTGTTCACGAGTTGCCACTACAACAACCGCGACCCGTTCGTCGCGCTCTCGGGTATCGCGAGGGCGACCGACGAGGTCCGCCTCGGGCCGGGGGTGGCGAACCCCTACGAGACCCACCCCGTCAGGCTGGCCTCCTCGGTCGCCACGCTCGACGAGGTGAGCGACGGTCGGGCGGTGTTCGGCATCGGACCGGGCGACCCCTCGACGCTCCGGAACCTCGGCCTGCTCGACGAGCGAGGCCTCCGACCGGTGCTGGAGGCGTTCAAGAGCGCGCAGGCGCTCTGGCGCGGCGAACGTGTCACCCACGACGGGACGTTCGTCGCCGAGGACGCGGGGCTGAACTACGCGCCGCCCAGCGGCGACTCGATTCCGGTCTACGTCGGCGGCGAGGGGCCGCACATGTGCCGGATGGCCGCGAAACACGCCGACGGCCTGCTGTTCAACGGCTCGCACCCCGAGGACCTCGCGTGGGCGCGCGAGCGCGTACACGAAGGACTCGACGAGCGCCCCGAGTCGCGCGGCGACTTCGACCTCGCGGCGTACGCGAGCGTGAGCGTCGCCGACGAGGAAGCGACCGCCCGCGAGGCGGCCCGGCCGCCCGTGGCGTTCATCACCGCGGGGGCGGCTCCCCCGGTGCTGGAGCGCCACGGCGTCGACGCCGAGCGCGCCGAAGCCATCGGCGACGCCATCAGCGCGGGGTCGTTCAGCGAGGCGTTCGAGCGCGTGACGCCCGCGATGCTCGACGCCTTCTCGGCGGCCGGGACGCCCGAGACGGTGGGTGACCGCCTCGGGTCGCTGCTCGAGTACGCAGACAGCGTCGTGGTGGGGGCGCCGCTGGGACCTGACCTGGAGACGGCGGTGGACCTCGCGGCGACGGCGCTCGACCGGGCGGAGTGAGAAGGAGGTTCAGTAACGCGGTTCGCGATACTCCTGCTCGCGGCGCTCGCGGGGGCCGCGGCCGGGCGAGGAGAAGTTGGCGATGGGCCGGACGAACGCCCCGAAGACGAGGTAGCCGAAGACGACGACGCTGACGGTGACGAGCAGCGCCCCTATCGCCAGCAGCACCGCCTGTCCGACGCTCATCGTGGCGATGTCGACGAACCGGGTGACGAGTTCCGGGATGCTTCCGAGGAGTTCGACGAGCACGTTCTGCATACCTCGACCTACGGGCGCTGGTACTTGTGTGTGTCCGTCCGCCACGGCTATACGTCCCGCCCCCGCGAGTGGGTACATGGTGCGGGACCGCTCGCTCGACGAGTTCGCCGCGGCCGACGCCGACGCCGAGAGCGACGGCGCGAACCGTGACGACTCGAACCGTGACGACGCGGACTGCACGAGTGACGCGCGCGCGGGAGAGGCGAGCGACCCGTCGTCGGAGTCGCCCGACGGTGAGACAGCAGTCGCCGCCGACTCGCCGGTCGCGGCCGAGGTGCCCGACCTCCCCGACGGGCTCCCGCTTCGACCCGCCGTCTCGACGATGGACTGGACGTCCGGGGGCGCGCCGTGTGCGGCCTGCGGGACGCACGTCGAGCGTCGCTGGCGCGACGGCGATGGACTGGTCTGCGCCGACTGCAAGGAGTGGTAGGTCTCCCCTGAGGACCGTTGACGTATCAACACGCTATCAGCAGAATTACTTTGCTCCGGCCCCTGTGGAGCCTGTGAGACAACCCCTCGCCCAGCCGGCCGGACGGAAAGCACTTGTCACGCAGGGTGACATAGCGGGACAATGAGCGATAATCTCGCGGCCGACGCGACGGCCGAGGACGTGGCCGTCGAGGAGGCGGGCGCCCTCGCCCGCCTCCTCACCGAGAACGTCGAGCGCGTCATCGTCGGCCATCACGACGCCGTCGAGGACATCGTGACGGCGGTGCTGGCGCGGGGGCACGTCCTCCTGGAGGACGTGCCCGGCGTCGGCAAGACGATGCTCGCGCGCGCCGTCGCACGGTCGGTCGACGGGTCGTTCAAGCGCATCCAGTTCACGCCCGACCTCCTCCCGACGGACGTGACGGGCGTGAACGTGTTCAACCAGCAGACCCGCGAGTTCGAGTTCCGTCCGGGGCCGGTGTTCGCGAACGTCGTCCTCGGCGACGAAATCAACCGCGCGCCGCCGAAGACCCAGTCCGCCCTCCTCGAATCGATGGAGGAGGCGCAGGTGACCGTCGACGGCGAGACCCACTACGTCCCCGACCCCTTCGTCGTCATCGCGACGCAAAACTCCGTCGAACGCGACCGGACCTACGAACTCCCGGCGGCCGAACTCGACCGCTTCATGAAGCAACTCCACCTCGGCTACCCGGAGGCGGCCGAGGAGTCGGAGGTCCTCGCGCGGGTCGTCGGCGACCACCCCATCGAGACGCTCGACCCCGTCGCGAGCGCGGACGACCTCCGCGCCGCCCGCGAGACGGTCGCCCGCGTCACCGTCGAGGGGGACGTCCGTGACTACGTGACGCGCCTCGCTCGCTACACCCGCGACCACGCCCAGCTCGGCGTGAGCCCCCGCGGCTCCATCGCCCTCCTGCGGGCGGCCCAGGCGCGGGCAGTCCTCGACGGCCGGGGGTACGTCGTCCCCGACGACGTCCAGCGCGAGGCGGTCGTGACGCTCGCTCACCGCATCCGCCCCGCCCCCGGCGGCGAGCGGACGGGCCGCGACATCGTCGAGACGGCGCTCGGCACGACGTCGGTATGAGACCGACGCGAAGAGGGGTCGTGGTCGTCGGGCTGACGCTCCTCGCGTTCGTCCTCGCGGCGACGTTCGGCCAGGGGGCGCTCAACGCCCTCGCCGCCCCGGCGCTCATCGCGCTCGCGGCCGGCGTCGTCCAGATGCGCTACGCGGGGCGGCCCTCGGTCGACCGCATCGTCCCGGCGCCGGGGTTCCCCGGCGAGACGCGCACGATGCGCGTCCACGTCGACGCGAGCGGTCCGACGACGGTCACCGACCGCCTCGGCTACGGCGTCCGCCCCCGGCGGTCGGTCCACGAACTCGCCGGGTCGCGCACCGTCGCGTACGACGTGGACCTCGTCGAGCGGGGGGCCCACGAGGTCGGTCCGCTCACCGTGACGGTCCGCGACGCGCTCGGCCTCTTCGAGCGGACGTACGAGGCGACGACCGACGAGCAGTTGCTCGTCTACCCGGAGGTCGAGCGGGTCGCGCCGGGCGGGTACTTCACGGGGCTGGTCGACCGCGCCGGGACGACCGAACGCCAGGCGTTCGACACCCTGCGGGAGTACGCCCCCGGCGACGCCCTCCGCGACATCCACTGGAAGACGAGCGCCAAGCGCCAGGGTGACTTCGTCGTGATGGAGTTCGCCGACGAGGACAGCGGGACGGTCGCGCTCGCCTGCGAGGCCGTCGCCGGCGACCGGGGACGCAACGCCGACGCGATGGCCGCCGCGACGGCCAGCATCGTCGCGTACCTCCTCAACGAGGGCGTCGAGGTGTCGCTCGTCACGCCCGGCGGCTCCCTCGACCGCGGCCTCGGCGACCGGCAGCGACTGGCCGCCCTCGAACTGCTCGCGCGCACGCCGCCGGGGCACCTCTCGACGGCCGACCTCGACCGCGCCGACGTGCGCGTCCACGCCGACGCCGAGGGGCGCGTGACGGTCGACATCCAGGGGCGGACCGTCGCCTACGACGACCTGCGGACGGGCCGTGAGGTGGTCCGCGCGTGAGCACCGACGCCCGGTCCTCGCTCGGGTCCCGTGTCCCCGTCGCGGGGACGCGCGCGGTCAGCGTCGCCGCGATGGCCGTCCTCACGGCGTCGTACCTGAGCGTCCTCTACGGCATCGTCGACGTGACCGGCGACCCGGGGACGTTCGCCCTGCTGGTGGCGGGGTCGCTCCTCGCGGGCGTGGTGCTCGCGCGCTACCTCCCGCCGCTCGGGGCGTTCGCGCTCACCGCCGTCATCGCCGTCGCCGGCGGCCTGCTCTACTTCCCGACGGTCCCGAACACGTACGCGCTCGCCGACCAGGTGCGCTTCATCTGGGGCGACGTCCTCGCGCTGGTGACGGGGCTGTCCATCCTTCGCATCATCAACGCCGAACTGTGGGCGCTCGCCGTCGCGCCGGTGCCGGTGTTCCTCTCGTGGTACCTGACGGCCCGGCGTCGATACGCGCTCGCGGCGGGCGTCAGCGGCGCCCCGCTCGTGTTCTTCGTCCTCACGGGGGACGCGTCCCTCCTCACCGCGCTCGTGGGCGTCGTCGCCGCCGCCGTCGTCCTCGGGGTGGGTGACCTCGACCGGCGTGACGGCCGTCTGGCCGACGCGGACGGGGTGGTGCTGGTCGTCGCCGCGATGGTCGTCCTCACCGTCTCGGCGAGCGTGGTCCCGACCGGGTCGGGCCAGCCGCTGCTCTCGACGGACGGCCCGCAGGCCGAGACGGTCGAGGGGAGCCTCGTGAACGACGACGGCCAGTTCGCCGTCCAGGGCGCCATCGACCTCAGCCCGGAGGTTCGCTTCCGCGTCGAGAGCGACCGCGGGGACTACTGGCGCATCGACGCCTACGACCGCTACACGGGCGACGGCTGGATTCGCACCGCGGAGTCACAGCCGTACCGTGACGGCCTCCTCGACCCGCCCCCCGGCGAGAGCCAGCGGGTCCGCCAGCGGGTGACCGCCGAGGACGACCTGAACGTGATGCCAGCGGCGTGGAAGCCCGTCGCCATGTCGGGGCACTCGACGCGCGCGACGGACTTCGGCGGGCTGGAACCCGCCGAACCGCTCGCGCCGGGTGACGACTACACGGTCGTCAGCCAGACGCCCACCCCTCGCCCCGGACAGCTCCGCGACGCGGGGACGAGCTACCCGGACGGCGTGACCGAGCGCTACACCCAGTTGCCCGACAGCACGCCCGACCGCGTGGGGACGTTCACCGAGCGCCTGACCGCGAACGCGGACAACCCCTACGACACCGCCCGCGTCGTCGAGACGTACCTCGAAGACGAGAAGGAGTACTCGCTCGACGTCCGCAAGCCGAGCGGCGACATCGCGGACCAGTTCCTCTTCGAGATGGAGGCGGGCTACTGCACCTACTACGCGACGACGATGGTGACGATGCTCCGCTCGCAGGACGTCCCCGCCCGGATGGTCACCGGCTACACCGAGGGCGAGCGCGTCGACGACGACGAGTGGGTCGTCCGCGGCCTCGACGCCCACGCCTGGGTCGAGGTCTACTTCCCCGGACAGGGGTGGGTCGCCTTCGACCCCACGCCGTCCGGCCCCCGCGAGTCGACCGAACAGGGTCGACTCGACGACGCACGCGCTAACGGCACGGAGGACGTCGACACGAACGAGACGCGGCCGGACCCGCCGGAGAACGACTCCGAGCCCGACCCGGACAACGGGACGGCGGCCAACGAGACGAACGAGACGGCGCCCAACGGGACGGACGGCAACGAGAGCACGAACGAGAGCGCGGGCGGCCAGTCCGGGAGCGGTGTCGCCGGGCCGGACGGCCTCGGCTCCGACGGCGGGGGGAGCGACACCGACACCGGCGACGGCGACGGTGGTGGCGACGAGGGCGCGGGCTTCCAGTTGACGCCGCCGACGCCCGAACAGGCGGCGCTCGGCCTCGCCCTCGCCGTCGGCCTCGTCGCCGGCGTGCGGCGCACGGGCCTCGACGGCCGGGCCTACCGGGCGTTCTGGTTGCGCCGCCAGTCGGCCACTGACGACCCCGAGGCGGACGTCAGGCGCGCGTTCGACCGCCTCGAGTACCTCCTCGAACGGACCGGTCGCGCCCGCGCCCCCGGCGAGACCCCCCGGCAGTACCTCGGGACGATGCCCGACGAACGGGCGCGTCGCGTCGGCGAACTGTACGAACGGGCGGTGTACGCCGGGCGGTCCGACCGCGCACTCGCCGACGAGGCCATCGCGCTCGTCGACGACCTGGTCGACGACCGGACCCGACTGTAGCGTCGGGGCGAAACCGCCCGCCGTCACCGCGCTGTCCCGTCCTCCTCGCAGTTCCCGACAACGTTTAATATAGGCATCGAGTAGTTCGCAACTGTAATGTCGGAAGTCTGCTCGACGTGCGGATTGCCTCAGGAACTCTGCGTCTGCGAGGACGTCGCGAGAGAGTCCCAGGAGATAAGCATCCGCATCGACGAGCGCCGATACGGGAAGGAGGTAACGGTCATCCAGGGATTCGACCCGCGAGACGTCGACATGGACTCGCTGTCGTCGGACCTGAAGTCGAAGTTCGCCTGCGGCGGGACCGTCGAGGACGACTCCATCGAACTGCAGGGCAACCACCGCGGCCGGGTCGAGGACTTCCTGCGCGATAAGGGCTTCAACGTCGCCTGACCCCCCTTCCGATTCCGCTTTTCCGACCGCTCGCGCCGAGAGCGACGCGTCCGAGGGGAGACGGGGCGGTGAGTGACGAACGACGCGTGACGCCCCTCCGACTCAGAACGGCGCGTCCGGGCCCTCGCTCGTCGCGCTCGCCTGCGCCCGCTGCTCGCCGTGGCCGCTCCCCTCGTCGCCGTCGCCGTCGCTGTCGCCGTCGACGAGTCCGTACTCCCAGCCGTTGAGCCCCTCGCGGAGGCTCTCGACGGTGGCGCCGCTCGTCCCCTCGTAGGACTTGATGAGGCGGGCGGCCTGAATCGAGGACTTCCCCATCGGACAGATGGTGACGATGTGGTCGGCACCGTCGAGTTCCTCGATGTGACTCGGGAGTTCCGCGAACGGGATGTTCTCGCTGCCCTCGATGTGTCCCCGCTCGAACGCCGCGCGCGAGCGGATGTCGACGAGGCGGACGTCCTCGCCGTCCTCCAGCAGCGCGTTCAACTCGTCGACGGAGATCTCGTCGTCCATGGTCGAGGTGAGCGGGTCCGGACGGATAAAGACTCAGTTGCGAGGGCGTCGGTCCCGTCGGTTGCGTCGACCGCGCCGGCTCAGTCGAGCAGGCCCGCCCGCTCAGCTAGCAACACGCCTTCGAGCGTCGCGTCGTTCGCGGGGTCGACGCGCACCCGCTCGAAGACGTCCGCGACGGGCACGCGCGTCACCTCGATGAACTCGTTGGTGTCGAGCGCGCGCTGGGCCGGTTCGAGGTCGGTGGCGAAGACGAGGCCGCGGCGGTGGCGCAACACGCCCGTCGAGACCCAGACGTCCTCGAGGAAGTGCACCGCTCCCGGGTCGTACCCCGTCTCCTCGCGCACCTCGCGGGCGGCGGCGTTCTCGTACGCCTCGGGGGGGACCGACGCCTGTGGCTCGACGGCCCCGTCGCCCGGTACGTCCACGTCCTCGACGATGCCGGCGGGCAGTTCGAGGCAGTACTCGCGGATGGGCGGGCGGTACTGCTGGACCATCATGAGGTGGTCGCCCTCGCGGACGACGGCGACGGTCGCCGGCGGGAGTTCGGCCCAGTAGTAGCGCTTCTCCGTCCCGTCCGGCTGTCTGAGCAGGTCGTAGCCGCCGGTGTACCACCCCGTCTCGTACTCGACGACCGACTCGACGCGCTCCCAGTCCTCGGGCACCACGGTCACTCGTCCTCCCTGACGAGGTCGATGCGGTAGACCGTCCCGTCGTCCGTCACGTAGGCGGTGGTCTCGTTGACCGCGCCGGCGTCCGTGCCGTCGGCGTTCCGGTCGCGCTGGTCGAGTTCGCTCATCTCGTCGAACGGGGAGTGCGTGAACGCCTCCTTCAGGCCGGTGGGGCCCTCCCAGTAGGGGTCGGACCGGCCGTCCTCGACCGCGGCGGTGGTGTAGGGGAAGCGCTGCTCGGAGAGGCCGGTCGCGTTGACCGTCGGACCGTCGCGGTCCTCGACGGGTTCGGCGGTGAGGTA
Organism: Halomarina ordinaria; assembly: GCF_030553305.1. Lineage (NCBI taxonomy): Archaea > Methanobacteriati > Methanobacteriota > Halobacteria > Halobacteriales > Natronomonadaceae > Halomarina > Halomarina ordinaria. The sequence continues at coordinate 1,712,152 of NZ_JARRAH010000001.1, read as the reverse complement.
GTACGGGTCGCCCGTGCGGAGGTAGCCCGGGAGCGCCCCCAGCGCGAGCAGGACGACGAGGACCGCGAGGATGACGGCGATGAGGTTCCGGGTTATCCGCCTCATTCGACGACCTCGCGGTACTGGCTCCCGAAACAGATGCGCCGCAGGGTTGCGACGGCCGCCGCCTCCTCGTTCTGGAACGTCGTCGCGACGACGCGTTCGGCGAAGGGCACGACGTGCCACGCGACGTGGTCGACGGTCTCGCTGCCGTGGCGGTCGAGGTCCAGGTCGTCGTGCTCCGCGTACCACGCCTCGAACTCCTCGCGGGTGCCGACGGTGACCGAGAGCAGGGAGGCGAACAGCGCGTCGCGGGCGGTGGCGACCACGTCGCCGGTGACCCGTTCCTCGTACTCCTCGCGGTCGAAGTCCATCCGGCGGGTCACCTCGCGGACGACGGTCCGTGCGGCCGGTCCGTAGGCGTCGTAGGCGTCGCGCGCGGCCTCGGGCGAGTCGGGGGCGAGCGTCCCCTCGGTGTGCATACCGACACTAGTCGCGGGAGGTAATTACGCGTTGTCGTCGGGTTCCGTCCCCGCGTCGTCGGCCGTCTCGCTCTCCGAGTCGTCCTCCGCGAGCATCCGCTCGGTCAGGTCCCGCGCCTCCTCGAGGACGGCGCGCGTCTCCTCGTCCCGCGGGGCCGGCGGGGCGTTCCGCGCGGGCGTCCCGTGGTCGTGGTCGTGGTCGTGCCCGTGGCCGTGGCCGTGCCCGTGCCCATCGACGCCCGGCCCGTCGTCCTCGAACAGTCGCCCCGAGCGCTCGCCGTCGTGCTGGTGTTCGCCCGCCGTCCCGACCGTGTCCTCGAACACCTGCGGGAAGTCGGTCTCCTCGGCGAGCGTCTCGACGCGCGCCGCGAGTTCCGCCTCCCCCTCCTCGTCCCACCCGGGGACGTGGTCGTCGAGCCACGCCTCGTGGTCTGCCCCCCGGATGAGCGCCGTGAACGCGAGGTGGTTGGCGAGGTGTCGTGCGTCCGACTGCGGCGTCTCACAGACCGGACAGGCGTATCCCATACCCACGATACCGCCGCGACGGACAAAGTCGTGTTGCGTGCCGACCGGGTTCGGTCCGTCCCCTCGGGCGCGACCGACCGCCTCGCACGCCACACTATCTCGCGCCCGTGTGTTAATATACCATATATGGATTAATACTATATTGACGGATGGGGAAGTGGGCGCCATGACCCTGAGGTGGGGGCGGACCCCGTCGACGACCAGCGGTCGCACGCACCGAACGACGCATCGAACGACACGGCCGACTCGACCCCTCGGAGGGCGGTGACGGTGGCGACGAGCGACCCCGACACCGTCCCGTCGGCGGCCGAATCGAGGGCCGAACCCGAGTCGGCGCTCGCGACCGCCCGCCGACAGCTCGAACGCGCCGCGGCGACCCTCGACATCGACCCGAACGTCGTCGAGCGCCTCAAGCACCCCCAGCGCGTCCAGCGCGTCTCGCTCCCGCTGGAGCGCGACGACGGGCGCGTCGAGGTGTACACGGGCTACCGCGCCCAGCACGACAGCGTCCGCGGACCGTTCAAGGGCGGCCTGCGCTACCACCCGGACGTCAGCGAGGAGGAGTGCATCGGCCTCGCGATGTGGATGACGTGGAAGTGCGCCGTCATGGACCTCCCCTTCGGCGGCGCGAAGGGCGGCATCGTCGTCGACCCGAAGGACCTCTCGACCGAGGAGAAAGAGCGCCTCACCCGACGGTTCGCCCAGGAACTGCGGGACGTCATCGGCCCCATGCGGGACATCCCCGCCCCCGACATGGGGACGGACGCGGAGACGATGGGCTGGTTCATGGACGCCTACTCGATGCAGGAGGGCGAGACCATCGCCGGCGTCGTCACCGGCAAGCCGCCGGTCATCGGCGGGAGCCTCGGGCGCGAGGAAGCTCCGGGGCGCAGCGTCGCCATCGTCGCCCGCGAGGCCGTCGACTTCTACGGGATGGACCTCGCCGACACCACCGTCGCCGTCCAGGGGTTCGGGAGCGTCGGCGCGAACGCCGCCCGCGCGCTCGACGAGTGGGGGGCGACCGTCGTCGCGCTCAGCGACGTCAACGGCGCCATCTACGACCCCGACGGACTGGACACGAACGACGTGATGGGGCACGAGGAGCGCCCCGGCATGGTCTCGGGTTACGACGCCCCGGAGACGCTCTCGAACGAGGACCTCGTCGAACTCGACGTGGACGTGCTCATCCCCGCCGCCGTCGGGAACGTCATCACCGAGGCGAACGCGAGCGAGATTCGTGCGAACATGGTCGTCGAGGGGGCCAACGGCCCGACGACGTTCGCGGCCGACGACGTGCTCAACCGCCGCGGTATCCCGGTCATCCCCGACATCCTCGCCAACGCCGGCGGCGTCACCGTCAGCTACTTCGAGTGGCTCCAGGACGTCAACCACCGCGCGTGGTCGCTGGAGCGCGTCAACGAGGAACTGGAGACCGCCATGCTCGACGCCTGGAACGACGTGCGAACCGCCTACGAGGCCGACGAGGACCTCTCGTGGCGCGACGCCACCTACGTCGTCGGCCTCCAGCGCATCGTCGACGCCCACACCGCACGCGGCCTCTGGCCGTAGTCCCCACCGTCGGCGACGTGCCGCCCGCCGCTCGCTTCCGCTCACTCTCGGCCCATCGGAGCGCCAGCACCGCCGGTCCCCTCGACTCCCGGGACGTTCGCGTGTCGGTGTCACACCTCGGTACGGAGTTATTACACGTGGCACGCTCCGGCGTGGTATGGAGTCGGAGGAGGACGCACTCGGCACGGCGATGCTCGACGTTTACCGGGATGACCTGCGCGGCGAGGCGATTCACCGCGACGGGGCCGAGGTGTGGGACGCCAGTATCGAAGCGAACTACTTCGGGCCGACGGACGCGTGGCACTCGGACGCCGCGCTCTACGACTCGCTCGCCGGACCGGTCCTCGACGTGGGCTGTGGCGCGGGCCAGCACGCGTTGACCTTCCAGCACCACGGCGTCGACGTGACCGCGTTCGACGTGTCGCCCAACGCCGTCAGGGCGGCCCGCGAGCGCGGCGTCGAGGACGCCCGCGTGTTCGACATGTTCGACCTCCCGGGGCCGTTCACCGACGCGTACCGGGCCGTACTGCTCAACGGGACGCAACTCGGCCTCGCCGGGTCGCTCCCCGGCGTCGCCGCGCTCCTCGCCGACCTCGCTCCGGTCACCGACGGGTCGGGCGTCGCCGTCGTCGACAGCTACGACCCCGGGCGCATCGCCCCCGAAGGGTTCGGGGGGCACCGACCGGACCCGCGCGAGGGGGTCTGTCGGCGGACGTTCCACGTCGAGTACGACCGCGCCGGCGAGCGACTGGTCGGGCCGTCGCTCTCGTTCGTCCTGTTCTCGCCGGCACGCCTCCGAGACGCCTGCGTCGGTACGCCGTGGTCGGTGCGGGAGGTCCTGCGGCGCGACGGGACGCCCTACTACCGGTGCGTCCTGGAGACGTGAGGGTTCAGTCGGTCGGCCGGACGAGCACCAGCGCGTTCTCGCCGTCGCCGTAGTAGCGCGGTATCGTCCGGCGGTACTCGAAACCGTGGCGGCGGTAGAGGCGGATGGCCTCCTCGTTGCTCGCGCGCACCTCCAGTTTCACCGACCCCGCGCCGACCGCCGCGAGCGTGGCCAGCGCCCGTTCGAGGAGCGTCGTCCCGATACCGCGACCCTGGAACTCGGGGTGGACCGCGATGTCCTTGACGTGGCCGACGTCGTGCCCGAAGTTCGGCGTCACGTCCGCCACGACGTAGCCCGCCACCCGCCCGCCGACCTCGGCGACGAGGAACCCCGGTTCGTCGAGGAAGCGCCGGAACGCCTCGTAGGGCCACGGCTGGGGGAACACCGCGCGCTCGATGCGGGAGACGTCGAGCAGGTCGGCCTCGACGACCGGCCGGACGGTCGGCGTCGTCGCGTCCCCCGGACTCGTCGTCGTCACGTCCCGCCAGAGGAACGCCACGAGTATGAGCTACCGGGTCCGCGACGATGACTGTCGCACGTCTCGACGCCGAACCGCGAGTCGACGGCGAGCGAGCGAACCTCTCGGACACCGATTCCGAACCGCGAGCGACCGGCGGGAGCGAGCGGGCCGAGGAACGACTACCGGAACGCTCGCTGCGCTCGCGTTCCGACGGGAGTGACGCTGTGCTTTTGGTCGAGCTTTTTCGGGGGCGACTGCGAGACCGCGAAGCGTGTCGCTCGCAAGCGACCACAAAAAAAGGTCGTTGGTGAACGGTCGCTTCAGTCGTCCGCGGGGGCCGCGCCGCCCGAGGAGTCCTCGTACTGCTGCTTCGTGAGCGAGAGCTTCCCGCCGGCGGCGAGGATGTCGCGCTCGCGCGCGGAGGCGTCGAGTTCGGCCGTGAACTCCCAGTCGTCGTTCACGCGGACCGTGAACTCCTCCTGGCCGGAGGTGACGGCCTCGCTGACGTCGTCGACGACCTCGATGTCGTCGCCCTCCTCGATTCGCTCGTACGTCTCCTCGTCGATGACCAGCGGGAGGAGGCCGAAGTTGAACAGGTTCGCCTTGTGGATGCGGGCGAAGCTCTGGGCGAGGACGCCCTGCACGCCGAGGTACATCGGGCACAGCGCCGCGTGCTCACGCGAGGACCCCTGCCCGTAGTTCTCGCCGGCGACGAGGAAGCCGCCGTCGGCGTCGAGCGCGCGCTGGGCGAAGTTCTCGTCGACGCGCGAGAGGGTGAACTCGCTCAGCTTCGGGATGTTCGACCGGTACATCAGGATGTCCTGCGTCGCCGGGATGATGTGGTCGGTCGTGATGTTGTCCTCCATCTTCAGGAGGGCGGGGCCGGCGAGGGTCGCCTCGAGGGGGTCCTTGAGGGGAACGTCGCCGATGTTCGGCCCCTTCACGAGGCCGTCGTCGACGGCCTCGTCGGGCGCGATGAGGTCGACCTTCGAGCCGCTGTAGGCGTCGGGCAGTTCCGTGCCGGGCGCCTCCAGGTCGCCGAGTTCCTCGGCGAGGTCGCGCGGGTCGATGATCTCGCCCTTGATGGCGGCCGCGGTGGCCACCTCCGGCGAGCAGAGGTAGACGTTGTCGTCCTCGATGCCGGAGCGGCCCTCGAAGTTACGGTTGAAGGTGCGCAGGCTGACGGAGTCGGAGGCGGGGACGTGGCCGATGCCGATGCAGGCCCCGCAGGTTGCCTCCGAGAAGTTGACGCCGGCGGCCATCAGTTCCGCGACCCAGCCCTCGCGGGCGAGCAGTTCCGAGGCCTGCTTGGAGCCGGGGGCGACGATCATGTCGGTCTTCTTGTCGACCTCGCGGCCCTCGAGCATCTTCGCGCCGGGGAGGATGTCCTCGTAGCCGCCGTTCGTACAGGAGCCGATCATGACCTGGTCGACGGACTGGCCGGCGACCTCGCGGACGGGCACGACGTTGTCGGGCATCGACGGCGTCGCGATGAGCGGTTCGAGGTCCGAGAGGTCGACGACGATCTCGTCGGCGTACTCGGCGTCGTCGTCGGGCTGGAGCTCGACGTACTGGTCGCCGCGGCCCTGGCGCTCGAGGTAGTCCTTCGTCTTCTCGTCGGTCGGGAAGAGCGAGGAGGTCGCACCGAGTTCCGTCCCCATGTTCGTGATGGTGGTGCGCTCGGGGACCGAGAGCGTCTCGACGCCCGGCCCGGTGTACTCGAATATCTTGCCGACGCCGCCCTTCACGGAGAGGCGACGCAGCATCTCGAGGATGACGTCCTTCGCGGTGGCCCACTCGGGGAGCTCACCCTCCAGACGGACGTTGACGACCTCCGGCATCTCGATGTAGTAGGCGCCGCCGCCCATCGCGACGGCGACGTCCAGTCCCCCCGAACCGATGGCGAGCTGGCCGAGGCCGCCCGGCGTCGGCGTGTGGGAGTCCGACCCGAGGAGCGTCTTGCCGGGCGCGGCGAAGTTCTCCTTGTGGACGTTGTGGCAGATACCGTTGCCCGGGCGGGAGAAGTGAGCGCCGAAGGTCCCGGCCGCAGAGCGGAGGAAGCGGTGGTCGTCCGTGTTCTTGAAGTCGAACTGGTAGGTCTGGTGGTCACAGTACTGGGCGGCGAGTTCCGTCTGGACCTCGTCGAGGCCGAGGGCCTCGAACTGCAGCCAGACGAGCGTCCCCGTCGTGTCCTGCGTGAGCACCTGGTCTATCTCTATCCCGATCTCCTCGCCGGTCTCGAGTTCTCCCTCGACGAGGTGGTCGGCCAGAATCTTCTCAGCGAGCGTCTGTCCCATATCACTCGAAGGTCGCTCGCCTGAAGATATAAATCCCGCGTGTTCGGTCAGTGTTGCGCTAGGACCGCCTCAAACCACGATATTCGCCAGTTTCGACCCCCTCACGGTGAGGAAACGTCCACGAACGATGAGGACGGTTCCGTCGCCCGGTTTCCGGCTTCGTCCCCGGGAGCACCGGCGAGTACGCGAGCGGTCCCTCGACCCGAAACTGGACGAGCGTTCGCCCCGCCCGCGCCCGGCCGGTTCGCGTCGTCGGCGACGCACCCGTCGCCGCCAGTAGAAAGCGTCTTTCGACCACTGGCCGCAGGAGTCGACATGTACCGAAGCGGCGCGTTCGTCGCGGAGCACTGCTCGCCGGTTTCGTCCGACCAAGTCCAGCCGAACGGTCTCGACCTCACGCTGGGGACCGTCCTCGAACAGGTCTCGCGCGGGCGCATCGCGCGCGAGGGAAAGACCGTCGGCGACCGCGAGGAGTGTGACCCCCGGGAGGGACCGGACACGGACGTGTTCCGCCTCGAACCTGGGGGATACGTGCTTCGCTACGCGGAGACGGTCGGCATCCCCGAGGACCACGTCGGGTTCATCTACCCCCGCTCGTCGCTCATGCGTAACTCCTGTATGCTCAACACGGCGGTCTGGGACGCGGGGTACGAGGGGAAGGGAGAGGGGTTGTTGCAGGTCCATCACCCCGTCGACCTCGAACGGGGCGCGCGCGTCGCGCAACTCGTCCTCGCGCGCGCGGACCACGAGGGGACGTACGAGGGGAGCTACCAGGGGGAGAACCTGTGACCGTTTGAGGCTCCCCTTGTCTCCGTGACCGACCCGGGGTCGCGCGGTCCTCACGACCCGACATGACCGTGTGGGTAGCGGCGACATGGCCCTGCTGGGAGAACTACTCCCGGCGCGGGGTCGTACCGCCCTCATGACACATACGGCGACCGTCGAGGCGATTCACGACCTGACGCCCCGCGTCAAACAGTTCCGCCTGCGCGTCGAGGGCCACGAGTTCGACCACGAACCGGGCCAGCACACGACCGTCCAGTTCGACCACGAGGGCGAGGAGGTGGTCAGGCCGTACACGCCCACGAGCCTCCCCGGTACCGACGCCATCACGCTCGCCATCAAGGTGTACGACGACGGCACCGCCTCGGCGTACATGCACCAGCGTCGGGTCGGCGACGAGGTGACCATCGGGTCGCTGGAGGGGAACCTCACGCTGCGCGACCCGGACGCCGACGTCGCCTTCGTCGCCACCGGCACGGGCATCACGCCGACGTTCGCGTTGCTCAAGCAGTACCTCCGGGAGGGGACGGGCGACGTCCACTTCTTCTTCGGGGAGAAGGACCAGGAGTCGGTCATCTACCGCGAGACGCTCGAACAGCTCGAAGCGGAGCACGAGAACCTCACGGTGGTCTACTCGCTGTCGGACAGCGGCTACGAGTGGGACGGCCCGACCGGCCACGTCCAGGAGCACGTCGAGGAGTACGTCGACGTCGAGGAACGGGACTTCTACGTCTGTGGCGTCCCCCAGATGGTCGTCGACACGAGAGAGCGGCTGGCGGACCTCGGCGCGCCCGACGAGCGGGTGTACACCGAGGGGTGGGAGGAGGGCGCCGTCTCGGACGACGAGGAGTGAGTACGACGGGGGTGAGCGAACGCGAGGCGTTCGCGAACGACGTCGCCCCCTCGCTCACCACGGCGTGACGCCGCCGCGGTAGTCGCGGATGCGCTCGGCCTCGCAGTCGTCGAACTGCAGGAGCAGTCGCGGGTCGCGGCCCTCGGGTTCGACGTACCGACAGCCGCAGACGCTCGCGTCGTAGTCGAAGTGCTCCGACTTGACCGACTCGGTCTCCCAGGGGTAGCCGCTGACCATCGGGCTGACGACGAGGCCGTCGGCCACGGTGCGCATCGACCCGTGGTCGTGGTCCAGCCCGATGGTGTGGCCGCACTCGTGGAGGAGCACCTGGAGGGCGTAGGTCCCCCACGTGCGCGAGACGACCGGTTCGGTCTCCCCGACGGGCGGGAGGCCGGCCAGTTCCGCGGCCCCGCCGACGGCCGCGACGTGCGGGATGCCCGCGCCGGTGGGCCACTCGGTCATCGGTTCGTCGGTGACGAGGAGGTTCACGTCGTCGCAGGGGTCGACCGGTCCGACGCCGGCGGCTCCCTCGACGAGGCGGCGGGGCCACTCCCCCTCGACGACGAGGTCGTAGGCCCGTTCGGACGTGACCGAGACGGTTCCACCGTACTCCACGACGGCGTCGCCGTGCGCGTCCTCGAAGGCCCGCCGCAGGTAGCCCTCGACGCGCGACCACAGCCCCGAGTAGGCGGCCGCGCGGTCGCTGAACCACAGCTTTACGTTGAGCGTCCGCTCGGGGTGGGCGATGCGGCGGCCGGTGACGCCCATCGACCCGACCGCTCCCACCGAAAGCAGGAACTTGCGCCGTCTCATGTGTGCCAGCCACGACGTCGACGGCGAACGCGGCCCATCTCCGCGCTCCTATCGCCATCCAGACGTATCGTGTTACCTGACTCTGACGAGTAGACCCGCATGACGGGTTCGTCAATACACATAGCCCTCTGACTATCACGAGACTATGAGTATAGCAATCGGACTCGTATGGGAGTGTCGGCCGCTCGTATCGATTCGAAATCGGTGAATTACCGGGCGTGAGACTACTTCCGGTTCGAGCGGCCGACCCGGCACCGTCTCGACCCGCCCCGCCCCCGGGTGTCCGGTCGACTGCTGCGGCTCCCCGCCACGCGACTATCGTAAAAACCCCTGTAGGAACCACTATGTGAGTGCCGCGACATCACCGTCCATGGACGACATCTTCGTTGCCCAGCTCATGTCCTCGCCGCCGTACACCGTCTCCGCCGACACGCTCGTCGCGGACGCGGCCAGCGTCATGCTCGACAACGGCATCGGTTCGGTCGTCGTCACCGACGAGGCGGGCCACCTCGTGGGCATCCTCACCTCCACCGACTTCGTGCACATCGTCGCCGAGAGCCGCCCGAAGGCACGGACGACCGTCTCGCGCTACATGTCGACGGACGTCACCACCCTGACGGCGCAGGTGCCCATCCGCGAGGCGGCCGACGCCATGATCGAACGTGGCGTCCACCACATGCCAGTCGTCGACGACGAGGACGTCGTCATCGGGATGCTGTCGACCACCGACCTCACGGCGTACCTGTCGTACGTCCGGACGCCGAGTCCGGCGTAGCGCGTCGCCGTGACCGACCGGCTCAGACGGGTCGAGTCGCGCCACCGGTGGACTCTTCGTCCGCCTTCGAGTGAACCCACCATGCGATGAGTCCGGGAAAACCGTACGACCCGCTCGAACAGCAGTTGCGGCACCTCCGGTCGGTCGAGTCGCTCGGCGACCTCTCGGGCCGCCAGCGCAAGGTCGTGACGTTCGGCGCGGCGCTGGCCACCCTGCTCGTCTGCTACGCGCTGGTCTACCAGTACGGGATGCGCACGCTGGAGGGAACCGACCGGACCTTCTTTCAGGCGCTCAACACCGTCGTCGCGACGATGACCACCACCGGGTACGGCTCCGACGCACCGTGGGGGAGCCCCTGGATGAACGCGCTCGTCGTCTCGTACCAGCTCTCCGGTATCGTCATCGGCCTCGTCACCCTGCGCATCCTCATCATCCCGCTGTTCGAGCGCGCACCGGTCGTCCTCGACGACCGACTGACGTCGAAGGACGGCCACGTCGTCGTCTGTGAGTACGGCCGGGGGAAGGACGTGCTCCTCGACGAACTCGAGGAGTCCGGCATCGAGTACGTCCTCGTCAACTCGGACAAACAGGAGGCCATCGACCTGTCGAACCGCGACTACCAGGCCATCGACGGCGACCCGACGCGGACGGAGACGCTGGAGCGCGCCTCCGTCGGGAAGGCGGCGTTCGTCGTCAGCGACGCCGGCGACCGCAACGCGAGCGTGCTGTTGACGGCCCGCCGACTGAACGACGAGGCCCGACTCCTCTGTCTCACGGAGACCCAGCGTCGGCGCGAGGCCCTCGAACGCATCGGCGCCGACCGCGTGGTCTGTCCCTCGGCGCTCATCGGCCGGCGCCTGGCCGAGAAGGCGACGACGACGTTCGACCTCGCACCGTCCGTCGACGGCTTCGACGACGACACCGTCGTCAGGGAACTGGTCGTCAGACGTGGCGGCGCGCTCGACGGCACGCGGGTCGGCGAGACCGCCGTCGCGGCCGCCCCCGAACTCACGCTCGTCGCCGCCTGGGTCGACGGGGAGTTGCGCCTCCCGCCGCGGCCGACCGACCGCCTGACCCCCGACGCGGTGCTGGTCGTCGTCGGTCCGGCGTCGTCGCTCGAATCGGCCGACGAAGGTGTCGCCGGCGTCCGCTCCCCCCGCCGGCACACGAGCGTCGTCGTCGCCGGCGTCGGCCAGGCCGGCAGCACCGCAGTCGAGCGATTCCCCGACGAGGTCGACGTGGTGACGGTCGACGTCGAGGACGGTCCCGACGCGGACGTCGTCGGCGACGCGAGCGAGGCGGCCACGCTCCGCGAGGCGGGTCTCGAGGACGCCACGGCGCTCGTCGTCGCCCTCGACGACGACGACGACGCGCTGTTGACCACCGCTATCGGCCGGTCGCTGACCGACGACATCGAGATACTGGTTCGGGTCTCGGACGCCGAGAACGTCCCGAAGGCGTTCGACGCGGGGGCCGACTACGCCCTCTCGGAGCAGCGCACGACCGCCCGGACGCTCGCCACGGAGGTCCACCGCGAGTCGGTCGTCCACCCCGTCGGTCAGGTCCGATTCATCCGCGTCGATGGGGAGAACTTCGCCGACGAATCGCTCGCCGACGCCGACGACCGCTCCGGGAGCGGGCGTGTCCTCGTCGGCGTCGAACGGAACGGGGCGCTCCACACGGACGAGACCACCACCATCCGCCTGGACGACACGGTCGTCGTCGCGGGGACCGACGAGATGCTCCACGACTTCGAACACGACGCGGTCGGGGAGTAGCCCACGGACTGCGCCGTCTCGTTCTGCCAGTTCGGTCACCGATCGGACGAACACACAACCGTTATACCGCAGTGTGGGGTACGATGTGACGAGAGCCTGTAGCTCAGTGGACAGAGTGCTTGGTTCCGGACCAAGATGTCGCGGGTTCAAATCCCGTCGGGCTCGTCACGGAGCGCTTCGCGCTCCGCTCCTCGCCCGACGTAGTTCGCGAACGCTTCGCGTTCGCTCACTCCCGTCGGGCCCTCGTTCTCCCTGCGAACGACAGTGAGCAGTGAAAAGCGACTGCTGGCGGGATTCGAAAGAGGGTGCGAACGCTTCGTGTTCATCCACCCCCGTCGGGCTCTTTTCGTATCTTCCGGCTCTTCTCGTCGCTGTGGGTTCGCTCCACCCCTCGGTGCTGCCGGACGAGGCTCACGGGGCGTCAGTCCTCGCCGTCTCCGACCGCCTCCGGTCGCGAGGGCACGTCCACGTCGACGACTCGCTGTTTCCACGTCCCGCGGAGGAACCACGCGCCGGCGGCGACGGCGCCGACGACGTTGCCGAGGGCCATGCCGATCCAGATGCCGGTCGCGCCCATGTCGGCGACGAACGCGAGATAGTAGACGGTCGGGACGCGCCCCAGCCACAGCGCCACCATCGAGAACGCGAGCGCCGTCCGGGTCTTGCCCGCCCCCCGGTACGCCCCGAGGAGGACCTGGAGGACGCCGATGAAGGCGAACTCGACGGTGCGGATGCGGAGGTACTCGGCGCCGAGGTCGATGGTGCGGAGCGCCTCGGGGGTGCGTTCGCCGATGAAGACGTTCACGACGGGTTCGGCGGCGACGAACGCCAGGCCGGCGACGACGAGCATCACCCCCGCGCCGGTGCCAGCGGCGAGGTGGACGGCCCGTTCCGCGCGGCCGTCCTTGCCGGCGCCGAGGTTCTGCCCGACCATGGTGTCGGTCGCCCGGCCGAGGCCCATCGCGGGGAGGAAGACGAGCGAGACGAGGCGGTTACCGAGGCCGTAGGCGGCGACGGTCGCCGTCGGAAACGTCGCGACCATGACGGTGAGGGTTATCATCGCCAGCGCGCTGGTGGACTGTTCGAGCGCGCTCGGCACGCCGATGCGGACTATCTTCCGGATGGCGTCGAGGTCGGGGCGGAGGTGGCCGAGCGAGACGGCCGGGCCGGCGCCGGTCGCGAGGATGAGGTAGAAGCCGACGCCCATGGCGACCAGCCGCGAGAGGAGGGTGGCGAGCGCCGCGCCCGCGACGCCCATCCCGGCGAAGCCCGTCGCCTCGAACAGCGCCGCCTCTACGCCTGCGAGGCCGAGGACGCCGAACAGCGGGTTGGCCTCGAACCCGAAGATGAACACGGGGTCGAGCGCGACGTTGAGCGCCACCGAGAGGAACATGACGCGCATCGGGGTGCGAGTGTCGCCGTACCCGCGCATGAGCGCGGAGAAGACGAAGAACCCGAACATGAACGGCGTCCCGAGGAAGAACACGCGCATGTACTCCTCGGCGAGCGGGACGACGTCCACCGCCGTCTCCGGGTCCGTGGGTATGAGCGCCAGTAACGGCCCCGTCGCGAGGTAGCCGACGACGGCGATGGCCACCGCCAGCAGGGTGATGAACGAGAGGGTCTGACCGGCTATCTTCCCCGCGTCGTCGTCGCTGTCGGCACCGGTGTACTGCGCGACGAGGATGCTCCCGGCGACGGTGAACCCGCCGCCGATGGAGAGAAAGAGGAAGATGAGCGGGAAGGCGATGCTCATGGCCGCCACCGCCGCCGCCGAGAGCTGGCCGAGCCAGAGGGTGTCGGCGACGTTGTACGCCACCTGGAGGAGTTCGGTGACGACGATGGGCCACGCGAGGGTGAACAGGGGGCGGGCCAGTCCCCCCTCGGTTATCGAGTCGCGTGCGGGGCTCACCCTCGACACTCAGCGAGGGCGACCATTTGAGTGCGCTGGTTCGCTCGCGCCCGTGTCACGAACGTAGCACGCCGCTCGCTCGCGTTCGGGCGAGCGGTGCTGAACCCGGCGCAGTTCGGAGCGGAAACGTGAAGTGCGGGCGACTGCCGCGTCGCCGGCCCTCGAACGGTCGGTCGACGGAGGAACAGGGGTGGGTCGCGGGTCGGGCGTCGGTTCGTCTAGGGGCTCTCGCCGGTTTCGAGGGTGAAGTCGGTGGTGGGGTAGGCCACGCAGGTGAGCGTGTAGCCCTCGGACATCTCCTCGTCGCCGAGCATCTCGTTGGTGTGGTGCGTGACGTAGTCCTCGCTGTGCCCGCCGTCGGCGATGTGGCCGGAACAGGAGATGCACTGCCCCTGACGGCAGGCGTAGGGGAGGTCCCAGCCCTCGTCCTCGCCCGCCTCGAGGAGGGTCTCGTTCTCCTTGACCTCGATGGTCTGGCCCTCCTTCGTGTACTCGATCTCGAACACCTCCGCCTCGTCGTCGGGGATGGCCGAGGGGTCGTCGTCGCCCTCGGCCGCCGCGCCACCCTCCTCGAGCTCGCCCTCCCCCTCGCCGGCGGCGACGGCCCCGGCGGCGGCGCCGCCGCCCCCGATGGAGCGGTTCATCGGCTCGGGGAAGTCGGTCTTCGGAACGCTCGCCGCGCGCCGTTCGAGGACGTCCTCGGAGATGTCCTCCGTCGGCGTCCACTCGGTGCCCCTCGTGTAGTGTAGCGAGACGGCGATGAGGGTGAAGAGCGCCCCCAGCCCGATACCCAGTGCGTCAACCATGCTGAGCGATTGGGAACAGGTGCTTAATTGCGTTGTGATTCCACCGAGATTCGGCGTACGCGCCGGGTGTGCGTTCGCAACGCCGCCCGCGTATCCGTCGGCAGGCAGACCCACCGCGAGGCCGGCGCCGTCGCTCCGGACAGCGACCGAGTGTCGAGCGCGTCCCGACCGGCGTGGCCCACCGCCCGACGGTGAACGGTCCGTGCGACACGGTTCGCGACCTTCGACATCCTATCAGGCCGCATCCTGAATTATTATATCATTTCTCTCTTTAGTGAATTAAACTTAATACACGGGCAAAATGAGACTCATCTACATGGAACTAACCCGACGAACGACTCTGAAGGCCCTCGGTGGGCTCCTCGCCGCCGGCACGCTCGGCAGTTCGACTGCCGGGGCGTCGCCCTCCAGCGACCGGCGCTCGCGCGAGCGCGTCGCACTCGACTACCTCTCGAACGACGACCTCCTCGACAACGACGAACTCGAGTCGGTGCTGCGTGCGCTCCGTCGCGAGTACCCCGAGCACGTCCGCCTCAAGCGCATCGGCCGGTCGAACCAGCGCCGGTCCATCTGGGCGGTCAGCGTCGGGAACGTCACCGGCGACGACGGCACCGACGTGATGGCCATCGGCCAGCAGCACGGCGACGAGATGGTCTCCTCCGCCGAGGGACTGCTCTCGGCGGTGCAGTTCGTCGCGAGCGACCCGAGCGCGGAGGCCATCCGCGAGAACCTCACCCTGCACGTCGTCCCCCGCGCCAACCCCGACGGGTTCGTCGCGCGCCAGCGCTACAACGTCGACACGCACGCGCCCGCGGCCGGCGACGACGACGGCATCTTCGGCGGCGACACCGGTTTCTACACCGCCGGCGAGGAGGGAGTCGGCTGGGACGTCAACCGGTATCACTGGGACGACTGGACCGAGAGCAACCTCTACCAGGCACTCCCCGAGGAGTACCCGGTCAACCCCGTCGTCGAGGCGCAGGCGCTCCTCGACGCCGTCGAGAGGGTCGACCCCGACTGGATTATCGACTACCACCGCCAGGGGACCTACTGCGTCGACCCCGACGCCACCTTCGACCCGGAGAACCCCGGCGAGGCGTACGAGCGTGGGGAGTACCCGCCGTCGCGCGACGACGACGGGGGCGGCGAACTCGTCACCACCTCGGTGTTCTGGCCCATCAACGAGGACGTCCCCCAGGAGGCCCAGGACCTCTCGAAGCGACTCGTCTGGACGATGACCGAGGCGCTCACCGCCTTCGACCGCTCGACGGTCACGCGCTACCCCGGCGGTACCTACGCCGGCATCGCCCGCAACGCCTACGGTCTGCAGGGGCGCGGGAGCGTCCTCTACGAACTGAGCGCCGGCACGCTCGGCGACCGCGAGTTCCGCGTCCGTCAGGTGTTCGAGTCGCTGCTGTCGTGTCTCGACGCCACCGCCGACGGCTCGCTCGACGACGTCGACCCGGAGAACGTCACGCAACTCCCCGAGCGCGAGACGAACGGGTTCACCGTCTGAACCGCGTTCCCGTCACGCCGGCGTGACGTACGCCAGCGGGTCGCCGCGGGCGAACGACTCGTTCTCCGCGACCAGCACCTCGGCGAGCGTTCCCGTCACCGGGGACGGAACGTCGATGCTCACCTTCTCGACCTGTATCTCACAGACCACGGCGTCCGCCTCGACGCGCCCGCCCTCGCGGACGAACCAGTTGGCGACGACGGCCTCCTCGACGTCGTCGGCGTCCGCCGGCCAGACCGCACCCGAGTCGAGCGCCACCCGGTCGGCCTCGTCTTCACCCTCGTCCCGGCTCATTCGACGGTCTCGCGGACCGCCTCGGCGATGGCCCCGGTGTCCGGATTGACCGCCTCCTCGAGCGGTCGGGCGTACGGAATCGGCACGTCCGGGACGGCGAGTCGACGCACCGCCTCCAGGTCGTCGAGGGCGCGCTCGGCGACCCGCGTGACGACCTCACCGGTGAGGCCGAACGAGCGGTAGTCCTCGTCGACGACGACCAGCCGACCGGTCTTCCGGACCGACTCGACGACCGTCTCGGTGTCCATCGGGACGAGCGTCCGCAGGTCGACGACCTCCGCCTCGACGCCCTCCTCGGCGAGCGTCTCGGCCGCCTCGAGCGCCCGGTGGACGTGCAGGCCGAGGGTGACGACGGTGGCGTCGCTCCCCTCGCGTTTCACGTCGGCCTCGCCGAAGGGGATGGTGTACGCCTCCTCGGGGACGGGCGTCTTCGGCCCCTCAGGGGCGGGCATCCAGCCCAGTCCCATCAGGCGCTTGTGGAACATGTAGACGACCGGGTCGTCGTCGCGGATGGCGCTGTGCATCAGTCCCTTGGCGTCGTAGGCCGTCGACGGGACGACCACCTTCATCCCCGGTAGATGTGCGAAGGTGCCGTAGAGCGTCTGGGAGTGCTGGGCCGCGTCGTTGTACGTCCCGCCGACGGCGGTCGTGAGGACCATCGGGACGTTAACCGCCCCGCCGCTCATGTACGTGTTCTTCGCCATCTGGTTGTAGATCTGGTCCATACAGACGCCGAAGAAGTCGACGAACATCAGCTCGGCAATCGGGCGCATCCCCTGCTGGGCCGCCCCCACGGCCGCCCCGATGAACGCCGTCTCGCTGATGGGGACGTCCATCACCCGGTCGCGGCCGAACTCCGCCAGCAGCCCCTGCGTCGAGTCGAAGATGCCGCCGTAGTCGGCGACGTCCTCGCCCATGACGAACACCTCGTCGCCGTCGCGCATCTCGCTCGCGACGGCCTCGACCATCGCGCGGCTCATCGTCAACTCCCGCTCGGTGGCCGCCTGCGCCATCAGTCGTCACCTCCGGCGGGCGCGTCGGCCGCCCGCGGACGCTGCCCCCCGTCCACGAAGACGTCCTCCGTGACCTCCGCCGGGTCCGGCTCGGGCTGGTCTTTCGCCCACGCGATGGCCTCCTCGACGCGTTCGTGGGCGCGTTCGCGTATCGCCGCCAGCTCCTCGTCGCTCACGTCCGAGGAGCGCAGGTCGTCCGCGAGTCGCTCGACGGAGTCGAGTCGCTGGTGGCGCTCGACGTCGTCCTCCGGGCGGTAGGCCTCGGCGTCGCCCATGAAGTGCCCCATCCGGCGGTGGACCTGGACCTCGACGAGCGAGGGGCCGTTGCCCGCCCGGGCGCGCATGACGGCCTCCTCCGCGGCCTCGAAGACCGCGACGGCGTCGTCGTAGTCGATACGGACGCCCGGCATGTCGAACCCCGCCGCGCGCTGGGAGCCGTCCGAGACGTCCGTTACGCGCTCTTTCGGCATGCTGATGGCCCAGTCGTTGTCCTCGATGACGAACACGACCGGCAGGTCGTGGACCGCGGCGAGGTTCAGCGACTCGAGGAACCCGCCCTGGTCGATGGCCCCCTCGCCGACGAACGAGACGGCCACGCCGTCGGTGTTCCGTTTCTTCGCGGCCATCGCCGCTCCCACTGCGGGCGGACAGCCCTCCGCGATGATGCCGCTACACGCGAAGTTCACGTCGGGGTCGAACAGGTGCATGTGGCCGCCCTTCCCCTTGCAGAGGCCGGTCCGCCGGCCGAATATCTCGGCGGTCATCCGCTTCAGGTCGACGCCCTTCGCGATGGCGACGTGGTGGGGGCGGTGCGTCGCCGTCACGACGTCGTCGTCGCGCAGGTGTGCGCAGACGCCCGCCGCGGCCGCCTCGTGACCCGCCGCCAGGTGCAACTCGCCGGGTATCGGCCCCGCCGAGATGTCGAACGCCGGCTGTTTCCCCTCCAGGTACTCCTCCTGGAGGCGTTCCTCGTAGTGCCGAGCGGTCACCATCCACTCGTACATCCCCTGTAGTTCGCTAACGGTTGGCATGAGTCCTCTCCGAGTCGCCACTTGCCGACGACGATGATAAACGTTAGTTAACAATAATCGGACTATCGGGCGTCTCCCGGCCGCGAGTTCGAGTACGAAGCCGGGACCAGTGCCCCCGTGCGCTGACCGTCACCCGCGGGCGCGCTGCGGGGCCACCACCTCGACGGAGTGCGACACGAGCGTCCGCGGCCACCCGCGAACGCCCGCGTGTCGCCTGTACGCCCCTGCTCACTCCTCGCGGACGACTTCGTGACGCCCGAAGCCGTAGCGCAGGCGGTTCGCCAGCCGCCGGGAGAACCGGCCGTCGTCGGCCCGCGAGCCGAAGCGCTCCGCCAGCGCCGCGTAGACGAGCGGCATCGCCACCTCCTGTTCGAGCGCCTCCTGGACCGTCCACGTGCCGGTCGACCCGCCCTCGATGCGGTCGGCGACGGTACCCAGGTCGCTCCCCTCCTCGCGGAACGCCTCCTCGCAGAGTTCGAGCAGCCACGACCGGATGACGGCGCCGTTGTTCCACGTGCGAGCGACGGCCTCGAGGTCGAGGTCGTAGCGCCCGTTCGCCAGCAGGTCGAACCCCTCGCCGTAGGTCTGCATGAGGGCGTACTCGACGCCGTTGTGGACCATCTTCACGTAGTGGCCCGACCCGGCGGGACCCATCCGGTCGTGGCCGTCGGGACCGGTCGCGACGGCGTCGAAGACGGGCGTCAGTTCCTCGTAGGCCCACTCGGGGCCGCCGACCATCAGCGAGAAGCCGAGGTCGGCGCCGGCCGGTCCGCCGCTCGTGCCGCAGTCGAGGTACGCCGCGGGCGTCGACTCGGCGCGCCGCACCGAGTCCTCGAAGTGGGAGTTCCCGCCGTCGACGACGACGTCGTCGCTCGTGAGGTGCGGTTCGAGTTCCGAGAGCGTCGCGTCCACGATGTCGCCCGCGGGGACCATCAGCCAGATGCGCTTGTCCTCGCCGAGTTCGTCCGCCAGCGCCGCGAGCGACGCGGCGGGCGTCGCCCCCGCGTCGGCCGCCGCCGCGACGGCCGTCTCGTCGACGTCGAACGCGACCACGTCGTGTCCGGCGTCCATGACCCGTTCGGCGACGATGCGACCCATCCGACCGAGGCCGACGACTCCCAGTTGCATGGGTGAGGGTCCGCGAGCGGGCGCTAAGGGGTTGTGGTTCCGCCCTCAGCGATAGCCCAGCTGTTCGAGCTGGTCGGCCGGGTCGTACCCCTGGGCGTCCGTCTCGCGGACGGCGGGTTCGTACTCGCCGGTGTCGCGCGCGCTCGTGACGTACCACGGTACCTCCCGGACGGCGTCGATGCCCGCGAACGCGGGATGGCCGTAGATGCCGCGCTCGCCGACGGCGTTGGCGTGGTCGGCGGTGACGACCACCCGTTCGGCGTCGACGCTGTCGAGGAGCAGACGTACGTCGTCGAGCGCGTATCGGAGGTTCGCCCGGTAGGCGTCGAGGACGTCCGCGAGGTCGCGCTGGCCCCTCCGCACCTGGTCCCACGGGTCGGCCGTCCGCGGGTCGGGGAACGCCCCCTCGTCGAAGCCCCCGGTGTCGTCGTCGAGGAACGGGTGGTGCGGTTGCATGTAGTGGACGACCAGCCGCTCGGGGTCGTGTTCGCGGTAGTGTTCGATGGCGCGGTCCGTGATGGGCCGCGGGAGGACGGTCCCCTCCTCGTCGTCCCACGCGTAGCGCCACACCTCGTCGAAGTGGGCGAACGCGTCGCCGTCGAGCACCTCCCCCGAGAAGGGGTTCCCGGTGACGTAGGCGGTGCGTGCGACGCTCTCGGCGTGTTTCGAACCGAAGGTCCGGCGCATCCAGGACTTCGAGTAGCTCGCTATCGAGCGTACCACGCGCGGGTCTGCGAGGAAGCCGTAGTCGGCTTCGACCGCCGCGATGAGGTCGGGCCGGCAGGCGTCGAGGACGACGAGCACGTCCCACTCCTCGTCGTAGACGTGCGTGCCGCCGCGCGCGCCGGCGGTGAACGCCCCGATGAGGGCGATCTTCCCGTAGTACCGTCCCTCGCGCAACACGTGCCGGAGGACCTGCGCGCCGCGCCCGGTGGGGCTCCGTTTCGCCATCACTGACCGTACTCCACGGAGCGGCGTCTAATCACTTGCCTCTCGACTCGCCCGACTCGCACGCCGACCGCCGCGACCGGGCCGCTCGCGTCCGGACGCGAAGATTTATCCCGCCGACTCGTATAGGTCCGACCATGTATCGGTCGTCCGTAGTACGTGTGTAGGCTCCTTCTCCCCCAGCACCGCTCGACGACCGCACCAGTGCGACAATGACAGGACTACCAGACGAGTACGACCCGGACCGAATCGAGCAGAAGTGGCGCGACGAGTGGCGCGAGAGCGACGTCTACGCGTTCGACGGTGACGACGAGGACCGCCCCGAGTACGTCATCGACACGCCGCCGCCGTACCCCACCGGCAACCTCCACATCGGTCACGGCCTCGGGTGGACCTACATCGACTTCGCCGCCCGCTACCACCGCCTGCAGGGCGAGGACGTCCTCTTCCCGCAGGGGTGGGACTGCCACGGCCTCCCGACGGAGGTGAAAGTCGAGGAGATACACGACATCCACCGGACGGAGGTCTCTCGCGAGGAGTTCCGCGACCTGTGTATCGAGTACACCGAAGAACAGATCGACTCGATGCACGAGACGATGGACCTCCTCGGGTTCTCCATCGACTGGGACCACGAGTTCCGGACGATGGACCCCGAGTACTGGGGGGAGACCCAGCGGTCGTTCGTCCGGATGGCCGCCGCCGACTACGTCCACCGCGACGAACACCCGGTCAACTGGTGTCCGCGCTGTGAGACCGCCATCGCCGACGCCGAAGTCGAGAAGGAAGACCGCGAGGGGACGCTCTACGAAATCACGTTCGAGGGCGTCGGCAACGACGACGTCGACATCGCCACCACCCGGCCGGAACTGCTCGCCGCCTGCGTCGGCATCGCGGTCGACCCCGACGACGAGCGCTACGCCGACCGCCTCGACGACACCTTCGAGGTGCCGCTGTTCGGCCAGGAGGTCGACCTGTTCGCCGACGCCGACGTCGACGGCGAGTTCGGGACCGGCGCGGTCATGGTCTGTACCTTCGGCGACAAGCAGGACGTGACGTGGTGGGCCGAACACGACCTCGACCTCCGGCCCGTCCTCACGGAGGACGGCCACCTGAACGAGGCGGCCGGCGAGTTCGCCGGCCTCACCGTCAGCGAGGGGAAGGAGGCCGTCGCGTCGGCCCTGGAGGACGCGGGCGTCCTCGGCGCCCGCGAACCGACCGCCCAGTCGGTCGGCGTCTGCTGGCGCTGTGACACCCCCATCGAAATCCTCTCGAAGGAACAGTGGTTCGTCCGCGTCGACCAGGAGGAGATACTCGAGAAGGCTCGCGAGGTCGAGTGGGTACCCGAGCACATGTACACTCGCCTGGAGGAGTGGACCGAGGGGATGGACTGGGACTGGGTCATCTCCCGTCAGCGCGTCTTCGCGACGCCCATCCCCGCGTGGTTCTGCGAGGACTGCGGACACGTCCACGTCGCCGAGGAGTCGGACCTCCCGCTCGACCCCACCGAGACCGACCCGGCCGTCGGGGCCTGCCCGGACTGCGGGGGCGACGCGTGGCGCGGCGAGACGGACGTCATGGACACGTGGATGGACTCCTCTATCTCCCCGCTGTACATCAGCGGCTGGCCGGACGAGGAGTTCTCGCCGGTCGCGCTCCGCCCGCAGGGCCACGACATCATCCGCACGTGGGCGTTCTACACCCTCCTCCGGACCGCCGCACTGGAGGACGAACGTCCCTGGGACGAGATACTCATCAACGGAATGGTCTTCGGCGAGGACGGCCGCAAGATGTCGAAGTCGCGCGGGAACGTCGTCTCGCCGGACGAGGCGGTCGCGGAGCACTCCGCCGACGCCTTCCGGCAGTCGCTCGCGCTCGGTGGCCAGCCCGGTACCGACGTCCAGTTCCAGTGGAAGGAGGTGAAGTCCGCCTCGCGGTTCCTCACCAAGGTGTGGAACATCACGAAGTTCGCCTCCGGGCACTTCGACGAGCGGACGCCCGACGTCGAGAGCCCCGCCTACCGCGACGCCGACGAGTGGATCCTCTCGCGGGCTGCGACCGTCGCCGAGAACGTCGCCGCCCACATGGACGAGTACCGCTACGACGCGGCGCTCCGGGAACTCCGCGAGTTCGTCTGGCACGACCTGGCCGACGACTACCTCGAACTCATCAAGGGCCGGCTCTACGAGGGGCGGCCGGGCGAGCGCAACGCCGCCCGCCACGCGCTCTACACCGTGCTGTCGGCCTCACTGCGGATGCTCTCGCCGTTCGCGCCGTTCCTCTCGGAGGAGGCCTACCGGGCGCTCCCGGGGACGGAAGGGAGCGTTCACAACGCGCGCTGGCCCGACCTGGAGGCGCACGACGAGGACGCGGAGGCGCGTGGCCGACTCGTCGCGGACGTCACCAGCGAGATACGCGGCTGGAAGTCCGAGCAGGGGATGGCGCTCAACACGGAACTCGACCGCGTCGAGGTCTACCTCGCCGACGGCGAGCGTGCGCTCGACACGTACGACCTCGCGAGCGCCGTCAACGGCCCCGTCTACATCGAGAGCGGCCGGCCGAACGTCGAGATGGTTCCGGTCGGCGTCGACCCCGACCACGCCACCATCGGGCCGGAGTTCCGCGACCGGGCGGGGGCGGTCATCGGCGCACTCGAGGCCGCCGACCCCGCCGAAGTGAAGGCACAACTCGACACCCACGGCGAACTCGAACTCGACGCCGGCGGCGAGGTCGCCGTCCTGACGGCCGACGCCGTCGACGTCGTCGAGGAACAGCGCGCCGCGAGCGGCGAGGAGGTCACGGTGCTCGAACTCGACGACGCGACCGTCCTCATCTACGAGGGCTGACGCTCCCGCGGTACCGGTTCCCCTTTTATCGCGCCCGCGCCAGTCGTCGACATGGACGAACGCATCCGCGAGCACGCCCGCGTGCTCGTCGAGTGGAGCGCCCGCGTCGAGCGCGGCGACGACGTCGTCGTCTCGGTCGGCCCGGAGGCTCACGAACTGGCCGCCGCGGTGTACGAACGACTGGGCGAGGCCGGCGCGAACGTCGTGACGACCTACGACTCCGGCGAACTCACGCGCGCGTACCTCCGCGCGCACGGCGACGAATTCGAGACCCCCGACCACGAACTCGCGCTGTACGAACACGCCGACGTCGTCCTCTCGCTGGGCGGTGGACGCAACACCAGTGCGACCGCCGACGTCCCGGGCGAGGCACGCCAGGCGTACGCGACGGCGAGCACCCCCGTCCGCGAGGCACGCATGGACACGCGCTGGGTGTCGACGCAACACCCGACGCGCTCGCTCGCTCAGCAGGCCGGCATGGCCTACGGGGAGTACTGCGACTTCGCCTACGCCGCCATCCTCCGCGACTGGGCGGCGCTGGCCGACGAGATGGCCCGGATGAAGGAGCTCCTCGACGACGGGAGCGAGGTAAGGCTCGTGAAAGAGGACACCGACCTCACGATGTCCGTCGAGGGTCGCACGGCGGTCAACAGCGCCGCCAGCGTCGACTACGACAGCCACAACCTCCCCTCCGGCGAGGTGTTCACCGCACCCTACGCCACCGAGGGCAAGGTGTTCTTCGACGTCCCGATGACGCTCCACGGCAAGCGCGTCCAGGACGTCCACCTCACCTTCGAGGACGGCGAGGTCGTCGACTACGCGGCCGAGTCCAACGAGGCGGTCCTCTCCGACATCCTGTCGACCGACGAGGGGGCGCGACGGCTCGGCGAACTGGGCATCGGGATGAACCGCGGTATCGACCGCTTCACCGACAACATCCTCTTCGACGAGAAGATGGGCGACACCGTCCACCTGGCGCTCGGGCGGGCCTACGACTCGACGCTTCCCGAGGGGGAGACGGGCAACGAGTCGGCCGTCCACGTCGACATGATAACCGACGTGAGCGAGGACTCGCGCCTCGAGGTCGACGGCGAGGTCGTCCAGCGGAACGGCCGCTTCCGGTGGGAGGACGGGTTCGAGGCGTAGCAGGGGATGGCGAACAGGCGACGCCGCGAACGGGTCCGCGGGGCGTGGCGTCGCACACCCGCGAGCGCCCCGCGACGTGAGTCACGTCACGCCGGCTCTGGTCGCGCCCTCTTTTATAAACGTACGGGCGAGACAGTGACGAGCCATCCGGCGGCGACGCAGCAGCCGCGAGCGACCGGAAAGAGCGAACGGGCCGAGGTGCGACCGCAGGGAGCGTCGCGGGCTTTTGCTTCGGCGTTTGCCGGCGAGCCAGCGGCGACCGCGAAGCGTGTCGCCGCCACGCGAGCGCAGTAAAAGGTGGGCTTCCTAGAGGTAGTCGATGGCCGGCGGCAGTTCCGTCTTCATCCCCTTGCGCTCGCGAATCTCCATGATGGTCTCGGGCTGGAGGTTGTCGGCCATGACCTGGAAGCCGGCGTTCTCCGTGTTCCACGACGCGCGGCCCTCGGTGGCGCTGCGGATGTCGCTGGAGAAGCCGAGCATCTCGGAGACGGGCGCGACGCCCTCGACGACCATCAGGTCGCCCTCCTGGAACATGTCGTCGACGCGGCCGCGTCGACCCTGAATCTCACCCGAGGCCGCACCCATGTGCTCGTTGGGCACGTCGATGCGCACGTTCTGGATGGGTTCGAGCAGACGGACCTCGGCGTCGATGAGGCCGCGGTGGACGGCCTCGCGGGTCGCCGGGATGACCTGCGCGGGACCGCGGTGGATGGCGTCCTCGTGGAGCTTCGCGTCGTGCAGTCGGACGAGCGCCCCCTGGACCGGCTCCGCAGCGAGTGGGCCGTCGTCGAGGGCCTCCTCGAGGCCCTCGATGAACAGCTCCATCGTCTCGTTGAGGTGCTGGATACCCTTCGTGTCGTCGATGACGATGTTCGTCCCGTAGATGTGCTCGACGTTCTGAGAGGAGTCCTTGTCCATCCCGGCGTCCTGGAGCGCCTCGCGGCGTTCCAGTTCCGGCATGTCCATCGTCGCCTCGCCGAGCTTGAGCGTGTCGACGAGTTCCTCGCTGAGCGGTTCGACGCTGATGTAGAACCGGTTGTGACGGTTCGGCGAGATGCCCTCGACGACGTCGCCGGCGCGCGTCGGCTGCTCGCGGAAGACGACGATGGGCTCGCCAGTGATGACGGGGATGCCCTGGTTGCTCTCGATACGCTGGGTGATGACCTCGAGGTGGAGTTCGCCCTGTCCGCTGATGAGGTGCTCGCCGGTGTCCTCGTTGATCTCGATGCGGATGGTGGGGTCCTCCTTCGAGACCTGTCGGAGCGTCTCGATGAGCTTCGGGAGGTCGTCCATGCTCTTGGCCTCCACGCTCTTGGTGATGACCGGCTCGGAGATGTGCTCGATGGACTCGAACGGGGTCATCTCGATGGAGGAGACGGTCGAACCGGCGATGGCGTCGCGCAGGCCGGTGACGGCGGCGATGTTCCCCGCGGGGACGCGGCCGACCTCCTCGCGCTCGCCGCCCATGAAGATGCCGACGGACTGGACGCGGTTCGTGCCGGCGGTACCGGAGACGTAGAGCTCCTGACCCTTCTCGATGGTGCCGGAGAAGACGCGTCCCGTGGCGATTTCACCGGCGTGGGGGTCCATCGAGATGTCGGTGACCATCAGGACGACCTCGCCGTCGTCGTCGACCAGACGCATCTGCTCGGAGAGGTCCGACTCGGCGTCGCCGCGCCAGATGCGCGGGATACGACGGGGCTGGGCGTCGATGGGGTCCGGGAAGTGCTCACAGACCATGTCGAGGACGACGTTCGAGAGGGGCGTCGCCTCGTGGAGCTCCTGGCGCTGGTCGTTGCGCTCCATGTCGATGATGTCGCCGAAGTCCATACCGGTCGCCTGCATCGAGGGCATGGAGACGCCCCACTTGTAGAGGGCCGACCCGAACGCGACGGTCCCGTCCTCGACGGAGACACGCCAGTCGTCGTTGATGTCGTCCATGTCGTCGGTCATCCCGCGGATGAGTTCGTTGACGTCACGGATGACGCTCAGGAGGCGCTCTTGCATCTCCTGGGGTCCCTCCTGCAGTTCGGAGATGAGGCGGTCGACCTTGTTGATGAACAGCGCGGGCTTGACGCCCTCGCGGAGCGCCTGGCGCAGCACCGTCTCCGTCTGGGGCATCGCGCCCTCGACGGCGTCCACCACGACGAGCGCACCGTCGACGGCGCGCATCGCGCGGGTCACGTCGCCACCGAAGTCGACGTGGCCCGGCGTGTCGATGAGGTTGATGAGGTGGTTGTTCCCCTCGTACTCGTGGGTCATCGAGACGTTCGCCGCGTCGATGGTGATCCCGCGTTCCTGCTCGTCGTCCTCCGTGTCCATGGCGAGCTGCTGGCCGGCCGTCTCGTTAGAGATCATGCCCGCACCCGCGAGGAGGTTGTCCGAGAGCGTCGTCTTCCCGTGGTCGACGTGAGCCGCGATGGCGATGTTCCGGATGTTCTCC
Source organism: Halomarina ordinaria (assembly GCF_030553305.1). NCBI lineage: Archaea > Methanobacteriati > Methanobacteriota > Halobacteria > Halobacteriales > Natronomonadaceae > Halomarina > Halomarina ordinaria. The sequence continues at coordinate 1,685,812 of NZ_JARRAH010000001.1, read as the reverse complement.
GGCTTGTCCATCAGCTTCTCACATTCCTGTACGATTTTCTTACGTCGGCCCATTAGCGGGACATACCGACAGCGTAGTGAAAAGGGTAGTGTTTCCGCCGCAGTATATCGGTCGAGAATTGTGAGAATGCGGCTCATACGGACCGCACGGGAGGACTCCGTCCGCGCGCCGTCTCGCGCTCACTCGCGTCGCGCTTCCGGCTCCCTCCTCGCCGTTCGGTCCGACTTCCTCTCTCGGACTCGCTCGTAGGCCCACCGGACGCGCCTGAACGCCTCGGGACTCCCGCCGGCGTCCGGGTGCGTCTCCTTCACCCGCTCGCGGTAGGCCCGGCGCACCGTCTCGGCGTCCGCCTCCGGCGGGACGCCGAGGACGCGGTACGCCTCGGCGGTCTCCCGGTCGAGCGCTACCGCCCCCCGGTCGGGGTCGACCCGTCGCCCCGGCCCGACTCGCTCGTCCTCCGTCCACGCGCCGTCCCGTCTCCCCTCCCGGTCCGCCCACTCGCCGTGGGCCCACTCCCCGTCCGCCCACGTCCAGTCGTCGCCGGTCCACTCGCCCTCTGTCGCCCACTCGCCGCGGTGGTCCCACCCCTCGCGGTGCCAGTCGTCGCCCGGCGTTCGCCCCCCGTCGTCCGCGGGGTCCGGGTCGACGCCGATGTCGCCGTAGACGTCCTCGACGACGCGCGCGTCGGCGTAGCGCCAACAGCGATAGCTCGTCGCCCCGAGGGCGAGCGCCGCCGGGTAACCGAGGGGCGTGCCGGTCAGTCCGACCAGACAGGCGACGGCTCCGAGCGCACCGAACACCGCCGCGAGCGTCACCGCGACCCAGACGAGCACACCCCACGATACCGACGCTCGCGTAGTAAATCCATCCCACCGCCCTGCCCGCGCCGTCACAAGAGTCATACAGCCGCCGGTCGTGGTAGGAGTACGCATGGACGTTCGAGTACTGGGTCGCGGCCCGGCGGAACCGTTTCTCGGCGCACAGGACCTCTTCGAGACGGAGTACGACCTCTCGATGCCGGTGCGCGTCCGTATCCGACGGGACCCCGACGAACGGACGTGGACGGGTCACTACCCCGACCACCACGTCCTCAACATCTCCGCGCAGGCCGCCACCAGCGCGATGGCTCGCGAACTCGCCCTCCACGAGTACGCCCACATGCGGCGCAACGAGGAGGCCCACCCCTCACACACGCAGTCGACCGCCGAGGCGCTCTACCTCGCGCTCGCCGGCCGGCGCGTCGAGCGCCGCAAACTGACGCACTGCTACCAGATCGCGAACCACATGAAGGACATCTACGCCGACGACATCACCCTCTCGGTGGCGCCGGCGGACAAACTCGTGGCCTTCCTGGAGGCGAGTCTCGCCACCGCGCTGGCCGACCGCCCGCACGACCCGCCGCGCTGGCAGCGCCTCACCCCCGCCGCCGACCCCGACATCACGGCGGTGAACGCCGCGTTCGCCCTCGCGCTCTGTGAGCGCCACGACCTGCTCACCCCGGACCACCGCCTCTACGACCTCGCCCACGCCGCGGCCGACGACGCACCGGGCGTCTCCATCGAACGGTTCAAACACCGCTTCAAGACGCTCGTCGACGACCCCGACGAGAGCGAGTACCGCAAGGCGCTCGTCGACGTCACCCACCAGTACGCCGTCGAGACGGGACAGGCGGCGGACTGACCGCTCACTCCTTGTCGACCATCTCCTCGCGGTCGTACTCTGTCTGCTCGTCGAGGTAGACGTTGGCGTCGGGGTGCTGGTCCGCGTCCTCGACGACCTCGCCTTCCTCCCGGAGGCGCTCGATGGCGGCCTTCGCCTCGTCGGGGGTCACGTGCCCGACGACGCTCATGACGTCGACGAGCTGGCCCTCTGGGACGCCGGTGGTGGTGCCGGTGGTGTTCGGTTCGAACGAGCTGTCGGCCTGCAGGAACCGCAGGTAGGCCCGGGGGTCGTTCGACCCCGCGAGCGTCTCGTGGAACCGGGCCGGGTAGGCGCTGATGCGACCCGAGGGCAGTTCGTACACCGCCTCCTCGTCGACCCAGGACTCCTCGTCCGTGAGCTGGTCGTCGAGGGTGGACTCGAACGTCTCGTGGTCGATGGCGTCCGTCCGTTCGTCGAGCGCCTCCGTGTACGCGACGAAGTGCTCGCGGTCGACGCCGGGCGTCCCCTCCCCGTGGTGGTACTCGACCATCGTGAGGAGTTCGCGCGGCAACAGGTACTTGCCGCGATGCTCGGCCTCGTCCAGGACGGCGTCGTTCAGGTCGGTCATCCCGTCGACCTACTCGCGCCAGGGGTAAAAACACGCTGCAGGCGGTACGCTGCGTGGGGGAACACGGGACGGGACGCGCCGAAAACGTGGCGTCCCTGAGCGGGACCGCGCGGAGAGGGAGAGAGGTTACCGGGCCGCGGCCGCGACGCGCTCTTTCTCCTCTTTCTGGTTGATGGCGTACGTCTGGACGTCGTAGTCGGCGGCGCCGATGAGCTGCTGGGCCAGCGCCTCCGCGGCGGAGGTCGACGTCTTGAACGACGCGCTGTGGGTGCCCTCGGCGATGAACTTCAGCGACTGGTCGACCCGGCGCTGCGGGGCGACGTCGACCGCCTTCGGGACCGAGATGCCACCGTACTTGAGGCGGACGGTCTCCTCGCGCGGGCCGGCGTTCTCGATGGCCGAGACGAGCACCTGCACGGGGTTCTCCTCCGTGCGGTCGTGGACGATGTCGAACGCCTCGCGGACGATCTTCAGCGTCTTCTGCTTCTTGCCGGTGTTCTCCTCGGTCTGCATCAGGCGGTTGGTGAGCCGCTCGACGATGCTGATCTCGGACTTCTTGAACTGCTTGCCGGCGTGCCGACCCATCGTGTGGGCGATGGGCGTGACGGTGATGTAGCGCTCCATCGAGGGGTCCGCGTAGGTGACGTCGGAGACGTCCCACTTCGTGAACAGCAGGGCGTCGACGCTCTCCTCTTCGTCCTCCGTCCCCTCCGGTTCCTCGGGTTCGGGGGCTTCGCTCTCGCTCATCTCAGCGCACCGGTTTCTCGGCGTTGCCGCGCACCAGTTCGATCATCGAGACGCCGTTTACCTTCTCGACTTTGTAGTTCACGCCGGAGAGGTCGCCCATCGCGCGACCCTTCGCCCCGCCGATACCGGCGATGGTGACCTCGTCGTGCTCGTCGATGAACGAGATGGCGCCGTCGCCGGGGCAGAACGCGGTGACCTGCTTCCCGTTCTTGATGAGCTGGACGCGGACACACTTCCGGATGGCGGAGTTGGGCTGCTTCGCCTCGATGCCCACCTTCTCCAGGACGATACCTCGACCCTGCGGAGCGCCCTCGAGCGGGTCGGACTTCTTGCCGAGCCCGCGGGCGCGTCGCGCGTACTCAGAGTCGGACCACCGGTGGTTCTGGCGGTCCTTCTTGAGCTTCCGCGCGGCGTACTTGCCGTTCGCCATAGTACCATTCGGTACCTATCCGAGCTACTTAAGACTCCCCTTTCGGCCCGACCCGCGTTCGGGCCGTGTGCACCGGTTTCACGCCTCCTCCTCGACGTGCGGAGTGTTCGCACGCGCCGACGTATCCCCGAAGTCTCATGTACGTCCGTGGTAATACGGCTGACATGGCAAACGCATCGGCCTCGACCGACCCCGACGCCCCCGACGGGGTGAGCCGCCCGACCGCCGACCAGACGACGGGCGGACTGTTCTCCGGTATCGCCCTCCGCGTCGCGGGTGCCATCGCCCTGATGGTCGCCGTCGGCCTCTTCATCGAGTTGCTCATGGAGTTCGGCGTTCTGAACGACACCGCGATGAACAACGTGCTCGTCGGCATCGCGTTCAGTTTCGCGCTCCTCACCGCCGTCGTCGCCGTCCTCGCGGTGGTCGTCACGCTGGTCAAGCGCGCGTTCTGAACCCGCCGGCGCAGGCGGTAGAACCGAGCAGTCGAGCCCTCCCGTCCGCTCGCACGCCGAGCCTCAGGTCAACTCGACGTCGTCGATGTCGTAGTGGCGTCGCGCGAGCGTCCGCGCCCGCTCGATGTTCCGCCCGCCCGTCCCGATGGCGACCCCCCGGTCCTCGTGCGCGACCTCCGCGTACGCGACGACGTCGCGGTTCCGGCTGACGGTGACGTTGTACACCGCCGCGGGCGCGAGCGCGTTGGCGACGAACGCCTCCGGCGTGTCCGCGTCCTCGACCAGTTCGACGCGCCGGCCGAGGCGCTCCTCGACCCGCTCGACGTGGTAGCCGTCCGGCCCGATGGCCTTGCCCATCTCGCCGGGCGGGACGAGGTAGACGACCCGGTCCTCGTCGTCGTCGACGATGCAGTCGCGCGCGGCGACGTCGGTGACGTCCTCGAACAGCGCGATGAACCGCCGCGCCCGGTCCGAGAGGGTGACGCGCATCGCTCAGTCCGCGTCGGCGTCGACGGCGTCGCGGTCGACGGTCCCCATCCGCAGGTTCACGTCGCCCGTCCCCAGGCGGATTGGCTTGCCGACGATGACGTTCTCCGTCACGCCGTCGAGGTCGTCTATCTCGCCGTGGATGGCGGCGTCGAGGAGGTGGTTGACCGTCACCTCGAACGCCGCACGGGCGAGCACCGAGTCCTTGTTGCCGGAGATGCCGTGGCGGCCGATGGACTCGATCTCCCCGCGGTTGGTCATGATGTCCGCGACGAGCATCAGGTGGCGGATGTTCACGTCGCCCAGCCCCTGCTCTTCGAGCGTGTTCATCGTCTCCTCGATGATGGCCTCGCGGGCCGCCTCGATGCCCAGCTGGCGGTGGACCTCGTGGATGTTGTTACACGTCGTCCGCGAGGCGTCGACGCCCTCTATCTCGAGGGTCTTGCCGAAGGCCGACCCCTCGGTGTAGAGCACGAACTCCTCGCCCCCCTCGTCGGTCGCCTCCTTGCGGATGACGACGCGCGACACCTCGTCGATGCCCTTGAACACGATGTCGCGCAGTTCCTCGACCAGCTGGAGGAGGCCGCGGTAGCTCGGCTCCTCGGGGCCGAACTCGACGACCGTCGGCTCCGGCCGGGCGGTCTCGACGCCGAGTTCGCTCTCGATGGTCGCGGCGACCTCCGCGGTGATGTCCTCCGTCGCCTCGACGGTCGGCCAGCGCTCGTCGAGCGTCTCCTCGTTGAGGTCGATGCGCACGAGCATGTCCGCGACGTTCGTCGAGACGTCACCGAGCGCGAGGATGCGCGTCGCCTCCACCTTCCAGACGACCTCGTGGGCGCGCTCGCGGTCGACCGCGAACTCGTCCTCGAGGTAGACCGTCATCATCGGGGTGTTCGGCGTCTTGCGGGCGTCCACCAGCTCGATGAGCCGGGGGAGCCCCTGCGTGACGTCGATCTCGGCGACGCCCGCGTAGTGGAACGTGTTCATCGTCATCTGCGTCCCCGGCTCCCCGATGGACTGCGCGCTCACGGTCCCCACGGGGTCGAGCGGGTCGACGCGGGTGTCGAGATACCGGCGCTCGACGCGCGCGGCTATCTCCTCGACGGTCTCCGTGTCGGAGACGCCCTTCTCGTCGACGACGCGATACACCTCGTCCTTGAGCCGTCGGGGGAGGTCCGTCCCCTCGACGACCGCCTTCGTCTCGTTGTCCACTGTCGCCATTTCAGTCGTCACCCAGCGCCATGCTGTCCATCTGTTCGGAGAGGTTCGTCTGTCGGTCCTGGTCCTCGAGGAACGCGTCGCCCTCGTCCTCGAACTCGGCGTCGAGCACGCGGGTCGCGATGTCGTCCACGTCGATGTCGTTGTCGGCCGACGAGGAGACGGTCACCGGACTGGTGCCGTCCTCGCCGAACTCGAACTGGACGATGGTGTCGCTCGTGTCGCGCACCGTCCCGTCGTACTGCGTCTCCAGTTCGGACAGCGCGTTGATGAGCCGTCGCTGGAGGTAGCCGGACTTCGAGGTGCGCACCGCCGTGTCGACCAGCCCCTCGCGGCCGCCCATCGCGTGGAAGAAGAACTCCCGCGGGCCGAGGCCGGACCGGTACGACGACTCCACGAAGCCGTGGGCGTCCGCCGACAGGTTGTTGGGCTGGTAGTGGCTGAGGGTGCGGTCCTCGTAGCCGCGGTTGATGCGCTCGCCCCGAACCGCCTGCTGGCCGACACAGCCGGCCATCTGGGTCAGGTTGAGCAGCGAGCCGCGGGCCCCCGAGCGGGCCATGATGACCGCCGGGTTGTCCTCCTCCAGGTACTCCTCGGCGATGTCACCCGCGCTGTCGCGGGCCTTCCCGAGGGTCTGCATGATCTTCATCTCGAGGGTCTCGTCGACCGTCCGACCGGGCAGGCTCTCCAGGTCGCCCGCCTCGTACGTCCGGATGAGCTCCTCGACGCGGTCGTAGGCGTTGTCGATGGCCTCCGTGATCTGCTCTTCGGCCTCCGTGGGCACCGACTCGTCGTCGATGCCGACCGAGAACCCGAAGTGCATGATGGCGCGCATCGCCAGCGACGCCACCTCGTTGATGAACATCCGGGCACGCGTCGTCGAGTACTGCTTGCAGATGGTGTCGACGATCTCGCCGCCGAACGCGCCGACCGCGTCCTCGTCGACCGTCCCCTCGACCAGCACGCCGTCCTCGATGACGACGGGGTCGCCCGCCGAGGAGGTGAACTCCAGGTTCAGCGCGTCGGGCAGCAGTTCGGTGAAGATGGTGCGGCCGGTCCAGTAGGGGACGCCCGCCTCGTCCTCGCCGTCCGCCTCGGGCAGTTCGTCGACGCGGGTCGCCCGGAGCAGGTCGAGCGCCTGCGTCTCGTTGAACCGCGGGTTCTCGTGGGTCAGCAGGTACGTCCCGCTGATGTGGTCCTGGATGGCGCCGATGATGTTCCCGCCGAAGCGCGGCGAGAGAATCTGCTCCTGCACGCGCATGAGCACGCGCGCCTCGGCGCGCGCCTCCTCGTTCTGGAGGGCGTGCATGTTCATCTCGTCGCCGTCGAAGTCGGCGTTGTACGGCGGGCAGACGACCGTGTTCAGCCGGAAGGTCTTGTACGGCATCACCACGACCTCGTGGGCCATGATGGACATGCGGTGCAGCGAGGGCTGTCGGTTGAAGATGACGATGTCGCCGTCGACGAGGTGGCGGTTGACCTCCCAGCCGGCCTCGACCTTCTCGCTCAGCTCCTCGCAGTTCTTCTCGGTCACCTTCAGCCGTCGGTTGTCCGGGCGCTTGACGTAGTTCGCCCCGGGGTGGCTCTCCGGGCCGTTGCGAACGTACCGGCGCGCCTCCTCCAGGTTGCGCTCGGTGACGTTCATCGTCTGGGTCATCTCCGTCGCCACGCGGTCGGGGACGCCGACCTCGTTCAGCGAGAGCGTCGGGTCCGGCGATATCACCGTGCGAGCGGAGAAGTTCACGCGCTTGCCCGAGAGCGAGCCGCGGAACCGCCCCTCCTTGCCCTTCAGGCGCTGGCTGAGCGTCTTCAGCGGCCGTCCGGAGCGATGGCGGGCCGGCGGCGTGCCCGAGATCTCGTTGTCCATGAACGTCGTCACGTGGTACTGGAGCAGCTCCCACAGGTCCTCGATGATGAGCTGTGGCGCGCCCGCCTCGCGGTTCTCCATGAACCGCTGGTTGATGCGGATGATGTCGACCAGCTTGTGCGTGAGGTCGTCCTCGGAGCGCTGCCCGTTGTCGAGCGTGATGGAGGGTCGCGCGGTCACTGGCGGTACCGGGAGCACGGTCAGTATCATCCACTCGGGGCGCGAGCGCTCCTCGTCGATGCCGAGCACGCGGAGGTCCTCGTCGGGGATGTCCTCGAACCAGTCGCGGACGTCGCTCGGCATCAGCTTGTTCATGTCCTCCTCGGTGAGGTCGATGCCGAGGGCCTTCTCGATGGACTCGCGGTCGGCGGGGCGCGGGCGGAACTCCCCGGAGATGATCTCGTTGATGCGCGAGCTGTCGATGTCCGTCTTCTCCGCGAGGTCGACGGGCGACATCGGCTCGCGGTCGACGTCCTCGGGGTCCTCCTCCTCGAGGGCGCGCCCCTCCATCGCGGCGGCGATGCGTTCGGCGTAGTCCGCCGAGAGGACGTCCTGGACCTCGTAGTAGGTCGTCGGCTTCTCGTGGTTGATGTCGTACTGCTTGCCGCCGCAGTGCGGACAGCGCGACTTCTTGCGCGCCTGACGGATGGCCGCCTTCGTCACGTTGTTCAGGTCGTTACCGAGCTGGCGGTCGCGCTCCAGACGGTCGCGGAACTCGTCGCGCTCCTCCTCCGTGAGACAGAGGCGCGAGCAGTCCCGACAGGTGCCGCGCAGCAGCCGTCGGATGAGCTTCGAGAACCCGACGTGGATGACCGGCGCGGCCAGCTCGATGTGCCCGAAGTGCCCGTTACACGACCCGGAGTGCTTCCCGCAGGTCTTGCACTCCAGCCCGGGGTCGATGACGCCCAGTCGGGGGTCCATCAGCCCCATGTCGATGGGGAACCCGTCGTCGTCGTACGTGTCCGCGGTGATGACCTTCGTCGCGGACATGTCTCGATACTCCTCGGGGTTCATCAGCCCGAAGCTGATGGACCCGATCTCCTTGGGTGACTGGTTTACACTCATGTATTAGACCGCGTCCTCCAGTTCGATGCGCGGGGCGATGCCGAGCGCCTTCATCTCGTCGAGGAGGAGTTTGAACGCGTAGCTCATCTCGAGCTCGTGGATGTCCGTCTCCTCGCCACAGTTCGGACAGTAGACCCGCCGTTGCTCGACGTTCTCGACGGCGGTCATCCCGCAGTTGCCACAGACGTCGATGAACTCGCGGTCGGACTCGTCGAGCAGGCGCTCTTTGAGCGCCATCGCCGCGCCGTGACCGATGAGCACGTCGCGTTCCATCTCACCCACGCGCAGGCCGCCCTCGCGGGCGCGCCCCTCCGTCGGCTGGCGGGTGAGCACCTGGACCGGCCCCCGCGAGCGCGCGTGAATCTTGTTCGAGACCATGTGGTAGAGCTTCTGGTAGAAGATGATGCCGACGAAGATCTCGGCCTCGATCTTCTCGCCGGTGACGCCGGAGTACATGACCTCCTTGCCCGAGGACTCGAAGCCGTGGTCCTGCAGGGCGTCGCGCAGTTCCGCCTCGTCCTCGCCCTGGAAGGCGGTCCCGTCGACGCGCCGTCCCTCCAGCGCGCCGACCTTCCCGCCCAGCATCTCCAGGACGTGACCCACCGTCATGCGCGAGGGGAGCGCGTGCGGGTTGACGATGAGGTCCGGGACGACCCCCTCCTGCGTGAAGGGCATGTCCTCCTGGGGGGCGATGTGGCCGATGACGCCCTTCTGGCCGTGCCGGGAGGCGAACTTGTCCCCGAGTTCGGGGATGCGCTCGTCCCTGACCGAGACCTTCGAGAGCTTCGAACCGTCCTCGCCCTCCATGAGCGTCACCGTGTCGACGGTGCCGTTCTCGCCCGAGCGCATCGTCACGCTCGTCTCGCGGCGCTTCTGGGGGGAGAGCCCGCCCATGTCGTCGGGTTCCTCGAGGAACCGCGGCGGGGAGGTCTTCCCGAGGAGGACGTCGTTCTCGTCGACGTCGGTCTCGGGGTTGACGAGGCCGTCCTCGTCGAGGTGGGTGTACGCCTCCTCGCCGCGCGCGCCGCGCACCTCGTCGTCGGGCATCTCGAAGCGGTCCTCCTGGCCGCCGGGGTAGCGTCGCTCCTCGCCCTCGTAGGTCCGGAAGAAGTGCGAGCGCCCGAGCGCGCGGTCGACCGACCCGCCGTTGAGGACGAGCGCGTCCTCGATGTTGAACCCCTCGTAGCTCATCACGGCGACGACGAAGTTCTGCGCCGCCGGGCGGTCGTCGAACCCGATCTGCTCCGTGGTCTGGGTCTTGACCATCGAGAGCTGCGGGTAGTGCAGCAGGTGCTGGCGGGTGTCGGGGCGGATGCGGTAGTTCGCGCTCGGCAGGCCGAGCGACTGCTTGATCATCCCCGACCCCATCGTGATGCGCGGGCTGGCGTTGTGCTCCGGGTACGGAATCATCCCGGCGCCGATACCGAAGATGAGCTGCGGGTCGATCTCGAGGTGGGTGTGGTCGGTCGTGAGGTCGTCCTCGTCGACCGCGACGTAGATGTCCTCCTCCTCCTCGGCGTCGATGAACTCGATGGCGCCCGTCTCCACGAGGTCGTGGAACTCGATCTGCCCCGCCTCGAGCGCCTCGACGTCCTCGTCGGTGAGGAGCGGCTCGCCGTTCTCGACGACGATGAGCGGCCGACGGGCTCGCCCCGCGTCCGCGTTGATGATGACCTCGCCGGTACGCCCCTTGACGGAGACGTTCACCATCGAACTGACGTCGCCGCGACGGCGCGCCTGCCGGATGTCGCTCGCGAGCTTCTCGGGGTCGGGGTGGGTACCGACCAGACTGCCGTTGACGTAGACTTTCGCGTCTCGTGCCTGACTCATGTTAGTCGTCCGCTGGCTGCTGTTCGAACGTCTCGATACCCGGCATCCCCTCGACGCCCATCGTGGCGAGTTCGCGCTTCAGCCCGCGCTCGTCCTCGACGTTCTGGGAGAGCTCCATGGCCTGCGCGAAGTTCTTCACGAGGCCGCAGTTCGGCCCCTCGGGGGTCTCGGAGGGACAGATGCGCCCCCACTGCGTGGCGTGCAGGTCACGCGCCTCGAAGTGCGGCTGGCTCCGCGACAGCGGCGAGCGGAGCCGACGCAGGTGCGACAGGACGCCCATGTAGTCCGTCCGGTCGACCAGCTGGGAGACGCCCGAGCGACCGCCCACCCAGTTGCCCGTCGCGATGGGGTGTTCGAGGCGCTCGGTGAGCACGTCCGAGCGGACGACCGTGCTCACGGTGAGGTTCCGGTTGCGCATGTTCGCGCGCTCGAGCTGGTACTTCACGTCGCGCGCCAGTTTGTTCAGCGCCGTCCGGAACAGGTCGCGCATCAGGTCGCCGCTGACCTTCAGGCGCTTGTTGGCGTAGTGGTCCTTGTCGTCGGAGTCGCGGCGCTTGAGCGCGAGTTCGAAGCACGCCTCGGCCATCCGACAGAGGTAGTACGCCTTGTTCATGCGAATCTTCTCCTCGTCGATGCCCTCCTCGTGGAGGTGCGGCAGGAGGTAGCGGTCGACGACGTAGTTCGCCCGCTTCAGCTGGTAGTTCTTCCCCTGGCCGCTGGCGACGCGCTTGCCGAGCGCCTCGATGGCCTCCGGGGTCGACTGGACCTCCGCGGCCTCCAGGTTCTCCAGCATGAACTTCACGACCTCGGGGTCGTCGCTCACGCGGTGGACGATCTCCTCGTCGGATTCGAGGCCGAGCGCCCGGACGAGCGTGACGAAGTTGATGCTCCCCGACACCGAGGGGAACGACACCTCGAGGATGCCGCTGCGGTTGCGCTCACAGAGCACCAGCGCCCGGTAGCCGCGGCGCTGGCTGAACGTCTTCGCCACCTGAATCTCGTCGCCGTAGCGCGTGTCGTACTCGGCGAGGATCTTGTTCGGCGCGAGGTCCTCGCTCGTCATCAGCACGCGCTCGGAACCGTTGACGATGAAGTAGCCGCCGGGGTCGGCGGGGTCCTCGCCGATCTCGACGAGTTCCTCGTCGGAGAAGCCGGCGATGTTACACTTGTTCGAGCCGACCATGATGGGCATGCGCCCGACCTTCGTCTCGGCCTGGTCGACGACGTGTTCCTCCTCCTCTTTCCCGCCGCGGACGATGCTCATCTCCATGAACACCGGCGCGGAGTAGGTGATGTTCCGGAGGCGGGCCTCCTGCGGGTAGAGCAACTCCTCGCTCCCGTCGGCCTCCCGGACGCGCGGCGTCGTCACCCGGACGTCGCCCAGTTCGACGTAGACGGGTTCCTGGCCCTCCTTGTCGCCGATGTCCGTGTCGATGGTGCCCTTCTCCTCGACGACCTCCTGCATCCCCCGCTCGAGGAAGCCGTTGAACGAGCGAAAGTGGTGTTCGGCGAGGCGGTCGCGCGAGAAGTACTCCCGAGAGATGACGCGTCGGTCTTGCCTGTTCATTCTATCACGAGTCGATATACGATTGCCACGTCTGCGGTTCGCGAGTCGCGTTCGATGCGGACGACGTCCCCCACGTCGGCGTCCTCCCCCCGTAGCGCGGGGTCCCGCCGCTTGATCTTCGGTAAGTCGGTACGGTCGATGTCGTACTCGGCGAGCACTTCGTCGACTTCCTCGTCGTCGACGATGGTGTGCTCCGGCACGAGGTTGTGTTGGCTTGCATCTACCATGGGTGGCTCCTGACGGTCGAGAAGGCTATCACGAGATACTACAGCGCGTTATTCGGCCTGTCCACATAACGCTTACTAAGTCCGAGTCGCAGCGCTCTCGCTACGCCGGAAGAGCGGTCCGACGGGCCGCTTCACGCCGCCGGTTGGTCGGGGCCACTGATGTACCCATCGGTGCGTTCCGCGGTATCATACGCTTTGCGGCGGGTCGTTTGGAAAGGGTTAAATGAACCCGGCGGGAAGCAGGTATTGCGCACTCTGCCCGGGTGGTGTAGTGGCCCATCATACGACCCTGTCACGGTCGTGACGCGGGTTCAAATCCCGCCTCGGGCGCTTCTGTCGAACTCACGTTCCGAGCGAGGCGTCCCGTCGTCGAGCGATTCGTGAGCTTCGCCGACAGCGAGGACTAGATGGCCTGACCAGACTGGACACGGTGAGCGACGTCGTTCCCGAGGCACAGGGAGACGTACCAACGCGTCTGGGTGCGGTTACGGAGTCTGCGTGACGATAACTAGCGCGGATACGGCTACTCTCTCCCCCGATACAACCCGAACCCCACCAGCACGAGCGCGACGACGGCGCTCACCATCGCGACGCCCGATGCCGCCTCCGAGAGCCACGGGAAGTCGTATCCGTACCACTCCAGCACCGCGACCCCCACCAGCGGCGTCACCACCGCTGCGCCCAGCGCGCGCTTCGCCGTCGTCGACATATATCCTATCTCATACGAACAGTAAAAAAGCGTGTCGGCTGCCCACACCCCCGTTCACGTGACCCTACAGCCCCACAGCGGCGCGATACCGAGGGTCGACGTCACCGACAGCAGCAACTGCGGAGGTGCGCCGACGTGGACGTAATCGGTGAAGCGATAGCCGCCCGGTCCGTAGACGAGGAGGTCTGTCTGGGAGCCGATGGGCGTCACGAAGTCGGCGCTCGTGGCGACGGTCACTGTGAGGGCGAGATCGCGAACGAGTCCACGCCGCTGGCCCAGCGCTGTCGCACGGAACGCCTTTACCGTCACGCGGTGTCACACTCGGCGTTCGGGCGACGGAGTCCGCCTCGCTCACGACTCCTCCTCCCTTTCCATGTCCGCACCGCACCCACTCTCGAAACTCGAATCGCTCGCGCTCGTCGCCGTCGGCGGGTTCGTCGGGGCGAACGCCCGCTACCTCGTCGGCGTGTTCGTCCCCGACGCGCCCGGAACGCTCGTCGTGAACGTCCTCGGGAGTATCGCCCTCGGGTTCCTCCTCACCGAGGCGACCCACAGCGGGTACCTCGCGGCCGAGACGCGCGTCGTCCTCGGCTCGGGCTTCCTCTCGTCGTTCACCACCTACAGCACGTTCGCCGTCGAGACGGCGCTGCTCGGGTCACCCGTCTGGATGCTCGCCAACGTCACCCTCTCCTACGCGCTGGGATTCGCCGGGGCCGTCGTCGGCGCGCACGCCGCCCGGGCGCTCGACGCGGGACGAGGGGAGAACCACGGGAGGTCCGTCTGATGGTCGCGCTCGACCCCGCCCAGCTCGTCGGGCTGGGTGGCGTGCTCGGCGCCGTCGCCCGCTACCTCGTCACCGAGGCCGTCGACGTCGAGGGGCTCCCGCTCGGGACCGTGCTCGTGAACGTCCTCGGGAGCTTCGTCCTCGGCGCGCTCACGTTCGCCGGCGCGGGCGACGACCTGCTGCTCGCGCTCGGGACGGGCGCCTGCGGTTCGTTCACGACGTTCTCCTCGTTCTCCGTCCAGACGGTCGAACTGTGGGCCGGCGGTGACCGCCTCCGGGCGTTCGCCAACGCGTTCGGTACGCTCCTCGCCGCGCTGGGCGCGGTGGGGTTCGCGTGGGTCGTCTTCGGCTGAGCCTCGACTACTCCTCCTCCGCTTCCGGACGGACGACGAGCACCGGGACGGGCGACCGGCGGACCACCTTCTCCGCGACGCTCCCGAGGAGGAGGTGGCTCAGGCCGGTCCGGCCGTGGGTGCTCATCACGACGAGGTCGACGTCGTTGTCCCCGGCGTAGTCGACGATGGTCTCGCTCGGGATACCGGGTTCGACGGCGGTGGTGACCGACACTCCCACCTCCTCGGCGCGTTCCTCCACTCGACCGACGGCCCGGTCGCCGACGTCGTCGAGCGCCTCCTCGACGGACAGCCACTGTTCCTCGGGGAGCGTGCTGAGCTCCCGGACGTCGAGGACGTACAGCACGTGGAGCGTCGCGCCCGTCTCCGCGGCGAGGTCGAGCGCCTCGTCGACGGCGGCCTCGGCGTGGTCGCTCCCGTCGGTCGGCACGAGGATGCTGTCGTACATACTCCCTCACTCTCCCCCCACCACCATAGGGATTGGAGGCTCAGCGAGGTGACGAGAGGCGCGGACTCTCGCCGCCGTGGGGCGTCTCGCGCTCACGCACCCGGACGGCGTGGAGGCGCTCGCTCGTGTCGTCGACCACCAGCGCCTCCCCGGGGGCCGTCGGCATCCGCTCGTCGAGCGTCCCACGCACGGCCGCGGGGCGGACGGCGCGCATCGCCTCGCGGTCCGCACGACTCGACAGCCGGTGCATCACGACGAGGTCGGACTGCGAGGCGACGACGGGCGGGAGGGCGCTCGGGCGCTGGGTGGCGACGACGAGGCTGACGCCGGGCTGTCGTCCCCGGGTGAGCAGCCGGCGGAGCGCCGGCGCCGCCACGCCCGCGAAGGGGACGTGCGCCTCGTCGACGAACAGCCACGGGTGGCGGTCGGTCGTCCCCTCGACCCGGTCGCGGTAACACCGACTCGCTACCGCGCGGCAGACGGCGTTCGTCGCCGCGCGGTCGTATCCCGAGCAGTCGAGGACGGTCGCTCGTCCGTCGAACGGCGTCGGCGCGTCGCCGAAGACGTCCCACGAGTCGGCGAGCGCGAGGTGGTTCGCCGCGGCGCGCCGCGTCGCCCCCGCCGCGTCGGCGCCCTCGACGAACGCGCACATCCCCGCCAGCGTGTCGGCGCGTGCGGCCGCCCGCCAGACGAGCGCTCCCGTCGCCGTGGTCGGGTCGAGGCCGAGCAGGTCGCACCACGCTCGCGGCGCGAGCGCGTCGGCCCGGACCCGCGGTCGGACGACCCGTGCGCCGACCGGGTCCGCGTCGAGGGTGGTGAACGCCCCCATCGGGTCGAGCACGACCGGCGCGAGGCCGTCGACCCGCGCCGCCTCCTCGACGAGGACGCCGAGCGTGTAGGACTTCCCCGACCCCCGCTTGCCGACGACGAGCGCGGCGTGCGGGCCGTCAAGGTCCAGCAGTACGCGGCTCCCGTCGCTCCCGTCGCGCGCCCGGTACGCCCCGAGGTGGCCGGTGGGCCCGCCGTCGTACTCCCGTCCGAGGACCGTCATGGGGGCGCTGGTCCCGGGTTCGAATATGAACCTTCGGCCGAGCGTTCAAGTGCGATGGCGGGACCAGCGCCCCCATGCGTTTCGAACTCCCCGACCAGTTCGACCGGTTCCGCGACGACGACCGCGCCATCGAGGGCCTCCCCATCCGCCTCGTCGTCGCGCTGGTCGTCGGCGTCGCCACGCTGAGCATCATGATGAACATGCTGTCGGGGGTGAACGGGCTGGCCGTCACGGAACTCGACACGGAGCCGCGACCGGAGGTCGTCTCGCCGGGGCCGAGCGACGTGGACGTGCGCGTCGTCACCGCCGACGGCGAACCGGTGGCCGACGCGACCGTCGTCGCGCGCGCCGGGAGTGCCAGCCTCGACGGCGTGGAGACGGCGCGGACGGGTACGGACGGTATCGCGACGCTCTCGCTCGCGCCCGAACTGGGACCGAATCAGGCCGACGGGACGGTCACCTTCGACGTGAAACCGCCGGCGGGAAGCGAGTACGTCGACCGCCGGGAGAACACCGCGGTGCTGGTGATACGCGAGTGACTCACTCGCCGAGTTCGCGGTTCGTCGCCGCGACGCCCGCGTCGGTGTCGACGTCGACGCCCTGGACCTCCAGCGCGCGGCCGAGTGCCCCGACCGTCCGGAGGACGTTCGAGGGGCGCGCGGAGTGGCCCATGCAGCCGACGCGGACCACCTCGCCGGCCAGGTCGCCGAGGCCGCCGGCTATCTCGATACCCTCCTCCTCGAGGAGGTGTGTGGTGAGCGCGTCGCCGTCGGCCGCGCCGGGGATGCGCACGGCGTTCAGGCTCGGGAGCCAGTGCTCGTCGGCGGGGAGCAGTTCGAGGCCCATCGCCTCGACGCCCGCCTTCAGCGCGCCGGCCATCCGGCGGTGACGCGCCCACCCCGCCTCGACGCCCTCCTCCGCGACCATGCGGAGCGACTCGCGCAGCGCGTAGAGCGTCGAGGTCATGCCCGTGTGGTGGTACTGCGGGTCGTCGCCCCAGTAGCTCCACAGCCCCTCGAGGTCGAGGTACCAGGAGTTCGGCCGCGTCTCGCGGTTCCGGACCTTCTCCATCGCCCGGTCGGAGAGGGTCAGCGGGCTCGCGCCCGGCGGCGCCGAGAGGCACTTTTGGGACCCCGAGTAGACGAGGTCGAGGTCCCACTCGTCGGTGCGGAACTCGACGCCGCCGAGGGAGGCGACGGTGTCGGCGACGACGTAGGCGTCGTGCGCGTGGGCGATGTCGGTCAACTCGTCGATGTCACCCTGTCGGACGCCGGTGCTGGTCTCGCCGTGGACGAAGCCGAGGACCGTCGGCTGGTGTTCGTCGAACGCCGCCTCGACGTCCGCGGGGTCGAGCGGTTCGCCCCACGGCGCGTCGACGGTGACGACGTCGCCGCCGGCGCGCTCGGCCATCTCGCCCATCCGGCCGCCGAAGTAGCCGTTCGAGGGGACGAGCACCGTCTCGCCCGGTTCGACGAGGTTGACGAAGGCGGCCTCCATCGCGGCCGACCCCGTCCCGGAGACGGCGAGGGTGTACTCGTTGTCCGTCCGGAAGACGTACCGGAGACCCTCCTGGACGTCGTTCATCACCTCGACGAAGGAGGGGTCGAGGTAGCCGACCAGCGGCGTCGCCATCGAGCGCAGGACGCGCGGGTGGACGTCGCTCGGTCCCGGGCCCATGAGCGTGCGGTCCGCCGGGTTCAGTTCGCCGATGTCTGGTGCGTCGGTCACGGTCGGAGGATGGGGGACTGGGGTACATAGCCCCGGCGACTTCGGCAGGTGTCAGTAGCTGTCCCAGTCGATCCAGTCCTGCTCCCAGCCGCGTCGGCCGTGCGTGTTGCGCTGGGCGAACTCGCGGTCCTCGCGGACGGTGCGGTTGCGCTCGACGGTGTCGGCCTGCTCGCCCTCGACGAGCATCGGCGCGAACGCGACGGGACCGAAGCGGTCGGTCACCTCGCCGTCGGCGTCGACGGCGACCAGCGACTGCTCGCTCGCGCCCAGCGGCATGACGAGGCGGCCGTCGTCGGCCAGCTGGTCGACGAGCGCGCGCGGCGGTTCGACGGCCGCCGCCTCCACCAGGACGCGGTCGTAGGGGGCGTACTCGGCCAGACCGTGGATGCCGTCGCGGCGGTCGACGAGGACGCCGCCGTAGCCGGCGCGGTCGAGGTTGTCGCGCGCCTCGTAGACGAGGCGTCGCGAGATGTCGACGCCCTGCACCACGTCCTGCCCGGCGATCTCGGCGACGACGGCCGCCGTGTAGCCGACGCCGACGCCGACGACCAGCGTCGAGTCGCCCGGCTCGGGCGCGAGTGCCTCCAGCAGGCGGGCGGCCGTGCTGGGCGAGAGGACGCGCGTCCCGAGGCGTTCGAGCGTCCGGTCGGCGTACGCGGCGTCCTCCGTCTCGGCGACGAACTCGTGGCGGGGGACGGTGCGCATGGCGAGGCCGACGGCGTCGCTCCTGACGAACCCCTTGGCCTCGTACTGGAGGCTGTCGACCATGTCCTCACGCAGCACCGTCCGGTCCATATCCGCCCTCCGAGACGGAGGTTAATCAACTGCCCGGCCGGCGACGGCGCGCTCGGCGAGGCCGGGGACCTCGCCGACCTCGGCGTCGAACCCCGCGTCCGCCAGCCGGTCGGTCAGGTCCCCCGCCGCGTGCGCACGGCCCTCGGCGCGGGTGGCGTACGCGTCGAGCGCCCGGAGGGTCGCGCCCGGCGTCTCGCCGCGCACCGCGCCGACGAAGACGGCCGCACCGCCCACCGGGAGCGCCGCCCGCGTCGCGGCGAACACCCGTTCGAGGTGTTCCCCGTCGTACCGCGTGAGCAGCCCCTCGGCGAACACGAGGCCCGCGTCGGGGTAGTCGCCCGCGAGGGGGTCGCCCGCGACGAGGGTGACGGCCTCGTGTTCCAGTGCGGGTGCCACCGCGTCGACGACGTCGGGTGCGTCGAGGAGCGTCACGTCGTACCCTCGTCGAGCGAACTCGACGGCGTGGCGCCCGGGGCCGTCCGCGAGCGCGAGGACTCGCTCCGCACGCGGGGCGCGGTGGACCGCGGCGGTCACGGCCGCGCGGACGGCGGCCTCGTCGCGGGCGGCCCGCGAACCCAGCGCGTTGGCCGTCCAGTCCGGCGGGCGCGCGGGAGCCTCACCCGTCCGCATCGTGTCCGGGAGCGCGAGCCACGCCTCCAGCGCGTCGAGTTCGTGCGGGCGCCGTCCGATGGAGCGAATGTCGGTCTTCGCGAGGAAGCCGAGCAGGCGATTCGTCGGCTGGTACTCGCCGCCGACCCGTCGCAGGAAGCCCCGTTCGTCGAGCGCCTCGCAGACGAGGCGAGCGGCGCGCTCCTCGACGCCGGTCTCGCGCGCGACGCCCCCGGCAGTGCCGGTCGACGTCGTCAGCGCGTCGAGGACGCCCGTCCGGCGCGCGGTCAGGAGCAAGAGCAGTTCGCGGTCGGTCCCCTCGCGCCGGTCCTGTGTCGGCATGGCTCGCGTTCGGCGGCGACGGGTAAAAGGCGCTCAGTTCGCGGGTTTACCAGGCGGACCAGGCGTCGCTCGTCTCGTCGTCGCCGTAGACGCGCTTCACGTCCTTGGCGACGGCGCTGTCGCCGTCGTGGTCGAGTTGCCAGAAGTCGTAGCCGCGGGCGTCGTCGCGGATACGGATGGACTTCACGGTGAACTCCTCGTCGCCGAAGGTCTCGCGCTGCCCCACGACGAACTCCTGGTCGCCGGGGAGCAGCAGTTTGAGACTCCGGGTGTCGTCGCGACCCCCCTCCTTCGGGTTGAGCGTGACGGGGACGTGGACGTTGTCGACCGCGCGTGTCCAGAACGTCTCCACCTCCTCGACGCGGGCGAGTTTCGAGCGGCGCTCCTCGCCGACTTCGAGGCTGGTGATGCGGACGGTCATGAGCGCCTCGTCGGTGTCGACGATGAACTCCTCGCCGGCGGCGACCGTCTCCTCGGCGGGCGCCTCGACGCGCGTCTTGAACGACTCCCCGTCCTGGGAGACGATGACGTCGCGCTCGACGGTGCGTTCCTCCTCGAGTTCGGTCTTGTGCGTGTGACCACACTCGGTGCAGCGGACGGTCGGCGTCCCGCCCGGCGAGAGCACCTCGTGGACCGTCTCGACGTCCGGCGAACACGCCGGACACGCGACGGCGACCTGCTGGCCTGGTTGACTCATACCCGCCCTACTCGGTCGGTCGTTAAAGGCCCGTTCCTCCGCGTTCGGCGTGCGAGGGCGACGCGCACCCGCCTCCCGACTCGCTACGGACCCGGGAGGTCTATCTCCTCGCCGTCGGCGTACACCGTCGGCTCGGTGATGATACCGTCGAGGTGGATGGGCACCTCGATGGCTCCCCCGATGCCCGCGTCGTCGCCGAGGGCGACGTGGACCGTCCCCGCGGCCTTCTCGTCGAGCAGGACGCTCCCCATCAGGTCGGTGACGGCGACGTTCGCGCCGATGCCGAGTTCCGCGAGGTTGTAGGCGTCGTCGCCGACGTCCTCGGCGGCCGTCTCGACCTGCGCGCGCACCTCGTCGTCGTCGATGTGCGTGACCCGGCCGTCCGCCACCTCGAACGTCAGCGTCCGACCGTCCAGCAGGCCGTAGGGCATCATCGTCCCGTCGACGACGTACGTCCCGTTCGCGTCCTCGGGGCTGACGAACGTCTCGCCGGCCGGCAGGTTCGAGAACTCGCTCGGCCCGTGGACGATGCCCGTGTCCTGGAGCCAGGCCCGCTCGCCGGGGGCGAACGTGATGTCCGTGCCGGCGGGGGCGGTGACGCGAATCTCTTCCGCGCCCGCGACCTGCTCGTATATCTCGCGGCAGTTGTCGGCGATGGCCTCGTAGTCGGCGTCGAGGCCCGTCGTGAACACCTCCTCGGTGATGCCGGGGAGGGTCGCGGCGCGCGCGCCGGAGGCCGTCGCCTGACTGCGAGCGCGCGTGTGGCTCAGGCTCTTGGTCGTCGGCGCGAGCACGACATCGGCGTTGCGCATCGCCGCCGCCACCGACCGCGGTGGCTCCTCACCGTGCTGGTCGCCCGGCGGGTAGCGGACGATGGCGAGGTCCTCCGTCACGCCGCGGGCGGCGTCGAGCAGCGCCTCCCCGATGCGTTCGCGCTCGTCGTCGGTGACGACGAGGAACGTGTCGTCCGACCCGAGGTTCATGCACTGCGCGATGGCCGTCCGTGCGGCCGCGGCGAGGGCGTCGTCGTCGTCCATGTCGTGGGCTTCGAGGGTGGGGTCGTTAGTCCTTGCCGTCCCGGTGTCAGAAAAAATAGGACTCGAAGACGAGTGAATAACTCGGCCAGCGCGGCGGTACTCACGCAATAATTATCCCCGTCGATGCGGGACGGGCGAGTAGGAATGATCAAAGTCGGCATCAACGGCTACGGCACCATCGGGAAGCGCGTCGCGGACGCGGTCGCCCTCCAGCCCGACATGGAGGTCGTCGGCGTGGCGAAGACGCGGCCGAACTTCGAGGCGGAGACGGCCGTCGAGAAGGGCTATCCGCTGTACGCCGCCATCGAGGAGCGCCTGCCGCGGTTCGAGGAGGCCGGCATCGAGGTCGCCGGCGGGGTCGAGGAACTCGTCGAGGCGGCCGACGTGGTCGTCGACGCCTGCCCCTCGGGTATCGGCGCGGAGAACAAGGCGATGTACGAGGCGTACGACACCCCCGCGCTCTACCAGGGCGGCGAGAGCGCGGACCTGGTGGACGTGAGCTTCAACGCCCGCGCCAACTACAGCGAGGCGGCGGACGCCGACCACGTCCGCGTCGTCTCCTGTAACACGACCGGGCTCTCGCGCCTGCTCGCGCCCCTCCAGGAGACCTACGGCGTGAAGAAGGCGCGCGTGACGCTCGTCCGCCGCGGCGGCGACCCCGGCCAGACCGGTCGCGGCCCGATAAACGACATCCTCCCGAACCCGGTCACGCTCCCCTCCCACCACGGCCCCGACGTCAACACCATCTTCCCGGACCTCAACATCGACACGCTCGGGATGAAGGTGCCCGCGACGCTCATGCACACTCACAGCGTCAACGTCCAGCTGGAGGAGGTGCCAACCGCCGAGGCGGTCCGCGACCTGCTCGCCGGGGAGTCGCGGCTGTTCCTCGTCCCCGAACGCTTCGACATCGACGGGGCGGGCAAACTGAAGGAGTACGCGATGGACCGTGGGCGTCCGCGCGGCGACATCTGGGAGAACTGCGTCTGGGAGGAGTCCGTCTCGGTGGAGGACGACGACCTCTACCTCTTCCAGGCCATCCACCAGGAGTCCGACGTCGTCCCCGAGAACGTCGACGCGGTCCGGGCCGTCCTCGGCGCGGCCGACGCCGACGAGAGCATCGAGCGCACGAACGACGCCCTCGGCGTCGGCCTCTGAGCGGACGGAGACGTCCCGTCCGGGTCCGACCGACGGCGCGCGACCCCGGTGGACAGAAGGCTTTTGCGACGAGGGGCCGTGGGTACCAACATGGGACCTCGTGACAGGGACGACAGGGACCCCTTCGACGACATCTTTCGTGAACTCAGTCGGATGATGAACGACGTGATGGGCGACGACGTGGGCATGCGCGTCCAGGGCAACGACTCCGGCTTCGGCGACGACGTCCACATCACCACCCAGCAGGACGACGAGCACGTCTACGTGATCGCCGACCTCCCGGGCGTCGAGAAGGACGCCATCGACATCAAGTGCGACGGGCGGACGCTCACCGTCGCCGCGGCCACCGACTACCGCGAGTACGAGGAGCGCCTCCGGCTCCCGGTGCGCGTCGACGAGCACTCCGCGACGGCCACGTTCAAGAACGGCATCCTCGAAGTCGCCTTCGAGCGCGCCGACTCCTCCGCCGACATCGACCTCCACTGACGGACACCGGCAACGCTTCGCGGAAGCGTGAGGCTTCTTAACCTTCCGTCGCTTGCAGACGCCAATGAGCCGCGCGGACCCCCTGCGGCGGTGGAAGCGATGAGCGACGACGTGGTTCGGTCGTACACGGTGCGCCTCGAACTCGTCGACGAGCCGGGCGAACTGCTGAACGCCCTGGCTCCGATAGCGGACGGCGGCGGCAACCTGCTCTCGATATTCCACGAGCGCGGCAACCTCACCCCCCGGGGGCACATCCCGGTCGAGGTCGACCTGGAGGCGACCCCCGAGCGCTTCGAGCGGATAGTAGCGTCGCTCCGCGACGCCGGCGTGAACGTCATCCAGGCGGGCGCGGAACGCTACGGCGAGGAACTCACGGTCCTGCTCGTCGGCGACCTCGTCGAGACGGACCTCTCGGACACCCTCTCGCGGATGGAGAAGTGTACGAACGCCTCCGTCGCCGACGTCACCCTCACGGCGGCCAACGGGACCGGTGACCGGTCGAGCGCCCGCCTCAGGCTGGCGACCGAGACCGGCGAGGCCGACAGCGTCCTCCTGACGGTGCGCGAGTTGGCCGCGGAGAAGGGGTTGACGGTCATCGAGCCGCTCACCCCCGGAGGTGCGCAATGAGGCTCGCCGTCGTCGGTGCGGGCGCGGTCGGCCGCGCCGTCGCCGACCTGGCCGGCGAGTACGGCCACGACGTCGTCGCGCTCGCGGACTCCTCCTCGGCGGCGGTGGGGGAGGGCGTCGACGTCGAGGCGGCGCTGGCGACGAAGGACGACACCGGTCGCGTCGGCGAACACGACCCCGAGGCGGCCCTGGAGGCCGACTACGACGTGCTCGTGGAGGCGACGCCGACGACGCTCGGGTCGGCGGAACCGGGCTTCGGACACGTCGTGAGCGCGCTGGAACGCGACCGTCACGTCGTCCTCGCCAACAAGGGACCGGTGGCCGAGCGCTACGACGACGTGCGCGCCGCCGAACGCGAGAGCGCGGGGAGCGTGCGCTTCGAGGCGACGGTCGGCGGGGCCATCCCGGTGCTGTCGACCATCGCCGACGCCGGTCCCGGCCAGGTGACGGCGGCACGGGGCGTGCTCAACGGGACGGCGAACTTCATACTCACCAGGATGGCCGCCGAAGGCCTGGACTACGAACACGTCCTCGCGGAGGCACAGGACCTCGGCGTCGCGGAGGCCGACCCCTCCTTCGACGTGGAGGGGACCGACGCCGCGCTGAAGTGCGTCATCCTCGCGAACGTCCTCGGCGACGGCGGGTACACCCTCGACGACGCGGACGTGACGGGCATCACCGACGTCCCGGGTGAAGCGCTCGAACTCGCCGCCGAGGACGGCCGCACCATCCGCCTCATCGGCGAGGTCGTCGGCGACAGGGTGCGCGTCGGCCCGCGCCTCATCCCCGAACACGGGACGCTCGCCGTCTCCGGGACGCGCAACATCGTCCAGCTGGAGACGAACCACGCCGGCCGACTGAACGTCAGCGGGCGCGGCGCGGGCGGCCCCGAGACGGCGACGGCCGTGTTCTCGGACGTGGGGCGACTCCCGCCGCTGGAGTGAGTCCTGGCGGGGTCGCCCGCCAGGCGTGTCCTACGCTACCCTCGCGCGCCCGGCGAGTCGCCCGCCAGACGACGAATCGTGGTAGCGCGTGCCAAACCGCTATACGGCGGCGGGGTGGTCGGTATAGCTTTTCGAAATCGTTTTATCCGATTCAGTCGAAAGCTTTCCCCACAGCGCCTTTGCGCGTGAGCTATCAATGAGCGACAAACCGCACCAGAATTTGGCCGTAATCGGCCACGTCGACCACGGGAAGAGTACGATGGTCGGGCGCCTCCTCTTCGAGACCGGGAGCGTCCCCGAGCACGTCATCGAGCAGTACCGAGAGGAAGCAGAAGAGAAGGGCAAGGGCGGCTTCGAGTTCGCCTACGTGATGGACAACCTCGCCGAGGAGCGCGAGCGCGGGGTCACCATCGACATCGCCCACCAGGAGTTCGACACCGACGAGTACTACTTCACCATCGTCGACTGTCCGGGCCACCGTGACTTCGTGAAGAACATGATCACGGGGGCGAGCCAGGCCGACAACGCCGTCCTCGTCGTCGCCGCCGACGACGGTGTCGCGCCCCAGACCCAGGAGCACGTCTTCCTGGCGCGGACGCTCGGCATCGGCGAACTCATCGTCGCCGTCAACAAGATGGACCTCGTCGACTACAGCGAGGACGAGTACCGCTCCGTCGTCGACGACGTGAAGCAACTGCTCAAGCAGGTCCGCTTCGACACGGACAACGCGAGCTTCGTCCCGACGTCCGCCTTCGAGGGCGACAACGTCTCCGAAGCCAGCGACAACACGCCGTGGTACGACGGCCCGACGCTCCTCGAGGCCCTCAACAACCTCCCGGAGCCCCAGGAACCCACGGACGCGCCGCTGCGCCTGCCCATCCAGGACGTCTACACCATCTCGGGCATCGGTACCGTCCCCGTCGGCCGCGTCGAGACGGGCATCCTCGAGACGGGCATGAACGTCTCGTTCCAGCCCTCGGACGTGAGCGGCGAGGTCAAGACCGTCGAGATGCACCACGAGGAGGTCCCGCAGGCCGGCCCCGGCGACAACGTCGGGTTCAACGTCCGCGGTATCGGCAAGGACGACATCCGCCGCGGTGACGTCTGTGGTCCCGCCGAGGACCCGCCGAGCGTCGCCGAGACGTTCCAGGCCCAGGTCGTCGTGATGCAGCACCCGTCGGTCATCACCGCGGGCTACACGCCGGTCTTCCACGCCCACACGGCGCAGGTCGCGTGTACCATCGAGTCCATCGACAAGAAACTCGACCCGGCCAGCGGCGAGGTCGCCGAGGAGAACCCGGACTTCATCCAGGCCGGCGACGCCGCGGTCGTCACGGTCCGTCCGCAGAAGCCCCTCAGCATCGAGCCGTCCTCGGAGATCCCCGAGCTCGGGAGCTTCGCCGTGCGCGACATGGGCCAGACCATCGCGGCCGGCAAGGTCCTCAGCGTCAACGAGCGATAAATGCAGCAGGCACGCGTCCGGCTCGCGGGAACCAGCCCGTCGGACCTCGACAACATCTGTGGCGACGTCCGCGAGATCGCGAACAAGACCGGCGTCAACCTGTCGGGGCCAGTCCCGCTGCCCACGAAGACGCTCGAGGTGCCCACGCGCAAGTCGCCCGACGGTGAGGGTACCGCGACGTGGGAGCACTGGGAGATGCGCGTCCACAAGCGTCTCATCGACATCGACGCCGATGAACGGGCGCTGCGCCAGCTGATGCGCATTCAGGTGCCGAACGACGTCAGCATCGAGATCGTCCTCGAGGACTGACGCCGACTCTTCCCGTTTCTCTCGCGTCGGCGAGCGACGGTGTCCGTCGCTCCTTCGACGGCGAACGCGGACGGGATGACAGCTCCTCGCACTCGGCTCGCCAAAACAGAAGCTACAAGTACGAATCGGTGGCAATTCGTGTGTACGGGCTCGTAGATCAGTGGCAGATCGCTTCTCCCGGCGAGTCCACTCGGAGTGTTTGCGTTCGGTAATCGATTGGCGCGGCTACTATAGAAAAATACGCTGCGGGTCCTCTGACCGTAATATATCAAATTTAACACTATCTCGACACATCAGGTGGCGGCTCGCTACTCCAGTTCAGTAGCTCGCTGTGTCGCTTTCTCCCTCACTTGGTCGATAACTGGATGCATCTCGTGTTCTATCATCCATAGGTCATCCCCAGAACCCATGACGGTAAGTGCCGCACTCAGGTCAGCGGCTAACTGCTCCAATCCGTCCACGACGTCCCCATTGACGTCAAGCGATTTCCCGCGGGCGGCGTGGTTTCGGAGTTCTTCTATTCGGGGTATGAATCGGTCTGCAGGCTGAGTTTCTTGGTCGACCTCGCTCTGATTCATGACATCGTACCAGTCATGCTCCGTTAACTCCGCGAGCGTATTCGCCTGTGTATACCAGTCGTGGCGCGTTCGTTGTATTTGATAATTGTACTGCGTCTTCGCCTGCTTCTTCGCCACCTTCGATGAAACGAAATACGAAATAAGTCCGCCGGCGACAGCCCCTGTCAGCGCCCCGAAGACCGACGCCTCTATCGACATACCTCACGTCTCGACTGGTTGAAGGTAAATACTGTGACGGTACAGGTTCGTTCAGTCGCGGCTGTCGTACGGTCCATCTTGCTCGTGAAGTAAACGCAGAACGTGGGGCCCGCGTTTCCTCTGAACAGCTATATTCGCACGACGTGTAGGACGGCCACCACGATGGTCGACGCCGCCCTCCTCTGGATTGGCGCGAATGCCGCGCTCAGCGTCGTCTCTGTAGGCGCGTTTATCTTCCACTACGTGTGGACGCACGAACCGGACTACTTCGCAGTCGCCTTCGCGGCCGTGTGGGCCGCAGGTGTCGTCGAACTCGGGATGGCCAGCGGGTATGTGCCCGAACCCACGCTGTTTCACGTCCCCGTCGTCGTCTGTCTCGGTGTCGCACTCGTCGCTGGAGGGCTGAGCGTCCGGCAGTCGGAAATCGGGTTTCGACTCGGAAACCGCGATACGCGGTAGACTCGCGGCACGCCTCACTCGGCTCCCTCGTCGTCCGGGGTGTAGATGGTGTTGTGGACGAGGATGTCGATGGCGCGTCGGAGGCGTTCGGACGCCGCCTGATGTGATATCTCCAACTCGTCGGCGAGCGCGTCGAGGTCGACGTCCCGCGGCACCTTGTAGTACCCCTCTGCGACGGCTCGAACGAGCGTTCGGCGCTGCTTCTCGGTGAGGCCGAAGTCGGTCGACGGCTCGTCGAGTTCGGTCTGTTCGTACTTCTGCAGGAGCGTGAACCCGAGGTCGTAGTCGGCACACACCTCGTGGAAGCGCGACGCGGCCTCCTGACTCGGGAACGCCACCTGGAACTCCCACCCCTCGCTGGTTCCGACCATCCGCTGGATGACGCCACCCACCTCGACGATGGTCGGGTAGACGCTTCGCTCCCGTCCGTCGCCCATCTGCTCTGCCCGGTAGAGACGCCGGTCGTTGAACGTCGCGAGGCACTCGACGGCCGTCACTGTCGGGTCGTCGGCCATCGCGGCCTCGAAGACGTCGTAGTCGTCCGCTTCGACCCAGAAGGTCCCCACCCGATTCCCGTAATCCACCGTGTCCAGCTGTTCGAAGATGATGCGCGCCGACGGCACTTCTCGAAGGGCCGAGAGCAGTGTCGGCTGCTGTATGGACGACGTGACGATTATTCTCATGATGTCCCCCCTCGTGTCGCCCCGAGATGTGCGATTGGAACGTACGACCGCGTCGGAGCACGCACTCCCCGGCTGGATTCACGGTCCGCACACCGACTGAATTGGCGGTATTCCGACACTATCGACGCTCGTCGACGATTCGCACACCCACCCGAGAGTCCGTCGAGAACGCCTCGATTACACGCCGAGTCTGGAAATTAGGTGATAATAGTTGTAAAAAACGTACGACCGTCGGATATGTTGTCGGTAGGTTCATACTGTGGGTTGGGGAAATTGGAAAAGAATTAATACTCGCATCAGAGTAGTCCTATACACTCACGCCGTTCCCGTTATCATGACACTGATGCGATAATGAATTACCGAAGTCTCTCTGATCTGAACGCCGCTGCCCGCGAGCTGGCGACGGAGCTCCCGGACAGTATCGACCTCATCGTGGGGATTCCGCGGAGCGGTCTGCTCGCGGCGAACCTCCTCTGTCTCTACCGCAACCAGCCGATGACGGACGTCGACGGCCTCTGCGACGGTCGCATCATGCGCTCCGGTTATCGCTACGACGGTCATCGCGAGTTCGAGCACGTCGACCACGTCCTCGTCGTCGACGACTCCGTCGATACGGGTCGCCAGATGCAGGAGACGAAATCCCGTCTCGACGAACACGATTTCCCCTTCGAGGTCAGCTACGCCGCGCTCTACGTCTCGACGCACGGCCACCGCCACGTCGACTACTGGTCGGAGGTCGTGAGCAAGCCCCGCTTCTTCGAGTGGAACCTGCTCCACCACCCGATGCTGAAGAACTCCTGTGTCGACATCGACGGCGTGCTCTGCCGGGACCCGACACCCGAGGAGAACGACGACGGGAAGAACTACCGCGAATTCATCCGCACCGTCGACCCCGAAATCGTCCCGACCGAACGGGTCGGGTGGCTCGTCACCTGTCGCCTCGAACGCTACCGCGAGGACACCGAGCGCTGGCTGGACGAACACGGCGTCGAGTACGACGAACTCGTCATGATGGACCTGCCGAGCAAGGCGGCCCGCGAGGAGCGCGAGGACCACGCGGCGTTCAAAGCGGAGGTGTACGAGCGAACGGGCGCCACCCTCTTCGTCGAGAGTTCGCCCGGGCAGGCGACCGAGATCGCCGAGCGGACCGGCAAACCGGTGTTCTGTTACGAGGCGAACCAGCTGGTCTCGCCGGGGACGGTCGCACGGGTCCAGACCAAGGGCAACGAGTACCTCTCGCGGTTCGCGAGCGACCCGGTCGCGTTCTCGATGCGCGCCGGACAGCACGTCCTCTCGAAGGGCACCGACGTGATGAGTCTCCTCTCGCACCGCTACCGCGACGACTGACGACGACTGACGACGACGGCGACTGGTCCGGTTACGGGGCGACGCAACTGGTATTCTCACACATCGCCTACCGTCGCTTCGGTGGGTGACATGGCGACACGACAATCGCGAGAGCGACGCAACGAGGTCCTCGTCCGCCGGTTCGTCGAGGAAATCGTCACCGAACAGCACTACGACCGCATCCCCGAGTTCTTCGCGGACGACTACGTCAGACACGACCCGCAGGTCCCCGGCGAGGCGCGCGGCCCCGAGCGGTTCGAGGAGGCACTCCGGACCTTCCACAGGGGCTTTCCCGACGAGACGATAGTCATCGACGACCTGTTCGGCCGCGGTGACCGGGTCTGTCTCCGCTACACGGCGCGCGCGACGCACACCGGCGAGTTCGCCGGCCTCGAACCGACCGGTCGACCCGTCGAGCTGACGGCCATCGCCGTCCACCGCGTCGAGGACGGGAGGGTGGCGGAGACGTGGGTCGAGTACGACTCGCTCGGCCTGTTCCGGCAACTCGGCGCGGGTCCATCGACCGGCGAGTGAGCCGTCGCTCGTCGACGTTCCGGACGCGAGACGGGCGCGGGTCGTCCCGTCTTCGGCTCACTCCACCTCGCCGGCGGCCGACTCCACGTCAGCGTCGTCGGTTCCGTCCCCTTCCTCCTCCTCGTCCTCGACGACGCGAAGCCCGCGGTTGTTCACCGCGTAGGCGTCGAGGCCCACCTCCGAGAGGAACTGCTTGTACTCGCGTTCGCAGCGCTCGGCGTCTTTCTGCTTGTCGCTGGCGCGGTCACAGAGCGCGACGAGGTCCTCGGGGACGTCCTCCTCGTGGACGATCCAGTGGTTGATGAGGTCCGAGAGCCGCCGGATTGGGCTGGTGAAGTGGCCGTATATCTCGAAGTTGAGCGCGTGGTGGCCGCCGAAGGGGTCGTTCATGTACTTCGCCCGCGGCATGACGCGCATCACGGCGCGCTGTATCTTGCGCAGTTGGCGGCCGGGCGCCTGTTCCAGCGTGGCGTTGACCGCCTTCCGGGGGTCGTCCCACGAGTCGCTCGGGATGGAGACGCCGTCGAGTTCCTGTATCTCCTTCAGCGCGCGGTCCCACTCCTGGGGGGTCGGCTGGGGGTGGACGCGGTACATCGCCTCGACGCCGCGCTGGAACATCAGGACGTGCGTGACCGCCTTGTTCGCCTTCAGCATGCACTCCTCGATGATGGTGTGTGCGCGGTCCCGCGAGGGGTTGAGGACGAGCGAGCCGTCCTCCTTGCGCTGTTCGTGCATCCGGTCGGCGAGTTCGAAGACGAGCGAACACTCCTCGTGGAGCGGGGCGTCGGGGTCGTCGAGGCGGTTCTCCGCCTGCGTGTAGGTGAGGCGCTCGTCGCTCCGGATGACGGACTTGTAGATGTCGATGGTCTCGTAGGAGAGCGTCTCGGCGTCGAGGACCATCTCGACGGTGTGCGCGAGGCGGTCCTCCTCGGGGACGAGCGAGCACACCGTCTCCGAGAGCGCCGGCGGGAGCATGTGGACGGTGTAGGCGGGGAGGTAGACGGTGTTGCCACGCTCGACGGCCTCCGCCCACATCTCGCTGCCGGGGTGGACGTAGTGGGTGACGTCGGCGATGTGGACCCAGAGGCGATAGACGTCGTCCTCGCGCTCGATGGAGAGCGCGTCGTCGAAGTCCTGGGCGTCGATGGGGTCGGTCGTCCACGCCGTCAGGTCGCGCAGGTCGCGCCGCTCCTCGACCTCGTCCTGTATCTCCTCGACGACGCCCTCGGTGCGGCGCTCGGCCTCCTCCATGACGGCCTGCGGGAACGCGTCGCGTATCTCGAACTTCTCGAAGAGTTCCTCGCGCTTGTTCTGGAGGTGACGGGCGAGTTCCTCGTCGATTTCGACTGGACCCTGGCCCTCGGCCGTGCCGGCCGCGGCCTGGTCCGCCTGGTCGCTCATAGGCGCGCTAAGAGAAGGGGCCAGTTAGTCGTATCGGGGGCGGTGGCTATCGCCCGCGCTCCTCGAGCGAGCCGTAGCGGTCCTCGACCAGTTCGTTGTACCGCCGGAGGAACTCGCGCTGGCCCCGCGGCCGGTCGCGCTCGATGTCCAGCAACAGCCCTTCGAGTTCGTCCCGCGGCTGGTGGCATAGCTCGCGGTGGCAGGTCTTACAGAGGTACTCGAAGTCCTTGCCGCGGCGCGACCATCGGTCGCCCTCCTTGTCGTACTCCCGCGCCGCCGAACGCTCGACGGTGCGTCCGCACGCCAGACAGTCGACGCCGTCTCCGCCGTTCCGCGTGCCCCACATTACCACCACCTACGCTCCCCGACACTTATCCCTTTTCGCAGTCGGGTGAGACGATTCGATCGTCGGACAGACGAGGCGGGCGCTTTATCGTACCGGCGAGCACACACGACGGTATGCAGGTCAAGTCCCGACACCACCTCCGGAGCGACGAGATCGCGCGCATCACGGAGACGCTCGAGGAGCAACTCGGCGTCTCGCTCGACGGTGAGGCCTTCGAACGCGTGGAGTTCGTCGACGACGACACCGACCTCGTCCTCGTCGACGGCGACCCCGTCGTGGTCTACTTCGACGACGACCCGTTCCTGACCGTCCGCGGCGCGAACGCCTACCCGCCCGAGCGTAACCTCGTCACGGTCGACTCGGGGGCCGTCTCGTTCGTCAGCGACGGCGCGGACGTGATGCGCCCCGGCATCACCGAGGCCGACGACTCCATCGCGGCCGGCGACCTCGTCGCCATCGCCGAGGAGACCCACGGGAAGGTCCTCGCGGTCGGTCGCGCGACCGAGGACGGCGCCGACCTCACCGGCGACTCCGGGAAGGTCATCGAGTCGCTCCACCACGTCGGCGACGAACTCTACAACACCACGTTCTAGAAGAGTCGAGGACCGGTCGCACCCGAGGGCCGTCTCGCGCTACGCCGCGCAGGTCGCGTTCGCGGTGACGTTCTCGCCGCCGACGGCGACGGTGGCGTTCCGGACCGTCTCGTTCGACGCACAGCCGACGCGACCGAAGCGAACCGGTGTCGCCCCCTCGTAGTACCGTTCGCCGTAGACGACGTAGACGACGCTGTACTCCTCGACCGGCGGCCGGAGCGTCGCGTTCAGCGACTGTTCCGGGTCGAGGCTGTAGGCCTTCCACTCCAGCGAGGACGCCGGCGTCACCAGCGAGACGTTCCCCCGGACGCTCGCGTTCGCGTCGGCCGGGAGCGACCGCGAGACGACGGTCCCGTTGCGGTAGGTGACGTTGACCGTCTCGACGGCCGGCGTCGCCGCGTACACCTCCACCTCGTAGCTCGCGTTGTCGCGGTTCACGAGCGAGACGGCACCCACGGCGTCGCTATCGCCGTCACCGTCGTCACTGTCGTTCGTCCCGGGGGTCTCTCCGTCGGTCCCGTTCGACGTCGCGTTGTCGGTCGGCACGTCTGCCGGCGTCGTGTTCTCGGCCGAGTCCTCTCTCCCGCCGTCGGTGACGACGCTACAACCGGCCAGGAGGACGAGGGCGGCGAGCGCGCAGGCGGACAGCGCACGGCGTCGCATTCGCTCGTACTGTCTCTCGTATCAATATAAGTCTTGATGGCCGTTCCGACGGTTCACTCGGGGTACGTCGGGAGGCGCGCCGAGCGAGCGCTCCCCTCGACGAACGGCAGCGAGACGACCCGTGCGGTGCGCTCTTCGCCCCCGACGCGGACCGTCGGGTCGCCGTCGAACTCGAAGGGGACGTAGGCGAGTGCGGCGGGGCCGCCGTAGCTCTCGGCGTCCGCGCCCCGCGTTACCTCGCCGACCGCCGCGTCACCGTCGAAGACGGCCGCACCCGCCTCCGGGACGGCGTCGCACGCGAGGCCGACGAGGCGCTTCGAGGGGCGGCCGACGTTCTCGACGCGCGAGACGACCTCCTGACCGACGTAACAGCCCTTCTCGAAGTCGAGGGCGTTTCGAATCCCCGCCACGTTCGGGATGCGCCCGCGCAGTTCGGTGTGGTAGAGCGGCGTCCCGGCCTCGAGCGTGAGCGCGTTCCACGTCTCGTAACCGAAGGGGACGGCGTTCATCCCGCGGGTGAGGAGCGTGTCGAACACCTCGGGGGCGGCGTCGGCGGCACAGACCACCTCGTACCCCTCCTCGCCGGTCGAGGCGTCGCTCGCGACGACGGTGACGCCCACGTCGGCCATCGACCCGCGGACGAAGGCGAGTTCGGGTTCCGGCGCGCCCGCGTGGTTGAGGACGCTCGCCACCTTCTCGGTCGCCATCGGCCCGTGGACGCCGAAGACGGCGAGGTCGTCGGTGGCGACGCGAACCGAGACGTCCTGGATGAACGTCTTGCCCGCCCAGTCCTCGCGCACCTCGCTCGCGCGGTCGGGCGGACAGAACACCAGCAGGCGCTCGCCGGCGTTGTAGACGTAGAGGTCGGCCTCGATGCCGCCCTGGGGGTCACAGAGCAGGCAGTAGACCCCGCGGCCGTCGTCGTCGGGGACGCGGTTCGAGACGGCGTTGTCGACGAACTCGACGCGGTCCTCGCCGGTGACCTCGAGGATACCGTAGCCGAGTTCGATGACGCCGACGCCGTTGCGCACGGCGCGGTGGGTCCGGTCGGTGCGGCCGTAGGTGGCGACGACGCGGCGGCCGCCGTGGTCCGTGAACGTCGCACCGTGGTCGGCGTGGACGTCCTCGATGACGGTCATCGTTCGGTCTTGGCCGCGCCGCCTGATGACGCCTGCGGTTCCCGGGACCGGCGGGTGCGGTCGGACGGCTCCCTCCGGGGCGGTCAGAACGGGAGGCGGTCGCGCAGGCGCTCGACCAGCGACGGTTCCGCCTCCTCGTCGCCCTCGGGGACGACGTGCGCGGCCGGTACGAGGACCACGCGGTCGTTCGAGCGGGTGTCGGCCTCGATGAGGCCGTCGGTCTTCAGCGTCGTGAGCGCGTCGTCGAGGGCGTCTATCTCCGCGTCGACGCGGGTGCGGAGTTCGAGGACGGTCATGCCCTCGCTCCCGCGCTCGACGAGGGCGTCGAGCACCGCGACCTGGGTCGCGTCACGGTTCCGGAACTCACGCTTTGCACGCATAGGCCCCGATAACACGCGACGGCTCTTAACCTGTCCCCCGGAGAGGTACGCTTATACGTCCGACGGGGTGTAGTTCCCGACAATGGCTCTCAAATGCTCGTTGCTCGGGCACGAGTTCGGCGACGCCGAACTCGACCGTGAGCGCGAAGAACGCGGGAGCGAAGTGGTCACCTCGGTCCGCGAAGTCGTCGTCTGCGAGCACTGCGGCGCAGAGCGGGTCATCTCGGAGAACACCGAGGTCACCGCCGTCGTGGACGAGGACGTCCTCGACGCCGGTGACGAACCCGGTGAGGGGGAAACGGACACGGACACTGACACGGACATTGACACGGGGACGGACGCCCCGAGCGACCCCGAGGCCCCCGACGAGGCCGACGGTCCAGACGGCCCCGACGACGGGAGCGAGGACCCGCCGGACCCCGCCGAGGAGGACGCCGTCATCCTCACCGACGCGCCCGAGGAGCGCGAGTACGGCGAGTGGCCCGCCGAGGAGGGCCACGGCTACCGCCCGTGGAACCCCGACGAACTGCTCTCGGAGGCCCGGCGGGACGACGACGGCCCGACGGTCGCGGAGGCGGCCGGGCTCGACCCGGAGGCGGTGGACGCCGACGCCGGTGCCGACGCCGCCTCCGACGCGCTCGCGGACGACGCGGACGACCCCGACGGTACGACCGACGCGAACGCCGGGACGGTCGAGGACACCGGGGCGGCGTCGCCGACCGGGGACACGGGCGTCGAGGTGCTGACGGGCGGTCCGGACGAGGCCGACGACCCGGGGTCCGACCCGGACGTCGACGCCGACCTCGCCCCCGGCGTCGAACCCGCCGCCGGCCCCGCCTCCGACCCGGACGTGACGTACGTCTGCGGGTCCTGTGGCTACGCCGTCGAGGCGTTCGCCACCTCGCTCCGGGCGGGCGACGCCTGCCCCGAGTGCCGGGTGGGCTACCTCGGCACTGCTGAACGGAATCCCTAAACCTCCCCTCACCTACTGACTGCCATGCGCGAGTACAAGATGCGACGCGGCGAACACCTCGAGGAGCGCGTCCCGGACCTCGAGGCGAAGATAGCGGAGACGTTCGGCCCCATCACGACCACCGAGGAGTACAAGGGCAGCGACCTCCACGTGGTCGAGAAACCGGACAACCCCGTCTTCACCCGCATCGTCGCCGGCGCCGTCGAGTACAGCGGCAAGAAGGACACCCTCGCCGTCGAGTTCGAGGAGGCCGACCCGGCCGACCTCTCGCCAGACGACCTGGAGGCCGCCGGCGAGGCCGTCTCGATGAAGAACACCTTCCTGCTCGACTGCACCGGCCGCGACGCCAAGAGCCGCCGCGAGTCGATGAAGAACGCGGTGCAGGACGACGCCCCCGACGTCTAATCGACGAGTCCGTATCCTCGCTTGAACAGCGCCACGTCGACCGCCAGCACGGCGAGCGCCAGCGCCGTCAGGACGGCGAGCGACAGGTTCGGGTCGAGTTCGGAGTAGCCGAGGACGCCGTAGCGCATCCCGTCGACCATGTAGACGAGCGGGTCGAGCAACGAGAGCGTGAAGTACGGTTCCGGCAACACGGACAGCGAGTAGAACACGCCACCGAAGAACACCAGCGGTCGGAGGATGAACTGCGTGAGGACGGTGAGGTAGTCGAAGTCCCGCGCCCAGAGGCCGCCGATGACGCCCAGCCCCGAGAACAGCACGGGGATGACGACGGCGAACCCGAGGAGGTAGAGCGGTCTGGCGGGCACGACCGGCGCGAACAGGTAGCCGATGGCGTAGACGAGCGCGCCGACCAGCAGGCCGCGCAGGGAACTCGAGAGGACGTACGCGAACACCATCGCGGTGTACGACAGCGGCGAGGTGAGCGTCTCGTTGATGTACTCGTTCCAGCGGCCGTGGAAGATGGAGAACGAGGCGTTCTCGAAGGCGTTCGACACCACGCCGAGTACCACGAGCCCGGGGAGGACGAACTCGATGTAGCCGAAGTCGCCGCTCACCCCCGAGAGGCGCGAGCCGAGGATGACGCCGAAGACGGCGAAGTAGAGGACGTTCGTGATGGCCGGCGGGAGGAACGTGTTCCGCGGCCGGCGGACGAACCGCAGTATCTCCCGGCGCAACAGGGAGCGAAAGCCGGTGAGGCCGGACGGACTCACGCCGTCACCTCCGCGCGCTCGGGTTCGCCCTCCCCCTCCCCCTCGCCGTCGCCGCCCTCCTCGTCGCGTCGGGTCAACTCGACGAACACCTCCTCGAGGGAGGCCCGGCGGATGGACACGTCGACGACGCGCTCGCCCGCGCGGTCGAGCGCCCGGAGCACGTCCGGGGCGACCCGCCCCGCGCCGGCGGCCTGAACGCGCAGGACGTCCCCGTCCCACTCGACGCCGGAGATACGCTCGTGGTCGAGCGTCGGGCGGGTCGCCGGCGGCCCCGCGAGCGTGACGGTCAACTCGTCGGTGCCGCGTGCCCGGAGGTCGTCGGGGCTCGCCACCTCGACGCGCCGTCCGCTGTCGACGATGGCGACGCGGTCACAGAGGCGTTCGGCCTCCTCGATGTAGTGGGTAGTGAGCAGGACGGTGGTCCCCTCGTCGTTCAGCCGCTGGACGAGGTCCCAGAGGTCGCGCCGGAGTTCCACGTCCACGCCGGCGGTCGGTTCGTCGAGGATGAGGAGGTCCGGGTCGGAGACGAGCGCCCGCGCGATGACGAACCGGCGCTTCATGCCGCCGGAGAGCCAGTCGAAGCGGGTGTCGCGCTTGTCGTAGATGCCGACCGTTCGGAGGGCGTCCTCGGCGCGCTCGCGCGCCTCCGCGGGCGGGACGCCGTGGTAGCCCGCCTTGTGTTCGAGCACCTCGACGATGGGGAAGAAGCGGTCGACGTTGAACTCCTGGGGGGCGAGGCCGATGGCGTCGCGCGCCTCGCGGTAGTCGGCTTCCACGTCGTGGCCGAACACCTCGGCGGTGCCGCCGGACGCGCGGGCGAGGCCGACGAGGACGT
Source organism: Halomarina ordinaria (assembly GCF_030553305.1). NCBI lineage: Archaea > Methanobacteriati > Methanobacteriota > Halobacteria > Halobacteriales > Natronomonadaceae > Halomarina > Halomarina ordinaria. Next base: position 1,648,808 of record NZ_JARRAH010000001.1, on the reverse strand, counting down.
TGATGAACGTCGTCTTGCCGGCGCCGTTCGGTCCGAGCAGCCCGAAGAACTCCCCTTCCTCGACGTCGAGCGAGAGCCCATCGAGCGCCCGGACGTCGCCGTACTCCTTGCGGAGGTCACGGACACGGATGGCCTGTGTCATCGTCCGAAACGAGACGAGGGCGGCGGATAAGGCTGCTGAAGGCGGGGGTACTCGCTGTCTCGTCGTCCGTCGGGAGCGGCCGATGCGCGGGAGCAGAGTGAGAGACGGGGCAGTCGCGCGGGCCGCGCCTCAGAGTTTCGTCCGGCTGATGGTGACGTCCGTGGGGGTGATGATGAGCTGGTCGTCGTCCTTCTGGACGATGTCGCCGCCCACCTCGCGGGCGACCTGCTTCAGTTCGTCCGTGATGTGTTCCATCGTGCGGTCGGAGGTCGTGTGACGGGTGATGTCCGCGATGACGAGGTCGCCGTCGTAGATGGCGTCCTTGATGGCGATGACGTCCTGTTGCCCGCCGATGCTGGCGATACGCACCTGCATCCCCGAGGCGTCCGACTCGACCTCCGTCTCGAAGTCGTCCAGGTCGAGTTCGACGTACTCGTCGGTGCTTCGCGTCCCTGTTCCCCCCATCAACTTGTCCATCAGACCCATAGCACGGGAGGGGGTCGGGGCGACAATAATTCTTGCGTCAGACGATTTCGCCGCGAAACGGGGCGACGAGGCGTCGTCGCGGCCGTTCGACCGCTCTCGCCCGCTCGCTACCGACCGACGAACGCGCGTAACTGCTCGCGCGAGAACAGCGTCGAGGGCTCGTCCATGTGGACCGCTATCTCCCCCGAGAGCGTCCGAAGCCCGAGTTTCTGGACCGCCTTCGGGACGGAGTAGCCCAGCCGAACGAGGTGACCGAGGCGTATCTCGTTCCTGAGGTCGTCGCGCCACGCCCGCTCGTAGTCGCCGAGCGTCTCCGGGCGCTCGGGGTCGACGGTCCGGGCCGCGTGGTCGGCCGCGCGCATCCCGTAGAGGATGCCGCCGCCGGTGAACGGTTTGGTCTGGGCCGCCGCGTCCCCGACGAGGAGGCTCCGCCGGCCCGTCACCCGTTTCGGCGGGCCGATGGGGATGAGCCCCGAACAGCGACGGTCCAGGTCGGCGCCGTAGGCGTCGCACAGCGCGTCGAACCGGCCGGAGACGTCGTCGCCGGGCGCGCACGCGAGGCCGTACTCGACGCCGCCGTCGCCGCGCGGGATGCGCCAGGCGAAGAACCGCGGGACCGTCAGGTGGACGTCCACGAAGTCCTCGCTATCGGGGTCGGGGTCGAACCCGAGGACGCCGTGGAGGAACTCCCCCGGTTCGGGGAGGCCGCAGTCGCGGCGGACCCGCGAGCGCGGCCCGTCGCAGCCGACCACCACGCGCGCCTCGTGGGTCTCGACGCCGTCCGGCCCGGAGACGGTCACCACGACGCGGTCACGCTCCTCGGAGACGTTCGTGACGGTGTGGCCGTCCCGGACGTCCGCGCCCGCGTCGCTCGCCGCCCGCGCGAGCGTCCTGTCGAGACCGACGCGGTCGACGGCGTTCGAGATGACCTCGCGCTTGTAGAACGCCTCGCCGGGCGTCTCCGGTCCCCCGAGGTGGAAGCGCGCGCCGTAGATGTCGTTCTGGAAGAGGTCCGCGCGCGCGCCCTCGGGGACGTACTCCCAGAGGTCGAGGCTGACGTGGCCGGAACAGGCGAGGGGCTTCCCGATTTCGCCCTGCTCGAAGACGAGCACGTCACGGCCCGCCTCGGCCGCCCGTCGCGCGAAGCGCGACCCTGCCGGGCCGGCACCGACGACGATGAAGTCGTGCATTACTCCCGTTTCCTCACGACGGAGTGAATACTTCTCGGTTCGGCTCAGACGAGTCGCAGGGCGCGCGGCGCCTGGCGCTCGTAGCCCGGTTTCCAGGGCCACACCTGTCCCATCCACGTCTCGCCTCCGTCGACCGAGCGGAACAGCCCACGGTTCGTGAGCGCGTAGAACTCCCCGGGCGCGCCGGCGGCGAGCACCGGTCTGAGGAGCCCCGACGCCTCGGGCAGGCCGTCCATCGAGCGCTCCCACCTCCCCTCACCGACCCGCCGGTAGACGTACGTCTCCGCGCGGCCGGGCGTGTGTGCCGTCCGGGCGCTCCGGGCCGACGAGAGGAGGACGGTCTCGGCGTCGGGGTCGACGGCGACGCTCCAGCAGTAGCGGTGTTCCAGACCCTCCTGCGGGTGGGTCCAGGTGTCGCCCCCGTCGGCCGTCTCGGCGTACCCGTCCCCGGCGGCCACCCACGCCCGTCCCGGTGCGTCGGGGTGCGTCGCCATCGAGTGGGTGTCGCGCCGACCGGAGGGGACGCGGTCGAGCCACGTCTCGCCGCCGTCGGTCGACCGGACCAGCGCGCCGGCCTCGACGGCGACGTACAGTCGAGCGTCGGTCGGGTCGACCTCCAGCCAGCGGACGTGGTGGGTGTGCGGGCGCGGCGGGAACGACCACTCGGAGGCGGAGGGGAGGTCGGTCAGCCCCTCGCGCTCGGTCCACGTCTCGCCGCCGTCGGTCGACCGGAACACGCGACTCGGTTCCGTCCCCGCCCACACCTCGTCGGGGTCGACCGGCGAGACGGCGAGGGCGGTCACCCGGTCGGGGAGGGCGTCCTCGCCGACGCGCGTCCAGGTCTCGCCGGCGGTCGTCGAGCGGTGGAGCCCCGCCTCGCCCGTCCCGCAGAGGACGCGCTCGGGACGCTCCGGGGCGGCCGCGAGACACCGGACGCTCGGGTCTGGCGTCCGGTCGGTGACGTGCCACTCGCCCGGGTCGCCGTCGGCCACGAGCACGGTCGACCCCAGCGCGGCGTAGATACGACTCATCGCTAGTCAGTCGCACGCGGGCCGGAAACCCCTGTCGACGCGAGCGACCCGAGGGCGAGACGGCGTCGCTCGACGGCGCGACGCGCGTCGAGTTCGTCGACGGCCAGTACCGCTCGCTACTCACCGTCGAGTTGTAACCTCGACCAGCCCCTTCACCGTCTCGGGGTCGCGCGCCCGCTCGAACGCCGACCCGAGGTCGGCGAGGGACGCCTCGAAGTCCACGAGCCCCGCCACGTCGACGCTCCCGTCGGCCAGCAGCGAGACGGCCGCCGGGTAGGTGTCGCGGTACCTGAACGACCCCCGGACGTCTATCTCGTCGTCGACCAGCGCGAGCGTGTCGAGCGACGCCGTCGACTCGCTGGCGAGGCCGACCAGCACCACCCGCCCCCCGCGACGGACGCAGTCGAGCGTCCCCTCGATTGCCGAGGGCGCGCCCGACGCCTCCACGACGACGTCGACGCCGAGACCGTCGGTGTGCGCCGCGACGGCCTCGGTCAGGTCAGCCGGGTCGACGGTCACGTCCGCACCGCGGGCGCTCGCCAGGTCGCGCTTCCGGTCGACGGGGTCGGCGACCAGCACGTCCGTCGCGCCCGCCGCCCGGGCCACGTCGGCGACGAGCAGGCCGATGGGCCCCGCCCCCGTGACGAGGACGCTGTCGCCCAGTCCGACCGCGCCGCGCCGACAGACGTGGATGCCAACCGAGAGCGGTTCGCAGAGCGACCCCTCGCGGGTGCTCACGCTCTCGGGGAGGCGGTAACAGTAGTCGGCGGGCCACGCGACGTACTCCGCGAACGCGCCGTCGTCCGGCGGCGTCGCCATGAACGTCACGTCCGGACAGAGGTTGTACTCGCCGCGCGAACAGTACGCGCAGCGCCGGCAGGGGACGCCCGGTTCCATCGCCACGCGGTCGCCGGACGCGAGGCCGGTGACCCCGCGCCCCGTCTCGACCACCTCGCCCGCCGCCTCGTGGCCGAGGACGAGCGGCGACTCGACGACGTAGTCGCCGATGCGGCCGTGTTCGTAGTAGTGGACGTCGGACCCGCAGATACCCACCTCGCCGACGCGGACCAGCACCTCGTCGGCGTCGGGGACGGGTCGGTCGCGCTCGCGGTACTCGAACTCGCCCGGTTCGGTGAGGACGGCGACCTGCATGGCTCGGTCGTCGTCGCCGTCGGCAAAGGTCGTTGTGCCGCCGCGACGTGACCGTCACGCGCGGTCGGTCGCGGCGTCGCCGGTCAGTCGTCGCTCGCGGCTGGCGTCGCCGGGCGGTGCGCGCGCGGCCCCTCCAGTTCGACGCCCGGCAGCAGGTCGCGGAGGTAGCGCCCCGTGTGGGAGTCCTCGTTCGCCGCCACGTCCTCGGGGGTCCCCTGCGCGACGACGGCCCCGCCCTTCTCGCCGCCCTCGGGGCCGAGGTCGACGACGTGGTCCGCGTTCTTCACCAGGTCGAGTTCGTGCTCGACGACGGCCACCGTGTTGCCGCCGTCGACGAGGCGCTGGAGCACGTCGATGAGTTTGCGCTCGTCCTCGGAGTGCAGCCCCGTCGTCGGTTCGTCGAGCAGGTAGAGCGTGTCGCCGGTGTCCTTCTTCCCCAACTCCTCCGCCAGTTTGACGCGCTGGGCCTCACCGCCGGACAGCGTCGTCGAGGGCTGACCGAGGCGCATGTAGCCGAGGCCGACGTCGCGGAGCAACTGGAGGCGCCGGCGGATGCCGGTGTGGCTCTCGAAGAACTCGTAGGCCTCGTCGACGTCCATCCCGAGGACGTCCGCGATGGTCTTCCCCTTGTAGGTGACGTCGAGCGTCTCGTCGTTGTAGCGCGCCCCGCCGCACTCCTCACAGGGGACGTAGACGTCCGAGAGGAAGTTCATCTCTATCTTGACGGTCCCCTGCCCGCCGCACTCCTCGCAGCGCCCGCCCTTGACGTTGAACGAGAAGCGGCCCTTCTCGTAGCCGCGCTGTTTCGAGAGCTTCGTCTCGGCGAACAGCTCGCGGACGTAGTCGAAGACGCCGGTGTAGGTCGCGGGGTTCGAGCGCGGGGTGCGCCCGATGGGCGACTGGTCGATGAGCCGCACGTTCTCGATGTCCTCGATGCCCTCGATGTCGTCGTGGTCGCCCGGCGCGACGTCCGTGTCGTTCATCCGGCGGACCAGTCCCTTGTACAGTATCTCGTGGAGGAGCGTGGACTTCCCGGAGCCGGAGACGCCCGTGATGGCGGTGAACGTCCCCAGCGGGAGGTCGACGTCGAGGTCGCGGAGGTTGTGCTGGCGCGCGCCGCGGACGGTGAGCGTCCCCGTCGGCTCGCGTCGCGTCTCGGGGACGGGTATCGACCGCCGACCGGCGAGGTAGTCGCCCGTGACCGACGCCTCCGTCGCCATCACCTCCTCGACGTCGCCGTTGACGACCACCTCGCCGCCGCGCTTGCCCGGGCCCGGGCCCATGTCGACGACGGTGTCGGCGCGGTACATCGTCTCCGTGTCGTGCTCGACGACGACCAGCGTGTTCCCGAGGTCGCGAAGCTCCTCGAGCGTGTTCAGCAGGCGGTCGTTGTCGCGCTGGTGGAGGCCGATGGACGGCTCGTCGAGGACGTACAGCACGCCCACCAGTCCCGACCCGATCTGCGTCGCCAGCCGGATGCGCTGGCTCTCGCCGCCCGAGAGGGTGGAGGCCTCCCGGTCGAGCGTGAGGTAGTCGAGGCCGACCTCGCACATGAACCCGAGGCGCGCGCGTATCTCCTTCAGTATCTCCTCGGCGATGGTGCGCTCGCGGTCGGTGAGGTCGGCTTCGAGGTGTTCGAAGTGGCCGAGCGCGTCGCCGATGGAGAGGCGGTTGACCCCGGTGATGGCCGTCCCGTCGACGAGGACGGCGCGCGACTCGGGCTTGAGGCGGGTGCCGTCGCAGGCCGAGCAGGTCGTCGCGGCCATGTACCCCTCGATGTGCTCGCGGGCGCGCGAGCTGTCGGTCTCGACGTAGCGCCGTTCGAGGTTCCCGACGACGCCCTCGAAGGGCTGTTCCTTGCGGCGGATGCCGTTCTTCGTGCTCCACTTGAACAGCACGTCCTCGTCGGTCCCGTGGAGGAAGGCGTCCTGCACGGCCTCGTCGAGGTCCTCGAAGGGCGTCGAGAGCGAGACGTCGAAGTGCGCCGCCACGGAGTCGAGTTGCCGGCGGTAGTACGACCGCGAGTAGCTCCACGGCTCGAAGACGTCCTTCAGGGGCTTCGAGGGGTCGGTGATGACCAGGTCCTCGTCGACCTCCTTGGTGACGCCGATACCGTCGCAGGCGGGGCAGGCGCCGTGGGGGCTGTTGAACGAGAAACTGCGCGTCTCTATCTCCGGCAGGTCGATGCCGCAGTGCGTGCAGGCGAGGGCCTCCGAGAAGGTGACGACGAGGCGGTCGTCGCCCGCGCCCGCGAGGTCGCCCGTCGCGCGCGTCGTCGCGCCGCCCAGTTCGACCCCCTCGGGGGGGTCGGGGAGGACGACCTTCAGGGTGCCGTCGGCCTCCTCCAGGGCCGTCTCGACGCTGTCGGTGATGCGCGAGCGCGCCCCCTCGGACACCTTCACGCGGTCGACGACGACGTCGATGGTGTGGTTGTAGTTCTCGTCGAGGTCCGGGCGCTCGACGGTGAGGTCGTACTCCTCGCCGTCGACCTCGACGCGGGCGTAGCCCTGCGCGACGAGGTCGTCGAAACGGTCGGCGAAGGCGCCCTTCTGGTCGCGCACCACGGGCGCGGCGAGCTTCGCGCGCGTCCCCTCCGGGAGGTCGAGGATGCGCCGCACCATGTTCTGGGCGCTCTGCTCGCCCACCTCGCGCCCGCACTCGGGGCAGTGAGGCGTGCCGACGCGGGCGTACAGCAGGCGGAGGTAGTCGTGGAGTTCGGTGACCGTCCCGACGGTCGAGCGGGGGTTGTTCGCGGCGTTCTTCTGGTCGATGGAGATGGCCGGCGAGAGTCCCTCGACGGCCTCGACCTGCGGCTTGTCCATCTGGCCGAGGAAGTTCCGCGCGTACGCCGACAGCGACTCGATGTAGCGGCGCTGGCCCTCCGCGTAGATGGTCTCGAACGCGAGCGAGGACTTCCCCGACCCGGAGAGCCCGGTGACGACGGTGAACGACTCCCGTGGGATGGTCACGTCGATGTCCTTGAGGTTGTGCTCCTCAGCCCCACGGACCTCGATGAACTCCTTCATCGTGTGGGCCAAGAGGGCGAGGGGTGAAACCCTGTCGGTCTGCACGTGCCGCGGGTGCGGCTGCGGCCCGCCAACGCCCCGGAGACGCCTGTTTACACGACTCACTCGGCGGGAAACAGCACCGACCCGGAACCCCTCGCGGAGGGGTTCAGCGCCCCGTTCGCGTCCCCACCGCGAGGTCGGCGTCGACGTCCACCCACGCCCCGTCCTCGCGGGCGGACTCGTAGGCCGCCTCGGTGACGGCGGTGACGCGCACCCCGTCCTGAACCGTCGCGGGCGGCGGGCGCTCCCCGCGGACGGCCGCGACGAACGCCTCGCCCTTGTCCCGGACGGCGCTGTGGTCGACGAACGGGCGGTGTTCGCCGCTCTCGGCGTCTATCTCGAGCAGGTCGCGCGGCTCCCACTCCCGGCCCGAGAGGTAGAGCGCGCCGTCGTCGTCCCAGCCGTGGATGTGCTCGCGGGTGCAGGGGGCCGCCCCGAACGTCGAGACGGAGGCCGTCGCCCCCTCGGCGAACCGTATCGTCAGGTCGGCGCGCTCGTCGACCCGGCGCTCGTCGTCGACGAACGACATCCGCGCGGAGACGGCCGTCGGCGTCAGCCCCGTCGTCCAGAGCAGCGCGTCGAGCAGGTGACTGCCCGTGTCGTAGAGGTACCCCCCGCCGCTCAGGTCGGGGTCGAGGCGCCAGGTACCCTCGAAGCGGTCGACCCAGTCCTGCGTGACCTCGGCGGTCAGCCACCGCGGGTCGCGCTCGGCCCAGCGTTCGCGCGCCGCGACGAACGCCGGGTTGAGGTGGCGCTGGTAGCCGACCATGAGCGTCCGGTCGCTCGCCTCGACCCGGTCGCGCACGTCGAGGGCGTCGCCGAGGTCGGTCGTCAGCGGTTTGTCACAGAGGACGTGGAGGTCGGCGTCCAGCGCGTCGACTATCTGCTCGTAGTGGAGGGTGTGTGGCGTCCCGACGACGACGGCGTCGAGCGGCGCCTCCGCGAACATCGTCCGGTAGTCGGTGTACCGTCGCTCCCCGGGGACGCCGAAGGTGTCGCCGGCACTCGACAGCGCCGCCCCGTCGACGTCGGTGACGGCCGTCACGGTCGCGCCGGGGTGACCGTGGAGCTGGTCGCCGACGCGCGTCCCGATGAAGCCGGTGCCGAGCAGGCCGATGCGAAGCGGGCTGGTCGCTCCTGTGCTCATACGCACGCGACGACGAGCGGGACGAAGTGACCTTCGGCACCCCTCTGATTTATTACGATATCGGGGACTATCACCGCCCATGAGCGAACCGAGCGCGCGCGACGTCGTCGGCGGTGTCGACCTCTCGGACGACAACTACGTCGTCAGACAGAGCCTCGTCCGGAACAAGTACGCGGTCGAGGACTCGTCGGGACGGACCGTCCTGCGGGGCAAACAGAAGCTGTTCAAGGTGAAGGAGGACTTCCCGTTCACCGACCCGGACGGCGACGTCGTCTTCCGCATCAAGGCGCGGAACCTCCTCGACGTGGCCGGCGAGTACGCGCTGGTCGACGAGCGCAGCGGCGACACCTTCGGCGTCATCGAGAAGGAGTTCACGCTGTTCAAACACGCCTACACCCTCCGGAGCCCCGAGGGCGAACGCTGGGCGCGCATCGAGAGCGAGAGCGCCGTCGTGATGGCGCTGAAGAGCCTCTCCGGTATCTTCGGCCTCCTGCCACACACCTACACCGTCACCGGGGCGGACGGCGAGGTCGTCGGGACCATCGAGGAACGCTTCTCGTTGCGTGACGTCTACGACGTGACTATCGGGGAGACGGGCGACGTCCCCCGGGAGGCCATCGTCGCCGCCGCCGTCGCCATCGACGCGCTGGAGGAGAACTGACGGGATGCCGTCGCTACCCGCGGGGGTGACGGCGTGCGTACCGACGGCTCCCGCGACGCGAACAATGCGAGCGACCCGGACGACACGGGCGACGCCGACGAGGAGTCGGCCCTCGCGACCGGGATGGGCCTCGGCATCGCGGTGGGGGTGGCTATCGGCGCCTCCGTCGGGGCGGCGACGGGGGACATCGGTCTCTGGCTCCCCGTCGGGCTGTCGTTCGGCGTGGCGCTCGGCGTGGCGTTCGGTGGTGCGTTCGGCGCGTCGGACTAGTCCCTACTCCTCCCGGCTGATGAGCACGAACAGCAGGACGATGAGCACGAGCTGTGCGACCTTGTCGACGACCTCGATGGTCCCCACCTCGGCGAGGGTCTGGCCCGTCCCGACGTAGTTCAGCCAGTACCAGAGCGGCACCTGGACCGCGGTGAACGCGACGCCGGCGACGTACACCAGCATCCGGCGGTAGTCGACGAGCACGAGCGCGATGCCCGCGAAGAAGCCGATTCCAGCGAGGAGGAACGAGATGCCGAGCGGTTCGGGCGCGAAACTGACGCCGAGGACGAGGTGGATGACGCCGGTGATGGCCGCCAGCGCCATGGCGAGCCAGTGCACTCCCGAGAGGGTCGCGGTGTCGAGCGCGAACCGGTTTGCGGTGGTCGTGGCCATACCGTGACAGTACGGCGCACACGTTCATGAGGGTATCCCTCGCGGCGGTGTCTCGCCGCGGCGGCGGCTACTTACCCGCACCCTCCGTAGGTCCGCCCGATGATGGTGACCACGCACGCCGCCGTCGGCGTGACGCTGGCCTCGTCGCTGGTCGTCCTCGCACCCGAGTTCGCCGTCGTCGGCGCGCTCGCCGGCCTCGCCGGCGGCGTCCTCCCCGACCTCGACCTCCTCGTCGGCACGCACCGCCGGACGCTCCACTTCCCCGCGCTCTACTGGGTCGGCGCGCTCCCCGCGCTGGCGTGGGCCGCGCTCGCCCCGTCGACGGCGAGCGTCGCGGCCGCCTGCTTCCTCCTCGCGGCCGCCGTCCACTCCCTCTCCGACGCCGTCGGCGCGGGCGAGGAACTCAGGCCGTGGGAGCGGACGACCGACCGGGCGGTGTACCTCCACCCCGCCGGCCGGTGGCTGCGCGCCCGGCGCTGGGTGCGCTACGACGGCGCGCCCGAGGACCTCGCGCTCACCGTCGGCTTCGCGCTCCCCGGCATCGTCCTGTTCGACGGGGCGGTTCGCTACCTCTGTCTCGCCGGTGTGGCGCTCGCCGCCGTCTACGCCCTGTTCCGAAAGCGCGTCCCGGACCTCATCGAGGGGACCGTCCGCTGACGGCCAGCCAGTCGCGGGCGAACCCCGCGAGGAACGGGACCATCGCGACGGTGGCGAGCAGGGTGGTCGTCGGTGGGCCCAGGACGGGCGAGAGCGCGAGCGCCACCACCGCCATCTGGACGCCCGCCAGCGGCCGCCGGACGGGACTCTCGGGCAGGTCGTGTATCGGGAGCCCCCGACGGCGCCGGACGAACAGGGCCGCGAGGAAGACGTAGCGCGCGGCGCTCACGGCGAGGTACCACACCGGGAGCTGGCCGTAGCGGACGGCGAGGACGGGCGCGACGAGCAGGCCGACGGTGTCGAAGGCCATGTCGAGGCGTTCGCCGAGGAGCGTCGTCCGTCCGTAGCCCCGCGCGACGCGGCCGTCGACCTGGTCGAGCAGGGCGGCCGCCCCGTACAGCGCGCCGGGCGCCCACGCGAGCGCCCCGACCGGTCGCGGGAGGAGCAGGAAGCCGGCGACGGCCGCGAGCGCCAGTCCCCGAACCAGCGTCAGGCCGTTCGCGAGGCCGAGCGTCGGCAGCAGGGGGGCCTCGCGGGTCGTCCGGTTCGCGTCGAGGCCGCGCCACAGCAGGGAGGCCTCGACGACGAGGACCGCCCCGGCGCCGAGTATCCACCAGAGGCCGGTCACGGGGGTCCGAACCGCCGCGAGCGCCAGCGCGCCGCAGACGATGACGGCGACGCCCGCCCCCACCGCGAGCGTCCAGCGACGCCGGAGGCGGTCGGCCGGTCGCCGCGCGCCGCCCGGAGCGCCGTGTGTACGGTGTGTCGGTGCGTCGGAGTCCATGTCGTCGAGGGTTGCCATTGAGTACGAGTGCGGCGTGGTGGTCGGACGCGAGCAGGTACAGGTGTCACACTACGGGCGCGGGGACCCTCAACCTATCCCCGGTGCCGACCGGTCAGACCGACTCCGGGAGCCACCCGCCGTCGACCTCGACGTTCTCGCCGCTGACGTACTCGCTCCCCTCGTCGCAGAAGAACAGGAGCGCCTGGTGCAGGTCGGCGTAGGTCGCCCACCGACCCCGGGGGGCGTCCTCGGGGAACTCGTCGGAGTTCTCGACGACGTACGGCGAGAGGGCGTTGACGGTGACACCGTCGTCCTGCGTGTCGGCCGCGAGCATCCGTGTGAACATCAGGACGCCCGCCTTCGCCACGAAGTACGGGAAGTTCTTCGGGCTGACCAGCCCCTTCTCCGCCGAGGCGTAGCCGACGTTGACGATGCGCCCCCACCCCGCCTCGCGCATCGGGCCGAGCGCGCGCTTCGAGCAGAGGACGGTCCCGTTGAAGTTCGTCTCCAGCACCCCGTTCCACGCCTCCCAGTCGATGTCCGCCCAGTGACTCGGCGCGAACCGGCCGACGTTGTTCACGAGGACGTCGACCGACCCGAGGTCGGCCTCGACCGCCGAGAACACCTCGTCGACCGCGTCGGGGTCGGTGACGTCGCCCCCGACGGCCGTCGCCGCGACGCCCGACTCCCGCGCCGTCGCGGCCACCTCGCGGGCCGCCTCGTCGCTCGTGTTGTAGTGGACGGCCACGTCCGCGCCGCGCTCCGCGAGCGCGAGCAGGAACGACCGACCGATACCCGACGCGCTGCCGGTGACGAGCGCGGTGCGACCCGAGAGGTCCGGCTGAATCATACGTCTCGTTCGGGCGGTCGGGTGATAGCTCCCCCGCAGGCGCGACCGTCTTCCCCCGCCGTCGCCTCCGGCGTGCCATGAGTGACCACACGCGCGAGGGAGGCGACGAGCGACCGCTGGCCGGGCGCGTCGCCGTCGTCACGGGCGCGAGTCGTAACGCGGGGCGGGGTATCGCCGTCGAACTCGGCGCGGCGGGTGCGACCGTCTACGTGACGGGCCGGAGCGCCGGCGACCACGTCGCCACCGACCTCGGGACGGGGACCGTCGACGAGACGGCGCGACTCGTGGACGAAGCCGGCGGCGAGGGTGTCGCCGTCCGCTGTGACCACACGGACGACGGACAGGTGGCGGCGCTGTTCGAACGGGTCGCCGCCGAGCGCGGCGGCCTCGACCTGCTGGTGAACAACGTCTGGGGCGGCTACGAGGGCTACGACGAGGAGCCGTTCGACGCGCCGTTCTGGGAGCAACCGATGGACCGGTACGACCGGATGTTCGACGCCGGGGTCCGGGCGCACTTCACGGCGAGCGCGCACGCCGCACCCCTCCTGGGTGCGGGCGCGCTGGTGGTCAACACGACGGCGTGGGACCGCGACCGCTACCTCGGGGCGGTCCCCTACGACGTCGCCAAGCACGCGGTCACCCGGATGGTCTACGGGATGGCGCTCGACCTCCGCGAGCGCGGCGTGACGGTGCTGGCGCTCGCGCCGGGGTGGATGCGCACCGAGTACCTCCGCGAGCAGTACGGCGTCGACGACGCGACGGCCCACGAGCACCCCGACCTGGCGCGCACCGAGTCGACGCGCTACGTCGGCCGGGCGGTGGTCGCGCTGGCGACCGACCCGGACGTCGCCGAGAAGAGCGGCGAGGTGCTCCAGACGGGAGCGCTCGCCGGGGAGTACGACTTCGTGGACGTCGACGGCCGTCGGGTGCCGCCGTTTACGTTACCGAGCGACGACCGACTCGACTGACCGGGGGGAGATTTATGCTCCGTGACGAGAGAGTCGGCGTATGCGTCACGACATCGACTACAGCCCCTCCTACAGCCTCCTCACGCTCCACCTCGACCGGGGCGAGGCGGTCCGTGCGGAGGCCGGCGCGATGGTCAGCTACGGTCCCGGCGTCGACATCGAGACGCAGGCGCGCGGCGGCCTGCTCGGGTCGCTCAAGCGCAGCGTCCTCGGCGGCGAGAGCTTCTTCCTCAACACGTTCTCGGCGCAGGAGTCGACCGAGTTGACGCTCGCACCGCCGCTCCCCGGCGACGTCGTCGCCCACGAACTCGCGGGCGAACCGCTGTTCGTCCAGTCCGGGTCGTACCTCGCCGGCGACGAGGACATCGAGATGGACACCGAGTTCGGCGGCGGCCGGACCTTCTTCGGCGGGGAGGGGCTGTTCCTCCTGCGGCTGGAGGGGCACGGCCAGGCCTACCTCTCCAGTTACGGCGCCATCCACGAACGCGACCTCGCCGCCGGCGAGGAGTACACCGTCGACACGGGCCACATCGTCGCCTTCGAGGGGTCGACCGGCTTCGAGGTGGAGCGCGTCGGCGGGCTGAAGTCCACGCTCTTCTCGGGCGAGGGCCTCGTCTGTACGTTCACCGGCCCCGGCCGAATCTGGCTCCAGACGCGGAGCGAGGACGCCCTGCTCTCCTGGCTCGTCCCGAAACTCCCCTCGAACGAGTAGCCGGGTGAAGCGTTTACCCGGAGTCGAAATAATGTCTTGACTTTTAAGTGCGGCGAGCGTGCCTATCCGCACAATGGCCTACTACGTGGGCGTCGACCTCGGGGCGACGAACGTCCGGGCGGTCGTCGCCGACGGCGAGGCGACGGTACTGGGGCGGGGCCGCGAGGTGACGCCCGACGGTCCGACGGGCATCGCGGTGACGGAGGCGGTGCTCTCGGTCGTCCGGGCGGCGTGCGACGACGCCGGCCTCGCACCGGCGTCGGTGTCGGCGGCGGCCGTCGCGTCGTTCGGTCCCCTCGACCTGACGGAGGGCGCCGTCGTCGACCCGGCGAACCTCCCCGAGTCCATCGACCGTATCCCGCTGACGGGACCGCTCTCGAACCTCGTCGACACCGACCGGGTCTACCTCCACAACGACACGAACGCGGGCGTCATCGGACAGCGCTTCTTCAGCGACCGGAACCCCGACGACATGGTCTACCTCACGATGTCGTCGGGCGTCGGCGCGGGCGTCAGCGTCGACGGCCACGTCCTGCGGGGGTGGGACGGCAACGCCGGCGAGGTCGGCCACCTCACCATCGACCCCGACGGGCGGATGACCTGCGGTTGCGGTCACGACGGCCACTGGGAGGCGTACTGCTCGGGCAACAACATCCCCCGCTACGCCCGGTACGTCCACGAGGCCGACGACGTGCCGACCGACCTCCCGCTCTCCTCTCCCGAGTTCGACGCGCCGACCGTCTTCGAGGCGGTCGAGTCGGACCCCCTCGCGGCCGAGGTGGTCGAGCGCGTCGGCCGGTGGAACACCCTCGGCGTGGCGAACGTCTGTCACGCCTTCGCGCCGCTGGTCGTCTACGTCGGCGGCGCCGTCGCGCTCAACAACCCCGACCTCGTCCTCGACCCCATCCGCGAACACCTCGCCGACGAGGTGATGGTGAACGTTCCCGAGGTCGAACTGACGACGCTCGGCGACGACGTCGTCGTCCTCGGGGCGCTCGCGAGCGCCCTCACCGGCGGGACGGGCGACCGGCGCGCCCTGGAGTGAGGCCGGTCGCCACCCCCTCGCACGGCTCGCCCACCCCGTCGCCATCGTAACCCATACGACCACCCGTCGACAGGGGGGTGTATGGTGAACGACGGGCTCTCGCGGCGCACCGCCCTCCGGGCGCTCGGCGGCGCGCTCGCCCTCCCGACCCTCCCCGCGCTCCCCCTCACGGGCCGCGCCGCCGGACAGGACGGCTTCGCGCCGCTCGGCCGCGTCGAGGTCGAGGGGACGAAAGAGGCCGTCGTCGACGGCGACGTCGCCTACCTCGCGACGACCGACGGCTTCGCCACCGTCGACGTGAGCGACCCCGAGTCCCCGGCCCTCCTCGCCGAGCGCCGCGACCTCCTGGCGGACCGCGAGGGCGGCCCGCTCGAGGAGATATTCGACGTGAAGGTCGACGGCGACCGCCTCGTCGTCCCCGGCCCCGCGAACGCGAGCCAGGGCGCCCTGCAGGGGGCGGCGCTCTACGACGTGGCCGACCCCGCCGCACCCGAACGCCTCGCCGTCTACGAGACGGACTTCTTCCACCACAACGTCTACTTCGACGACGGCGTGCTCTACTTCGGCGCGAACGGCCTCCCCGGCAACCCGCTGGTGATGGTCGACGCCGACGCCCTCGCCGCGGACGACCCGAACCCCGAACTCGGGCGCTGGTCGCCGGCGGCCGAGGACGACCGCTGGCTGGACGTCCCCTTCGGCGTGTTCAACCTCCACGACATCTGGGTACAGGAGGGCGTCGCCGCCCTCGCCTACTGGGACGCCGGCACCTGGCTGGTCGACGTGAGCGACCCCGCCGCCCCCGACCCCATCGTGAAGGTTCGGGGGTACGACCCGGAGGACCTCGCCGGCCTCTCGGACCAGGCGGTGGCCTCCCGGCAGTTCCAGCTCCCCGGCAACGACCACTTCGTCGCCTTCGACGACGACATGTCGCTGCTCGGCCTCGGGATGGAGGCGTGGGACCAGACGCCAGACGACGGCGAGGGGAGCCCCGGCGGCATCGACCTCTACGACGTCTCGACGCTCGCGGCCCCCGAACTCGTCCACTCCTTCGCCGCGCCGCCGACCGACGACCCCTCCTACTCGGGGACGTGGACCACCTCGCACAACTTCGAACTCACCGGCGGCCGCCTCTACGCCTCCTGGTACCAGGGCGGCGTGAGCGTCCACGACGTGCGCGACCCGTCGGACCCGACGCCCCTCGCCGAGTGGCGCGACGAGGTCGAGACGAGTTTCTGGACCGCGCGGGCGGCGCGCCCGGGCGAGTTCTTCGTCGCCTCCAGCGCGAACTTCCTCGAGTGGGACGTCACGGAGGCGCTCTACACGTTCCCCGACCCCGACCTCGAGGAGTCCGTCCCCAACACCACGACGCCGACGCCCGGGGGGAACGCCTCGAACGGGACGGACGGTCCGACGGCGAACGGTTCGACGGCGAACGGGACGAACGGCTCGGCAGCGAACGGCTCGGGAACGAACGAGACGAACGGGAGTGCCGGGTCGGGCGCGACCGGTCCCGGGGTCGGCGTCCTCGGCGGTGCGGCGGCGTTCGGCCTCGGCGCGTGGCGACTCGCGACGCGGACGCGCGAGGAGTGACGCGCTTCACCGTACCGTACTACTCCAGCGCGCGCTCGATGGCCGTCGCCACCTGCCGGGCCTTCTCCGCGAGCGGTTCGGTCACCTCGCCCGCCTCGACGGCCGCGTCGAGTTCGTCGTCGTCGACGCGTTCGACCGTCCCGTCGGCGTGTTTCACCACGTCGACGTGGAGGTCGACGTAGCGCGCCACGTCCGGGAACAGTTCGACGGGCGTGCAGACGTTGACGTAGGTGCCCCGGCGCTCGCCGTCGGCCCCCCGATAGACCGTCGCGTACCACCAGCGACCCTCCTTCAGTTTCGTCACCGCCACGTCGCCCGCGCGCCGTTCGACCTCCAGGGCGTCGTAGCGCCCGCCGGGGGTCATCTCCCGCTCGACGGTGACGCCGCCCTCCGGGTCGTAGTCCGTCACCGTCCCCCGGCCGAGGACGATGAGCCGTCCGTCGGGTTTGCCGTGACCGAGCGCGACGGTGTCGCCCTCGCGCGGGCCGAACTGTCGGGTGACGGCGGCGAACGGGAACGGTCCCGTGGGGTCACAGACCGCCTCGGCGAAGTCGACGGCGGCGCTCGCCTCGCCCGTGTGGGCCTTCGTCCGGTGGTGCCCCGGCATGGTCGTCGTCACGGCGCGGCGGTGGTCGTCGAGGGCGTCGCGGCACTCACGCCCGAACCAGACCCACGCCGTCGCGCGCCCGTCGGTGAGCCGTCCCGGTTCACCCACCTCCTCGGGGAGCGACGCGTCCACCCGCTCGGCGCGGGCGTTGAGGTGGTCGAGCGTCCCCGCGAGGGCGTCGAGGTCCGCGTCGTCGGCGCGCGCGTCCCACCGGACGCCCCACCCCTCGCGGGAGTCCGTCGGGAGCAACGAGGCGAGGTCGACGCTCGTCCCGCCGCCGCTCGCCCCCCGGACGAGACGCGCGAGACCGTTCCCGACCGAGAGTCGACCCGTACACCGGGGGTCGCGGTCGCTCCACGGGGGTTCGCCCTGCGCTACTTGCACGCGGAGCGCGTCGCCCGTCTCGACGTAACCGTCGGCCTCGTCGAACGGGAGGTAGCCCCTCCCCTCGTTCCCCCCGAGGTCGAGGACGGCGCCACCGCCGCGGGTGTCGACCACCTCGGCGTCGAAGACGGCCCCCTCCGGCGTGGGGTCGTCCCAGACGAAGGCGTCGACGCCGACCGCGACGAACTCGGCCGCGAGCGACGCGACGCGCTCGACCGGGCCGGAGAGACCGACGCCCTGCCGGTCGTGCGTCGTCTCCACGGTGACGGTCGCCGGCTCGACCGGGAACGTCGCGTCGAAACGCTCGCGTATCGGTTCGGAGGCCTGGACGACGGCGTGGTCGCCCGACAGCAGGTGCGTCAGTGCCGTCGCGTAGATGCCCCGGACGCGGACGCGGGGCGGGTCGACGGGGTCTCCCCCGTACTCGTCGCCCTCTCCGGCCTCCTCGCTCATAGCACGTCGGGGTCGTCGGCGAACCGGACGCGTGCGTTCACCGTCGGGCCGAGGCGGAGTTCGACGGTGCCGTCGGGGAGGGTGCGGCCGCCCTCGACCGGGACGCCCCACGAGTCGAAGCGGAGGTACCCCCGGATGTCGGCGGCGTGGGTGTAGAGGTCGAGATACGAGACGGCGTGTTCCTGGACGTCGCTCGCCGAGTGCGCGCGGTCCATGTCCGAGTGGACGGTGTCGCGGTCCTCGAAGAACGCCGTCAGGGCGTCGGCCTCCTCCTCGGTCGCCGCCTTCACGAGGTCGCTCGCCCGGCGGAGGTCGTCCGTCGAGAGGCCGACCTCGCGGAGGGCGGCCTGCGTCCGCTGGTCGAAGTGCATGGGCGCGCTTGGCGTGGGGGCGTAGAAAACCCCGCGGAACGCGCCTCGGGGCCTAGAGTTAGGGAGGAGGGCCGAGTAGGACGGCACATGGGAGAACGTGATCCGGTCGAGGCCCGTTCACAGGGGGGGCGGGACCTCTACGACGTCGCGACCTGGGAGCCCCGTAGCGCGCTCGACCGTCTCGCGCTCAAGGTGTACGGCGCCGCCCTCGCGGTCGGGAAGTGGTTCGTCGTCCTCCTCGCGCTGGTCTTCACCGCCCTCATCGGCGTGTTCGGTGCCCTCACCGACCCCATCATCGGGGCGTTCACGGTCCTCTCGGTGATTCCGGCGCTCGCGCTCGCCGGCTACGTCTACTACGCCGACATCACCAGCGGCGAACCGCTCTGGTTGCTCACCGCCACGTTCGTCCTGAGCATCTTCTTCGCCAGCTTCGCCGCCATCATCAACTCGGTGTTCGGCGGCCTCCAGCTGCTCGGCCCCGTCGGCTTCGTCCTCTTCTTCTACCTCGTCGTCGGCCCCGTCGAGGAGTCCGTGAAGCTCCTCGCGGTGCGCCTCTACGCCTACCGGGACGACCGCTTCGACGCCGTCATCGACGGGGCGGTGTACGGCGCCGTCGCCGGCCTCGGCTTCGCGTTCGTCGAGAACGCCATCTACATCAACCGCGGCCTGGAGATGAGCCCCGGCGGCGGCCCGGAGACGCAACTCGCGACGGCCGGCGGCACCGCCGCGCTCCGCGCGCTCGCGGGACCGGGCCACGTCGTCTACTCCGCGTTCGCCGGCTACTACCTCGGTCTGGCGAAGTTCAACCCCGAGAACGCGGGCCCCATCGTCGCGAAGGGCCTGCTCATCGCCGCGTTCATCCACGCGACGTACAACACGCTCGTCAGCGTCGTCCCGAGCGTCGCCGTCGCGGCCTTCGACGCCGTCCCGCAGTTCGTCGTCTTCTTCGTGTTCGTCCTCATCTACCAGGGGTTCTTCGGTTACCTCCTCTACCGGAAGATCGCCCGCTACCGCAACGCCTACCGCGAGGTCCGAACGGAGGCCGAGCGAAAGGACGGCGACATCGGCGTCGAGACGACTGAGTTCGATAGCTAACCATCCACGGTTTGCTGTGGGAGCGGCCTCCGGCCGCTCCCCGACAAGCCCTGACCTACTACCCTCCTCGCCCCCTCAGTCGCTGCGCTCCGTCGGGAGTTCGTCGGTCCGCTCGCTCCTTCCAGTCGCTCGCGGGTGCCGCGCTCGCAAGAAAGCACTGGGTACGGGTCGCCCGTCCGCTCCGTACGTTCATATACGAGAGTGCGGCCAGACCCTCCGTGCGCTGACTCCCGTCGCGGGGTGTTCGCGGGTGTGCGACGCCACGCCCCGTGAACCCGTCCGCGGCGTCGCCTGTTCGCCACATCTCTTCCGTGCGTGGGGTCGCTCTCGGCGCGCGAGTGTGCCCGCCTCGTCGCCAGCGCGCAACTCCGCCGTCGCACCTGAACTCGTGACTTCGTGACTCCTCGCGCAGTGCACACGCCCGTCGTCGGGACGCGCCGGTTACTGCGAGCCGTCGAGCAGCGGCGTCTCGACGGCCCCCTCCCGGACCATCCGCTCGACGTACTTCGCGAGGACGTCCACTTCGACGTGGACCGGGTCGCCGGGTTCCTTCCCCGAGAGGTTCGTCAGGTCGTAGGTCGCCGGGATGATAGCCACCGTGAACTCCTCCGGCGTGAGGTCGGCGACGGTGAGCGAGATGCCGTCGACGGTGATGGACCCCTTCTCGACGACGTAGCGCGCGAGCGACGGGGGGAGCGAGAAGCCGAAGGTCCAGTCGTCGCCGACGCGTTCGACGCGCGTCACCGTCGCGGTGCCGTCGACGTGTCCCTGGACGAGGTGCCCGTCGAAGCGTCCGTCGGCGGGCATGGCGCGTTCGAGGTTCACCTCGTCGCCCGGTTCGAGGTCGTCGAGGTACGTCCGGTCGAGCGTCTCCCGCGAGAGGAACAGTTCGAAGCCGTCGCCGTCGACGTCCTCGACGGTGAGGCAGGCGCCGCTGACGCTGATGCTCTCGCCGTGGTCGAGGGCGTCCGCGAAGGAACTCGCCACGCGGATGCGCTTGCCCTCCGTGTCGGTCCGCACGTCGACGACCGCGCCGGTCTCCTCGACGATTCCCGTGAACATACCCCCGCTTGGAACCCCGCGGCCCAAAACGTTCCTATCGTCCGTGCGGGTCGCTGCCCCAGTCGGGACGACATCGGCGGGCTTTACCCCTCGGCTGTGTACCACCGGGTATGGCACGCGGCATCATCGGAACGCTCCAGTTGGCCGTCGCGGTGGCGTTCGCCGCCCCGGTGGCGCTCCTGGGGCTCTCGTTCCTCCGTGGGGGCGACACCCTCCTGGGTGCCGGGTTTCTCGCGTTCGCGGTGCTGATGATTCTCGTCGAGGAGTACCTCACGACCCCACAGGACGTGCCGGGGAAGGTCGCGGAGAAGGCGGTCGGGACGGCGCTGCCCGAGGACGAGGAGCGCGACTAGACGGTCGCCAGCGGTTCCTGGGCCTCGGCGATGAGCTGGTCGAGCGAGGTGCCCGTCGGCTCGTTGTGGAGCAGGACGTCGATGGGCAGCGTCGGCGCGCCGTCGACGAGGTTCTCCATGAGCACGAGGCGCTCGCGTGCGCGGGACATGCCGACGTAGAAGACCCGCCGTTCGTTGTCCGTCAGCATCGGGACGGGGTCGGTCGTCTTCTCGAACTCGCCGCCGGGGACCTCGGCGTCCTGGTCCTCGACGGTGGCGGCCATCTGTTCGACTACCTTCTCGGTGAGGTCGGTGGCGACGAACACGTGGTCGGCCTCGCGGCCCTTCGCGGAGTGGATGGTCCCGACGCGGACGCGCGAGCGGTCGACGTCCCGGTAGTCCCCGCCGAAGTACGCCTTGACCGAGCGCTTCTGGTAGCCCGTTATCTTCCGGACCATGTCGGCCGCGCTCGCCCGGTCGGGCGTGAACGGGGCGTACTCCTTCACGAAGTCGGCGTCGAACTCGAGGTCGGCGAGGTCGTCGACTCCCTCGCGCTCCTGTCGGTCGTCGAGCGCGTCGTAGAGGTCGTCGCGCTCGCCGGTGCCGAAGGCGGCGCTGTCGAGCATCTCCGCCAGTCGGCGGACCTGCATCCCGGTGATGGGCTCGCCGTCCTCGATGGCCTCGACCGCCTCGATGTAGTCCGTCAGCCGGTCGGTCCACATCCGCTGGTCGGTGAGCGCCTGGAAGGGGATGCCCTCGTCGATGAACTCATCGACGAACTGGTACATCTGGTAGCGCGCGCGGAACAGCACCATGATGCTCCCGTCGTCGGTCTCGACGGTGTGGCGGATGTTGCGCACGAGGTCGAGCATCGAGGGGCTGGCGACGGCCTCGACGGTGCCGCCCTCGGTCCGGGGGAGGAAGTCCTTCTCCTGGCGCTCGGTGACGTGCGCGATCTCGCGGTTGACGACGTTGAGGATGCGCGAGGGGAGTCGATAGGAGGTGTCGAGGATGACGTCGTCGCCGGTCTCGTTCAGCAGGAGCTGAGGGTCGGCGCCCTGCCAGGCGTAGACGACCTGGTCGTCGTCGCCGGCGATGAGCACGCGCTTCATGTGGGGTTTCCACTCGTCGTACACCGCGTACTGGAGGGTGGTGATGTCCTGGAATTCGTCGATGACGAGGTAGTCGACGGTCGGCAGCAGCGAGCGCTGCTTGACGCGTTCGAGCATGTCGGCGAAGCCGATGACGCCCTCGTCGCCCTTGTAGGCGCGCCACGCACGGATGGCCTCCGGCACGTCAAGTCGGTCGTCGTCGCTCGACCACGTCGGAGTGTACTTGTTGCCCACCTGTGCGTTGGGGTCGACGTCCGGGGGCAGGCGGACCGTCTCGACGTCCCACTGGAAGGGGACGTCGTACCAGTCGGCCACCTCCCGGTCGGTCCGCTGGAGCCACTGGCTCGTCGCGATGATCTTGTTGCCCATCGTCGTCGCCCGCGAGGAACGCCGCCGTGAGGCCTCGTACTCGTCTTCGTACTCCAGCCCGTAGTCCTCACAGAACTCCTTCTTGTGTTTCTCGCCGACGACGTCGCCGCGTGAGAGGTTCAACAGTTCGTAGGCCTTCGCGTGCATCGTACAGACGTTCCCCCGCAGCGAGCGGGGGTCGCGGTCGAGTCGCTCGGCCAGTCGCTCGCGTATCTCCGCGGCGGCCGCTCTGGTGTAGGAGACGACGAGCACGTCGTCGATGTCCGTCGCCTCCTCGTCGAGCAGCGTGTCGACGCGGTCCAGCAGGGCTGTCGTCTTCCCACAGCCCGGGCCACCGAACAGTCGGGTGACCTGCGTGTCAGTCATTGCGGGTTGAACGGTTCCCTGCTGTATAAGTCACGTCATCTATCCACGCGTGACGACAGAAAAGCCGGACGGTACTCTTGGACGCGCCGCGGCGCTACGGCATCCACCCGCAGACGGTACACGTCGCGGCGTCGAGGTCGTGGAGGCCCCCGCACTCGGGACAGCGCTTCTTGTTATAGTCCCGCTCCCAACTCGGCCGCTCGGTCTCGTGCCCACGCTGTGACAGGAACTCGTCGAACAGGTCGGTGTCTGCGGTTGCCATACACGTCGTGGTATGCGACTACACATCATAAAGCTGGTGCCACGTATCGCCGTGAGTACCAGTTTCGGCCGAGTAATTCGACGAGCGTCGAGTTCGGAAGCGCGAGCATTGCTGTCCGTCGAACAATCGTGCGTCGGCGACTGTCGCCCGTCCGGACTCAGGTGGCGAAGAAGATGAGGACGCTCACGGCGCTCACGACGAGGATGAGGGCGGCGGCGAGCACCCCACCCATGGCGACCATCGCGTTCGCGTGGCTGGCGAGCGTCTCGGTGCGGTCGTTGCCGAAGACGGTCACCTCACAGCGCTCGACGGCCATCCCGGCCTCGACGGGTTCGAGGTCGGCCACCGACTCGGCGACGAGGTCGACGACGAGCGCCTCCAGGTCCGCGAGGGGGACGGCCGCGCCGACCTGGTTGTCCGCCTCGACGGTGTTGACGATGTGCGTGTCGGTCGTCATCACCTCGACCATCTCGACGCCCGTCTCGGCCGTGACGGCGTCGACGAGCCGGTCGCGGACGCCCGGTTCCATGTTGTTGCCGTCGACCAGGACGTACGCCGTGCGCTGGTCGCCCGCCTCGACGCACGCGACGCGCACGCCGAGCGGACCGATGCCCTCCGCCGGCGTCCAGGGCGTCCGGTCCCACGCGACGCCGAGGCGGAGGGGCACTCGCTCGGCGGCCGCCAGTCGGCGGCCGGCCTCCCCCGCGGCCTGTATCATCGAGAACGAGCGCCTGCTCCCGGGCGTGACGTGCCCGAGGTCGTCGCCGTCGAGACCGTCGTTGCTGTTGTGGGCGTCGACGAGCATCACCGCGTCCAGCCCGCTCGTGCGTGCCTCCGCCGCCGCCGAGAGGCCGACCGCGTACTCCACGTCGTCGGCGAACGACGGGGCGTACGTCGCCACGAGCAGGGCGGCGTCGCCGAACGCCTGCCCGAGGATGGACGCCTCGCCGTCGCGCGTGCGGACGCTCCCGGTCCCCTCCCCCCCGTACTCGATGCGCCGGTGGGCGCGGTCGGCCGCCTCGATGATGGTGTCGACCTCGCGTTCGGTGACGAGGTTGAAGTCGTGGCCGGCGGTCGCGTGCGGCGGGAAGGCCATCCCCTCCGAACTGGCGGCGACGCGCGCCGGGAGGTTCCCGCCGCCGATCTCGCCCATCGGTCCCGGGTGGATCATCGGGAGGACGAACCGCGCCTTCTCCCCGTTCGCGGTACGAAACGACAGGACCGTCACCGGGACGACGGCCTCCTCGCCCAGTTGTTCGAAGAAGTCCTCCAGTTCGCGGGACCCCTCCGCGATGTGGCCGACGAACCCCCGGAGGAAGTCGAGGACGCTCACGCCGAGGCTCCGGCGCCACGGCGTGTCGATGGTGACGACGAACAGCCACGTCGCCCCGCCGTAGAGGACGCACATCGCCGCCAGCAACAGGAAGTCCTGCGGGGCGATGGCGGTGAACACGTCGGGGGCGTGTTCGGGCCGCGAGAGGTACGACCGCAGGACGGGCCCGCCGATCTCGAGGTAGGTCATCGTCCCGCTGTAGACGAACAGGAGGAGCGCTCCGGCGACGGTCTGGATGCTCGCGGGGACGGCGGCGACGAGCAGCGACTTCCGCGAGACGGCCATCACCACCAGCAGGCGGATGGCGAAGACGCTCGCCAGCGCGGCGAGCAGCGCGTCGAAGACGAACCCCTGGCCGAACGACGTGAGGACGGCCACGACGCCCGCGACGGTCATGACGGCGACGGTGACGAGTTCGCAGAACAGCGCGAGCAGCGAGGCCCGGTTCGGCGTCAACTGCCCGCCGAGACGGCTGTCGACCGACGGGGTGAGCACGCTCGCCACCACCGTCGGGACGCCGATGTAGAACAGTCCCTGCCAGGCGTCCTCGAGGACGAACCGGGAGTCGAAGGCGGCGACGCCGGCCAGCGCGGCGATGACCAGCGAGAACCCGACGCTCGCGTACCAGTTCGGTGCGCGGAAGATGAACCGCGAGAGGCCCGCGAGGTCGCCCTGTGTCGCCGTCATGCGACGGGTCGGTCAGTCCTCGCAGCGCGCGAGGAAGTTCTCGAAGACGGCCTCGCCCTCCTCGGTGTGGGCGACCTCGGGGTGCCACTGGACGCCGTAGCGCTCGCGCTCGGCGTCGCTCATCGCCTCGATGTCGCAGACGTCGCTGCGGGCGGTCAGCGCGAACCCCTCGGGGAGTTCCTTCACCTCGTCGGCGTGACTCGCCCACACCCGCGTCTCGGGGGCGAGCGACCCGAGCAGGGGGTCGTCCTCGTCGACGATGTCGACGGTCACGTCGGCGTAGCCGCCGTAGTCGCCGCTCCCGACGCGGCCGCCGAGCGCGTCGGCGATGACCTGCATCCCCAGACAGATGCCGAGGACGGGGACGTCCAGGTCGAGGTAGTCGGCGCTCCGGCCGGCGTCGTCCATGCTCGGGCCGCCCGAGAGGACGACGCCGTCGGCGTCGACCGCGGCGGGGGGTGTCGAGTTGTCGACGAGCGAGACGTCGACCCCCATGTCCCGGAGCGCGCGCTGCTCGAGGTGGGTGAACTGGCCGTGGTTGTCAACCACGACGATACGAGTCATTGGCGGTCCTACGGTTCGCCCCCGATAAAAACCTCCGGAAGCGACGGGCGCACGGGACTGCTCCCCGGTCGCAGCCTGCACAGTCAGGTTACAGACTTATGCGTCTAGATAATCTAGCACGGTCGTCCGAGCGATTCGTTCGGAGGACTGGCGGACTCCGAGACTCCTGGGGCACATATTCACCATGGGTAACACGGAACACCGAACACGTGCGATAGCGTCCCTCGAGGAACTGGGTCTGCGCGAGTACGAAGCGAAGTGCTTCGTCGGCCTCGTTCAGCTCTCGGAGGGAACGGCGAAGGAGATCAGCAAGACGGCGAGCGTCCCGCGCTCGCGGGTGTACGACTCCCTCGACCGGTTACAGGACCGCGGCCTCGTCGACATCCGCGAGTCGAACCCACGTGTCTACCGGGGCGTCTCCGTCGACACCGCCGTCCAGACTCTGGAGAACGAGTTCCAGAGCCACCTCGACACCGTGAGCGACAACCTCGCCGAACTGCAGGTGACCCCCCACCGCGACGACGACGAGTTCTGGACGGTGACGGGCGAGGAGAACGTCACCGAACGCGGGGCCGGCCTCATCGACAGGGCGAACCGCGAGGTGTTCGTGACGCTCGACGACGACGAGCGAGTCGTCGAGCGCTCCGCGGACTGGATTCAGACCGCGCTCGACCGGGGACTCACGACGCTCGTCGACGTGCCCTCGGAGGCGATTCGCACCCACGTCGAACGGCTCGTCCCCGGCGCGCAAGTGTTCGTCACCGACCGGAGCGACGCCGACGACCCCGACGGGGAACCGCCGGGGCGAACGCTGCTGGTCGACGGCGAGTCGGTCCTGTTGAGCAGCATCGAACGGGAGTCGCCGACGGTCTCCAGCGAGACGGCGGTGATGGGCACCGGCGGCGTCGGTTCGCGACTCGTCTCCATGCTCCAGGAGGTCTCCCAGTCGCGCCGACACGTCGCCACCCCGGGGACGGCCGCGTTCCCCGACGTCGTCGAGTTCGACGCCAACGACTGACCGACTACTCCTCGCGTTCGTTCGCCGTCGAGAAGGAGAGTTCCGCGAGTTCGCGGCTCCGTCGCTCCTCCCGGACGGCGACGGCCTCCGCGTCCGGGGTCGCGTCGTCGTCGACGCGCGCCCACGACCCGTGGACCTTCGCGTGACACCACCGACAGAGCGCGACGGTTATCTCGTGGGTGAGGCGCGTCTCGTCGCGGTACGACAGGTGGTGTTCCTCGAGGAGCGGCCGGTCGTCGTCGTGGGCCATCCGCACCTCCGCCAGCCCACAGCGCGCGCACTCGTGGCCCCGCTTCCGGCAGCGCATGTGGGGACAGTCGCGCCACTCCCACGACCCCTCGACGACGGGGCAGGCGTAGTCGTCGCGTTGCCGCGCCTCGGCGAACGCGGGGTCGGCCTCCGGACGCTCGAACGCGAACCGACATCGGCCGTCGTCGGTCAGGTGGTCGCAGCGCTCGACGTGGTCGTACGGGTCGTCCACACCGACCGACGTGCCGGTGGGCGTCTTCTCCATACCCCCCGTTCACGCCGGAGGGTTTCAACCCTGTCCCGGGATGCCCTTCACCCTACAACGAATTTCATATTCCGAACAATGTTTTTATCCATCCGTCCCTCCCGCTCGACCATGCGCGTCGTCCACGACTCCGGTCGGGTCCTCGCCTCGAACGTCGACCGTGCGGAGGGGGTCCTCGCCAAGGGTCGCGGCCTCATGTTCCGCCGGTCGATACCGCCGGACTACGGCCTCGTCTTCCCCTTCTCGCGGACGGCCCGCCGGAGCATCCACATGGTCTGTGTCCCCTTCCCCATCGACGTCTGCTGGCTGGCCGAGGGACGGGTCCGCGAGACGGCGACGCTCCCCGCCTGGCGCGGGTACGGGGCGGCCGTCGCGGACACGGTCGTTGAGTTCCCGGCCGGGACGCTCACGGGAGTCGAGGTGGGCGACCGGGTTCGCGTGGAGTGAGTCGAGAAGGCGTGACGGCCCGCCGGGGCGGGCGTCGAGGGGGGAGGAGGGGGGCTCAGTCGTCGCTGACGGCGCGGGTGGTCTCTTTCTCGTCTGCGCCCTCGGCGTCGGCCGGGGCGGCCGTTATCTCGTAGAGGTTCTGGCGGGCGTCGGCGAAGTAGACGTCCTCGTCGACGACGCTGATGGTCTCGAGGCGCTCGAGTGCGTAGCGGACGGTCCGCGCCGACAGCATCGACTCCTCGACGATGCCCTTCTGCGTCAGCGGGCCGTTGTACTCGAGCACCTTGTACACCAACTTCGCGCTCGGCGGCAGGTCCGCTATCCCCTCGACAGTAGTGTCGCTCATCAGTGGGCTGAAAGACACGTCCACGCTGTATAAAGGTTGATACGCCCGTCCGATTCCGGATATATCCGCCGCTACCTCGACGGCCCGACGGCCCCCGCGGCCCACCCGACCCGCGGCGTGCGGCGGTGCTCTCGCCCGCATCTCCCGCGACGCGTCGGGTGCGGCCGCCTGCCCGGCGACGCACCGCGTCCGGCCCAACCGAACGGCTTTTGCGGCCGGACGGCCGACCCACGGACATGGCTACCGACACCGTCGAGCGACGACGCGCCCACCTCCGGGGGCTCACGGTCACCGCGCTGACCGCCATCGCGGGCCTGGCCGCCGGCCTCGGAGGGAGCGTCGTCGCCTCCGGTCCGCAGGACGTCCTGTCGGCGTCGGTCCTTCTCGTCGCCATCGCGGTGCAGATTCCCCTCTTGCGCGCGACCGGCGTCGTCGACGAGTTCTCGGCGAAGGACTACCTCTACGTCGCCTTCATGACGTTCTCGTTCTGGTTCGTCTGCCTGACCGTCGTCTACACCGCCGGGGTCTCGCTGTAATGGCCGAGGACAGCATCGCCGTCGTCGACCTCGACCGCTGTTCGCCCGACCGCTGCAACTACGAGTGTGCGAACTACTGCCCGCCCAACCGGACGGGCAAGGAGTGCATCACGCAGCGCGGCGATGCCGCCAAGGCCGGCGAGATAGCCGGCGACCCCGACCAGGTGCGCATCTCCGAGGACATCTGCCTCGGCGAGTCCTGCGGCATCTGCGTCGTGAAGTGCCCGTTCGACGCCATCGAGATAATCAACCTCCCGCAGGAACTGGAGGAGGACCCGGTCCACCGCTACGGCGAGAACGCCTTCTCGCTGTACGGCCTGCCCGCCCCACAGGAGGGGCAGGTGACGGGCATCCTCGGCCCGAACGGCATCGGGAAGACGACGGCCGTCCGCATCCTCGCCGAGGAGATAACGCCGAACCTCGGCGACTACGACACCGACCCGTCCTGGGAGGCCGCCATCGACCGCTTTCGCGGCACCGAACTCCAGAACTACCTGGAGGCGACCCGCGAGGGGAGCGTGACGGTCGCGCGAAAGCCCCAGTACGTCGATAAGATACCCGACCGCTTCGACGGCAACACCCGCCAGTTGCTGGCGGGGACCGACGAGCGCGGCGTCGTCGACGACCTGGTCTCGCGCCTCGGTATCCGACCGGTCATCGACCAGTCCATCGACACCCTCTCGGGCGGCGAACTCCAGCGCGTCGCGCTCGCCGCGACGCTCGCACGCGACGCCGACTTCTACTTCCTCGACGAGATAACGCCCTACCTCGACATCGGCCAGCGGGTGACGGCGGCGCGACTCATCCGCGAACTCGCCGAGGAGGGCGACCGCTCGATGCTCGTCGTCGAACACGACCTCGCGGTGCTCGACCTGCTCGCGGACTCGCTGCACGTCGCCTACGGTGAACCCGGGGCGTTCGGCGTCATCACGCCCCCGAAGTCCACCCGACAGGGCATCAACGAGTACCTCTCGGGTTACCTCGAGGCCCAGAACATGCGCATCCGCCCCGAGGCCATCGAGTTCGAGCGCCACGCGCCCCGAAGCGCCCGCGCCGGCGACGTCCTCGTCGAGTACCCGGACCTCGAGATGAGCTACGGGGAGAGCGAGTTCACCCTCGACGTGGAGGCCGGCGCCATCCACGAGAACGAGGTGCTCGGCGTGGTCGGCCCCAACGGCATCGGGAAGTCGACGTTCGCGAAACTGCTCGCGGGCCGCCTCGAACCGACGGCCGGCGACCTCGACGCCCGCCTCGATATCTCCTACAAACCGCAGTACGTCGACATCGACCAGCCGATGCGCGTCGACGCCTTCCTCGCCTCCATCACGAACGACTTCGGCTCGTCCTACTGGGAGACCGAAATCGCCGGACCGCTCCAGCTGGAACGCATCATGGAGCAGAACCTCACCGACCTCTCGGGCGGGGAGCGCCAGCGCGTCGCCATCGCGGCCTGCCTCTCGAAGGACGCCGACCTCTACCTCCTCGACGAACCCTCGGCGCATCTCGACGTCGAACAGCGCGTGCTCGCCACGCGCGCCATCCGCCGCTACACGGAGAACCACGACGCGACGGCGATGGTCATCGACCACGACATCTACATGATCGACCTGCTCGCCGACCGCCTGATGGTCTTCGACGGCGAACCCGCCGTCCGGGGCGAGACCAGCCCCCCGGTGGGGATGCGCGAGGGGATGAACCGCTTCCTCGGCAACCTCGACGTCACCTTCCGGCGCGACCAGCGCACCAGCCGACCGCGCATCAACAAGCCCGGGTCGCAACTCGACCGCGAGCAGAAGAACGCCGGCGAGTACTACTACGCCCCCCAGCGCGACGACGAGTAGGGTCTCTCCCGTCGGGGTCGCCCGCGACGCTCACCGCGGCGCCGACGGCGAGTTCCGAGCGGTCGGTCGGGCGACCGGACGGTCCCGGCAGGGGTACGCTTAACCCCGGCGGTGGACACGCCTTCACATGGACTACGACTACCACGTCCACTCCACGTACTCGGACGGGAGTTTTCTCCGCTGGATGGTCCGCGGCGCGGAGCGTGCGGGCCTCGACGGCGTCGGCGTGGCCGACCACTGTACCGTCTCCGACCGGGAGTCGATGCGACGGGCCAGGCGCGACCACGGGTTCAACCTCGACCTCACCTACGAGCGCCGCCGCGAGGCCATCGAGGGGGTGCGCGAGGACACCGACCTGCGCGTGTTCGACGCGGTCGAACTCGACTACGACCCCCGCGACGAGGCCGCCATCCGCGCGTTCACCGAGGCGGCGGCGTTCGACTACACCATCGGGAGCGTCCACACCGTCGACGACGTGAACGTGCAGGTGCCGTCGGTGTTCGCCGATATGCCCGACGAACGTCGCCAGGAGTTCGTCGACGACTACTTCGACTCGCTCGTCTCGCTCGTCGACTCCGAACTCTTCGAGGTGGCCGCCCACCCGGACCTCGTCGAGCGCAACCCCGAACTCCAGGGGTACGCCACCGACGCCCACTACCGCCGGGCGGCCGAGGCGTTCACTCGCTCCCGGACCGTCCCCGAACTCAACGCCGGGCGCGTCCTCCGTGACTACGGCGAGTTCCACCCCGCGCCGCCCTTCCTCTCGGTCCTCCGGGAGTTCGACGTGCCCATCACCCTCGGGTCCGACGCCCACCGCCCCGACGAACTCCCCGCACGCCACGAACGTATCCGCGAGTACCGCGCGGAGGCGGGCCTCGACCTCTACGAACTGGACGTGTGAACGGTGCCGCCGGGTGCGGAGCGGGTGCTCTCTGGTATCGCGTCGAAACCGGGAGAGACATCGTGGCCGGACGCCGTCGTCGGGGTCGGGGTCAGTGGACGAGTCGCGAGCAGGTCCCACAGAGGTTCTGCTCTTTCATGTCGACCTCGCGGACGGTCGGCGAGAAGTTCATCACGCAGCGGTTGTTGTCGCAGTGTTCGAGGCCGAGCGTGTGGCCGATCTCGTGGACGACCTCCTTGCGGACGCGGTCGGCGAAGACCTCGCTCGCGGGTTTCGAGGCGATGCCGCCGTCCGAGGAGGTCTGGAGGCGGTACGTCGAGATGACGCTGCCGTTGCCGTCGAGGTAGGCGAGGCCGAAGACGTAGTTGCGCCGGCGGTAGAAGAGGTCCTTCGGCGTGATGGCGATGTTCTTGTCGCCGTCGCCGATGCGACTCGCGAGTTCGATGAACTCCTCGGCGCGGTGCTGGCCTCGGCTGGGGTCGTACGAGCCGTCGGGAATCGACTGCGTGCTGTGGACCGTGACGTCGCAGTCGTAGACCGAACGGACGCCCGAGGAAGCCTCGCGCTTGACGACGGGGGCGACGTCGCCGACCGGCACGATGTCAACGTGCATGACAAGACATTAGGCAGGCCCGGCTATAAATATCCCGACGTGAAATCGGCAACACGCAACGCGCTCCTGGCGCGCCTCTCGCGGTACGACCGCGTCGTCGAGGTCGGTATCGGCGTCCACGACGACGTCGCGCGCGCCCTGGCCGCCGCCGCTTCACCCCCGACCACCGTTCTCGCCACCGACGTTCACGACCGACCGACGCCCCCCGGCGTCGAGTTCGTCCGCGACGACATCACCCGCCCGACGCGGTCGGTGTACGAGGGGGCCGACGCGCTCTACGCGCTCCGCCTCCCGCCGGAACTCCACCGCCCGACGTGGGACGTCGCCCGCGAGGTGGGGGCGACGTTCCACTTCACCACCCTCGGTGCCGACCCGCCCGAGGTGCCGGTCGGCCGCGAGACGCTGCCCGGGACGACGCTGTTCACCGCCCGCGAGCGCGGGGTGGTGGCGTGACCCTCGCCGTCGACACCGTCGTCCTCGACATCGACGGCGTGCTCATCGACGTCTCGAAGTCGTATCGCCGCGCCATCGTCGAGTCCATCGACCGCGTCTACGGCGACACCATCGACCACGACACCATCCAGCTGTTCAAGGACGCCGGCGGGTTCAACGACGACTGGGAACTCACCCACGCCGCCGCCCTGCTGGTGCTCGCCCGACGCCACGGCTACGAGTACTCGACGGTGACGTTCACCGAGGCCATCGCGGCCAGCGGCGGCGGCGTCGCGGGCGCGGAGGCGGTCGTCGCGGACGTGCTCGACCCGGACGAGCGCGAGCGCGTGCTCGCCGCGTGGGACCGCGAGGCGCTCACCGACACCTTCCAGCAGCTCTACCTCGGGGCCGAGCGCTACCGCGAACTCGAGGGCGGCGAACCCTCGCTGGAGACGCGGGGGTTCATCCACGACGAGACGGTCCTCGTCGAAGACGGCACGCTCGGGACGCTCGTCGAGCGCTACGACGTGGGCGTCGTGACCGGACGCCCCGCGGCGGAGGCGGCCATCGCCCTCGACCGCGTCGGCCTCGACGTCCCCGAGGAGTACCTGTTCACGATGGACTCCGACGCCCCGGGCAAGCCCGCCCCGGACGCGCTCGTGACGCTCGCAGAGCGTTTCGGGAGCGAGGCCCTCGCCTTCGCCGGCGACACCCTCGACGACGTGAAGACGGCCGTCAACGCCGAGGCCGCCGACCCCGACCGCGACTACCACGGCGTCGGCATCCTCACCGGCGGCCTCGAAGGCGAAACGGGCCGACGGAAGTTCGAGGAGGCCGGCGCCCACGCGGTCTGCGAGAGCGTCAACGACCTCCCCGCGGAACTCGAACCGCGCTGAGCGGGGCACCCCTCCGCTCGCCTCCCTCCGGCAAGGCTTATTCTCTCTCCTCGACGACACCGTCTCGAAGACGATGCCCTTCCCGCTCCTCTCCGCCGTCCGCCGGCGGCGGACGGGGTCGCTCGGCCGGACCGCCCTCGGCGCGGCCACGCTCGCGATGGTCCTCGCGTCGACGCTGACGCCGCCCGACCCGCTCGCGCAACTCCTCGTCCTCTCCGTCACGCTCCTCCCCGGCCTCGGCGTCGCCTACTACGGCGGGTGGAGACGCGTCGGGGTGCTCTTCCGGGGCGAGTGACCGCGTCGCACAACGCTTAATCGCCAGTCGGCCGAGTCTCGGGTATGCGAATCGCACTCTGTGGCGGCACCGGCGACATCGGCGAGGCGCTGGCGCTGCGCTGGGCGTACCACACCTCCCACGAGATACTGGTCGGCTCGCGCGACCCCGAACGCGCCCGCGGGAAGGCCGAGGAGTACGAGACGGAACTCGACAGCCGCGGCGTCGACGCCGAGGTGAAGGGCTTCGCCAACGAGATGGCCGCCGACCGCGCCGACGTGGTCGTCCTCGCCGTCCCGGCGTACCACCTCGTCGACACCGTCGAGGCCATCGCCGACCGCCTCGACGAGGACACCGTCGTCGTCACGCCCGCCGTCGGGATGAAGCGCGACGACGCCGGGCTCCACTACAACCCCCCGGGTGCGGGGAGCGTCGCCGCCCTCTGTGCCGACGCCGTCCCCGAGGGCGTCCCGCTGGTCGGGGCGTTCCACAACCTCGCGGCCGGCCGCCTGGCCGACCTCGACGCAGACGTCGAGTGGGATACCCTCGTCTTCGGCGACGACCCCGACGCGAAGGACATCGTCTCGCTGCTCGCCGAGGAGATAGCGGGCCTGCGCGCGCTCGACGCCGGCGGCCTCGCCAACGCGAGCGAGGTGGAGTCGGTGACGGCGCTGCTCATCAACGTCGCCGCGAACAACGACGGACTGCACGACCTGGGCGTTCGGTTCCAATAGTACCTTTTTTACTGCGGGGGGTCGCTACGCGACCCCCACTTGCAAAAAGCTACGCTAAAAAGGGCCGCGAGTCGGGCACGGCCCGTCTCGCGGTGAACCGCGCCGCGAAGCGGCGCGGACGCCCCCGTATTCATTTAGGGGACCAGAAACAGGGTCGATAGTGCCCACGTAGTCGCTAGTTCTGTCGTACCGCGAGTGAGCGCCAGCGAACGAGTGGGGTGACGACTGAACGAAGCGGAGTTCTCGCGAGCCGGAGGTGAGCGAGAGCACGCTGGACGAGCGTAGCGAGTCCAGCGGAGCGACGTGAAGAAGGAATCCTTTTGGCTCAGTTTTTACCCTGTGGGGCGGCTTCGCCACCCCACTCGTGGATAGAAGGTGGCTATGCGCCGGCCTGTTCGAGGGCGTCCTCGATGTCCTCTCGCTGGGTGACACCGACGAACCGCTCGACGACGCCGTCGTCGTTCTCGATGATGAGCGTCGGGAGCGAGCGTACCTGGTACTCGTTGGCGACGTCCTGCTCCTCGTCGACGTTCACCTTCTCGACCGCGAAGCGGTCGCCCCAGTCGTCCTCGATGTCCTCGAGGATGGGGTCCTGGGTCTTACACGGGCCACACCAGTCAGCGTAGAAATCCTTGAGCGTGACAGTCATCGGTCCACTACGGCTAACCTGCTCTCGGAAATAAGGGTTTCCACTGCTTTCGCGGGCCCCGTACAGGCGAAAAAGTTACCCCCTCTCACCTGTGAGTGGCGAGCATGAGTCGCGGCCAGAACTCCGGCGGGTTGATGTCGAGTGCGGGTCTCGTCCGCTACTTCGACTCCGAGGACCGCAACGCACCACAGATAGACCCCAAGACCGTCATCGCCTTCGGCGCCCTCTTCGGGTTGCTCGTCATGGTCCTCGGCGTCGTCTGACCGGCACCACGACACCCCGGTCCACGACGCACCACCCGTCCACGACGTTCGCAACGTTCCGTAGCTCCCGCTCTCGACCGACTCGGTACCGACTGCCGGCCTGTCGACCGGCCGAACGCCCGAACGACGGCCGTCTGCCCTCCCCGCGGAACGCACGCCTTTTGCCTCCGACGGGCCTACCGGTTCCAATGACACTCATCGCCGGCGTCGTCGCCGTCCAGGGCGACGTCTCGGAGCACGCCGAGGCCATCCGCCGGGCGGCCGCCGCCCACGACGAGACGGCCGAGGTGCGCGAGGTACGAACCGCCGGAGTGGTCCCCGAGTGCGACGTCCTGCTCATGCCGGGCGGGGAGTCGACGACCATCTCGCGGCTCCTCGCCTCGGCGGGCATCGACGAGGAGATACGCGACCACGTCGCGGCCGGCAAACCCCTGCTCGCGACCTGTGCGGGCCTCATCGTCGCCAGCACCGACGCGAAGGACGACCGGGTGCACCCGCTCGACCTGCTCGACGTCACCGTCGACCGCAACGCCTTCGGCCGCCAGGTCGACAGCTTCGAGGCCCCCCTCGACGTGACCGGCCTCGACGACCCCTTCCCGGCCGTGTTCATCCGCGCGCCGCTCATCGACGCCGTCGGCGAGGGCGTGGAGGTGCTCGCCGAGTGGGAGGGCCGCCCTGTCGCGGTGCGCGAGGGCCCGGTCGTCGCCACCTCCTTCCACCCCGAACTGACGCCCGACTCGCGGCTCCACCGACTGGCCTTCTTCGACGCGCTCCCGGCGCGCTAGCGCGCCGACGCGAGAGCGAGCAGAACGCGTCCCTTTTTGCGAGCCCCCCCGTCTCGCGGTGTATGAACGCGTCTATCGAAGCGGTCCGCGTCGCCGGCACGACCGATGGTCCCGCGCCGATGGTCCTGCTCGGGGTGGAGGGTACCACCGACGTCCTCCCCATCGTCATCGGGTTCGAGGAGGCCGCGAGCATCGCCCGCGGGCAGGACGCCGTCGACATCGGCCGCCCGCTCACCCACGACCTGCTGCTCGACGTGGTCGAGGAACTCGGCGGCCGCGTGGACCGCGTCGCCGTCTCGTCGGTCAGCGACGAGACGTACGTCGCGGACCTCCACCTGAACACCCCGCGCGAGGACGTCGTCGTCGACGCCCGGCCGAGCGACGCGCTGTCGCTCGCCGCGCGGACGAACTGCCCCATCAGTATCGACGAAGGGGTGTTCGAGGCTGGGCGCGAACCCGAGGAGCGGTTCGCCGAACTCGACGACATCCGCGAGGTGGCTCAGTGAGCGACGATGTCCTCCGCGAGCTGTTCGACGTCATCGAGGACCGCAAGGCGACGCTCCCCGAGGACTCCTACACGACCTCACTGTTCACCCACGAGAAGGGCGAGAACGCCGTCCTCGAGAAGCTGGGGGAGGAGACGACCGAACTACTCCTCGCCGCGAAGGACGACGACCGCGAGGAACTCGCCCACGAGAGCGCCGACCTCGTCTACCACCTGCTCGTCCTGCTCTCGATGAAGGGGATGGACGTCGACGACCTCCTCGCGGAACTGCGCTCGCGGCGCTGAGCGTCAGGACTGCGCCTGGAAGCGGTGGCGGACGACCGCCGCCTCGTCGTCCCACTCGAAGCCGCCGTGGTGGACGCGCTCCATGCGCTCTCGGTAGGCCGCGAGGTCCGCCGACCCCTCCGCTCGCGCGTCCTCGTCGGTGAGGTCGCCGAGGGTGCGGTGGTCGACCGCCGTCACCTCGAACGTCGTCCCCTCCACCTCGAAGGTGTCGCCCGGCTCGGCGTACTGGTTGCCGCGGTGTATCTGGGTCACGTCGCCGTCCAGCGCCAGCTGTCGCACCCGGTCGTTCGGCAACAAGTCGGCCGCGTCTCGCTCCGTCATGACTGACGGGACGCGCGCCGGGGAGTAAAAACCGTGGGAGGGTTCAGGCGAGCGCCGCGCCGAGGGCGCCGCCGACCGCGGAGGGAATCGAGAGCACGAACCAGAGGACGACCGCGACGGCGGTGATGCCGAGGCCGCCGAGGAGGCCGCCCGGCCCGCCGAAGACGGCGAGCAGCGCGCTGCCGCCGATGCCGACCACGAGGGCGATGACGAGCCCGCCGAACGCGCCGGCGAGCAGGCCGTGCCAGGCGCCGTTGCCCACGCCGCCGCGCGCGATGTAGCCCGCGGCGAACCCACCGACGATGGCGGCGGTGAGGTGCCCGAGGATTGGGACCGCGAAGCCGACGATACCGAGGACCAGTTCGATGCCGAACCCGATGAGGACGGCACGCCAGTTGACCATGGCCGGTGTAGGCCGAGGTGGGGTAAAGGCCTGCTGGCGAGCGTGTGAGTGGCTCGCTGGCTCGCCGTGGGCCAAGGAACGCGCTTTTGCACTCGCGGGCGGTACGGGGGGTATGACCTACGAAGACCTCCCCACCGTTCCGCGGGCGGAGGAACTCATCGACAAGGCGTTCTCGCGGGCGGCGCGGGCGGGCCGCGCGAAGTCCGGCGCGGAGGCCCAGCAGTCGATGCTCCAGACTGCGGGCAACGTCCTCTCGGACAACCTCCAGAACGTGGTGACGTCGTGGCCCGACTTCGACGCCGTCGACCCGTTCTACCGCGACCTCGCGGACGCCGTCATCCCGGCGTCGGGCGACACGCCGGCCGGTGTCGACGGCCTGCGCACCCACCTCTCGGAGGTGATGTGGGCGGGGCGACAGGCCGGCCACATCCGCGACGAGTACCAGTCGAAACTCCGCGGCGTCGACGCCGACCTCGCACGCAAGCACCGGAAGCAGGCGTTCGCCCGCCTCGCCGACGTCACCCGCGAGGTCGAGGACGACCTGCTGGCGCTCGGCGAGGCCCGCGACACGCTGAAGACGCTGCCGGACATCCGCCCCGACGAACCGGCGGTCGTCATCGCTGGCTACCCGAACGTCGGCAAGTCCACGTTCGTCAACCACGTGACGAACGCCCGGAACGAGGTGGCCTCCTACCCGTTCACGACGACGCAGGTGCGCGTCGGCCACGTCGAGCGCGACCGCATCCGCTACCAGCTCATCGACACGCCCGGCCTCCTCGACCGCCCGCAGGCGGAGCGAAACGGCATCGAGCGCCAGGCCGTGAGCGCGCTCGAACACCTCGCCGACTGCATCCTCGTGTTCGTCGACGCGAGCGCGGAGTGCGGCTACCCCGTCGAGACGCAACTCGCCCTGCGGGACGAACTGGTGGAACGGTTCGCGGACATCCCCGTCCTCACGGTCTGTACGAAGGCCGACCGCGCGCGCGACATCGACGCCGACGTCTACCTCAGCGTCACCGAGGAGGAGGGCGTCGAGGCCCTCCTCGACGCGGCCGTCGAGGCCGTCGACTACGAACTCGAACTCCCCTTCGAGGGCTGAGGCGCGCTCACGCCCGCGCTCGGTTCCGCGTCTGTGTCGACGTCCACCTCGCCCGCTCGGCCGCTCGCCTCGTAGACGACGACCGACACCGACCGCCCCGTCTCCGACTCGAGCCGCGTCGCGAGTCGCTCGGCCGCGCCGTCGGGGGCGACGGCCGCGTGGACGACCACGGTGGCCGGCGCTCGCGTGAGCAACCCCGCCTCGTACTCGACCGTGATGGCGGTGGCCTCGACCTCGCTCTCGGCGACGGTGTCGTCCACCTCGCCGGCGAACGTCGCGTTCGCCCGGTAGTTTACCGTGACGTACCCCACGGCGGCGGAGACGACGAGGACACTGAGCGCCAGCGCCAGCGTCCGTCGGGCGGAGACGGTCCGCACCCGGCGTCGCTCGAAGAGCCCGTCGGGCAGGTACCCCCGTGCCCAGAGCGTCAGCAGGCTCGTCAGGTTTATCGAGAGGACGTTGACGAGCAGGAGGACGGCCGCGCCCGCCAGGACCGGTGGTCGCCAGTAGGCGGCCCCGATACCGATGGCCGCGGCGGGCGGGACGACGGCCGTCGCCACCGCGACGCCGACGAGCGCGGTGCTCACGTCCGAGGTGAGCGAGAGCGCGGCCCCGACGCCCGCGACCAGCGCGATGACGAGCGTGAACACGACCGGTTCTGAGAACTCGACCACCTGGTGGAGTTCCCCGAACGGGAGCGTCGGGAGGACGAGCAGCCGAACCAGCAGGGCGAACGCCGTCGCGCTCGCGACCGCCAGCGCGATGCCGCCGACCTGCGCGAGGAGCCCCGTCCGGACGAGGTCGTCGTCGCCGACGACGCTCCCGACGCTGGAGGCGATGGCGGGGCCGAGCAGCGGCGCGACGACCATGCTCCCGGTGATGACCGTCGGGCTGTCGAGGACGAGTCCCGAGCAGGCGAGCACCGCGCTCAGTACGGTGAACTGGGCGTACTCGACCGGGTCGCGGAGTTCCTCGCGCATCGCCGCCTGGAGTTCCTCACGCGAGACGGTGCCGCCGGTCGCTTCCCCGTCGTCCTCGTCGTTCTCGCCGTCACCCTCCGCCGGCGACCCCTCGTCGTCGCTCCCCTCGTCGGGGGCGGGGAGGACGACCGACGCCTCGTTCACGGCGACCGTCCCGCCGTCGTCGACGCCGGCGTCGCGAAGCGCGCCGAGCAGCGTCTCGACGGTCTCGGTCTCGACGGTGACCAGCAGCACGTCGGCCTCCCCGTCGGCCGCCCCGACGACCGCGTACGACCCGTCTGGACCGAGGTCGAGGTCCGCGAGCGCTCGCTCGACGTCGGCGCGGGTTCCTGCCGGGAGTATCGCTCGAACGGACCGCATGTGACTACCGGCCCGCCGTCCGCGTCGCACGCGGCGACCGCGCGAGCGACGGACTCCCGGTCGGGCGTCCCGGCCACCGTCTCGATACCATCTCGTACGGAGTCGATTCACCCGAGCGGCATAAACCGCCCTGTGTCGTCCGATGGTGAGCCGGGGCCGTCAGCCGCGCGTCTCGGACACGCCCGCGGGGCTCACGCGGGGACGGCGACGTTCTGCCGGGTGACCTCGACGTACCGCACCTCGACGTCGACGTCGGTGCCGGTCGCCGCCCGGATGCGCGAGTCGATGCGGGCGGCGAGGTCGGTCGGCCGGTCGCCGGGTGGTGCGCCGACGGTGACGACCACGCGC
Source organism: Halomarina ordinaria (assembly GCF_030553305.1). Lineage (NCBI taxonomy): Archaea > Methanobacteriati > Methanobacteriota > Halobacteria > Halobacteriales > Natronomonadaceae > Halomarina > Halomarina ordinaria. The sequence goes on along the minus strand of NZ_JARRAH010000001.1, from coordinate 1,609,115 downwards.
TCGACGCCGGTGAACAGCAGCCGCTGGCGTTCGGTCTCCATCGACACGTCGAGGAGGACGACCCGACCATCGGTCTCGTCGATAGCCGCGTCGACCTCCCCCCGGATGGTCTCCTCGGTCTCCGCCACCCGGTAGCTGTCGTAGGTGACACCGCCGAGGAACACCGAGAGGACGACGATGGCGACGACGAGTCCGCCGACGCGGGTGAGCGTGTCGCTGCGCGCCTCCTCGCGCTGGAAGAACTGCTCGGGGCGGTAGCCGGAGTACCAGAGGACGATCAGCGCCGCGAGGTTGATGGAGAGGACGTTGACGAGGACGAGGACGGCCGAAGTGAGCGCGACGGCCGGCAGGCCGAACGCGATGCCGATGCCGACCGTCGCCGCCGGCGGGATGAGCGCGACGGCGATCATGACGCCGACGAGTGCCGTCGAGACACCCGTCCGGAGGCTCAGCGCGCCCGCGACGCCCGCGCCGAGGGCGACCGTCAGCGAGAGGAAGTCCGGTGCGATGCGCTCCTGGACCTGCGGTATCGTCGTCGGGTCGAGCCCCGGCGGGACGAGGTTCGTCACCTGGACGAGCCACGCGAAGAGGGCGGCCGCGAGGATGGACAGCACGATACCGATGAACTGGAGACGGACCCCTCGGACCCAGAGTTCTCGGTCGTCGACGACGGTGCCGACGCAGGCGGCCATCGCCGGCCCGATGAGCGGCGCGATGACCATGCTCCCGACGACGGTGGCCGCCGAGTCGAGGAGCAGCCCCGCCGTGGCGATGATGGCGCTGATGATGGTCAGCGTGACGTACGTCGGGAACGTGCTCGCGAGGCTCTTCGCGCGGGCGACGAGTTCCTCGCGGGCGATACGGTCCTCCGCCTCCTCGTTCCCGTCGTACTCGTCCTCCAGCGCGTCGAAGCGCGCCGAGATGACCGTCGTCGCGTCGGTGACGACGGTGTAGCCGTGCTCGTCGACACCGACGCCACGCAACCGGGCCAGGAGGTCTTCGACCGCGTTCGCCGGGGCGGGAAAGGAGACGACGGCGTCGTACTCGCGGCCGCTGCTCTCGTCGCTCACGACGTAGTCGACGCCCTCGTCGTCGAGCGCCTTCAGCACCGTGTCGCGTTTCGCCGCCGGCACCGCAACCTGTACGAGTCGCACGCCGGAACGTCACCCGGGACGGTCAAATACTCTAGTATCGCGCCGTCGTCTCTCACTCGCTGAGCCGCCGAAGGACGGGAATCTCCGCGACTCGGTCCTCGGACAGCAGGCCCCAGTCGATACCCGACGGCTTCGACCCTCGTGCCGGACGGAGGACGCGCTCCGGCGTCGCGACGAGGTCGAGGGGGACGTCGTGGGCGTCGGGGGTGAGGTCGGCCGCGAGCACCTGCTCGTCGTGGACCGTCGTCGCCAGCGGCGTGTCGTCGTCGACGGCGCCGAGTTCGCGCAGGACGGCGTACTCGAGGTCGCTGTACCCCTCGCCCTTCCCGACGCGTACCCCGTCCTCCGTGACGGCGACGCTCCCGGCGACGACGAGGTCTATCTCGGGGAGGGCGTCCGGGCCGACCTGCACGCCCAGTTCTTCCGACCCCGAGATGGTCGAGGCGCGGTGGGGGTCGTCGATGCGGGCGGGGTCGAGTTCGACGAAACACTCCTCCTCGCGGAGGCGGGGGACCGCCATGTACACCGTCTTCCCGGCTTCGAGCGCGCGCTTCCTGACGGGGCGCTGGGGGGAGTCCGGGTTCGCCTTCAGCACCGCGGCGCGTTCCCACTCGGGCGTCTCGAACAGACGCCCGGCGGCGCGCTCGGCGCCCACGAAGTTCGGGATGCGCCCGCGCGGGGGGAACGGGAAGCGGGCGAAGTCGCCCTCCTCGAAGCGCGTCCAGACCGCGTCGCGCGCGTCGGTCTTCTCCATGCCCGTGGCTCGGCGGGCGGCCACAAAAACTCCACAGGACCGGGTTCAGGTCGCGGGCCGGCCGGTCATCCGACGCTCGGAGCGACCCTTCGCCCACGCGCCGACGGCGCCGCCGAGGGCACCCGGGATGGCGGCGAGCGCGAGGTAGACGACCCCCGCGACGAAGATGCCCACGCCGAGGAGGCCGCCGGCGAGGAGGCCGAACAGGCTCAGCAGGACGAGCGCGACGAACGCGCCGATGACGGTCGCGACACCTCCGTTGACGGCGCCGTTTCCGACCCGCCCCCCGGCGACGTAGCCGGCGACGAACCCGCCGACGATGGCCGTCAGGCCGGTCCCGACGACCGGCAGGTTCACGTCCGTGAACGGGATGACCGCGCCGCTGAGCAGCGCGAGAACGACGGTCGTGAGGAACCCGTAGACGATTGCGCGGGTGTGTAAGTCCATGACACTATCCTGTGGGCTGTACGAGGACATAACACTTTTCTGCCGGTTCCGGGACGATACGACCCCCGAGACGGTCGGCCGGGCGTCCGAATCACTCCGGCGCGCTTTTCCCCGCCGCTCGGGTAGCAGGGGTATGTTCGAGTCGCGGCCGGACCGGGACGCGGAGGTGGTGCTCCTCGGGCGGTCGAACGTCGGGAAGTCGACGCTCATGCGGGAGCTGACGGGACACACGTTCTCGACGGGCGGCAAGCCGGGCGTCACGCGGGCGCCGAACCACTACGACTGGGCGCCCGAGAGCTTCGTCCTCACCGACCTCCCCGGCTTCGGGTTCATGGAGGGCGTCCCCGAGGAGCGCAGGGAGCAGATCAAGACCGACATCGTCCACTATCTAGAGGAATATGCAGACGACATCCTCGTGGGCGTCCTCGTCGTCGACGGCAAGAGCGTCGTCGACATCATCGACCGCCACAGCGCCCGCGACGAGCTACCCCACGACGTCGAACTGTTCCACTTCCTCGAGGAACTCGGCATCCCGGCGGTCGTGGCGGTGAACAAGATGGACAAGGTCGACGACCGCGACGAGCGCCTGAACGCCCTCTGTGAACGCCTCGGCCTCCTCCCGCCGTGGCAACAGTGGCAGGACACCATCGCCCCCATCACCGCGAAACGCGGGAGCATCGACCCGCTCACCGAGGCGGTCCGCACGCACCTCCACGACGCCAAACGCGACGACCTGTTCAAGTTCTTCTGAACCACCACCTTTTGCTGTGCGGGTGGCGAAGCCGCCCGCTGGCAAACGCTGCAGTGTGAGACGCGACGCGTCTCACAGGCACCCAGAACCGCGTAGCGGTTCTGAGAGGACGAAAAGCCCGCGGCGCTCCCTGCGGTCGCGCCTCGACCCGCTCGCTCGCTCCGTTCGCTCGCGGCGCGACTGCTCGCGTCGGGGCGCCGGGGTCTCGGCTACCGACGGTTCATCGAACGGTATCCCGAGAGGTTCCGGAACGAGCGTCGCCGCGGGGTCGTGCGTATTCACTCCACACGTCCGCTCAGAACGCCGACGAACCCGAGGGCGTGTTCCTCGTAGCGCCTGTCGACGGTCCGCGAGACGAGTGCGTCGCGGGCCGCGCCCACCCGACGGTCGAGTCGCCGGTTCGGGGCGTCCTCGCCCCGTTCGACGGCCTGTCGGAACGAGTCGACGGGCGAGTCGGCGGGCGCGCCGGCACCGACGAACGCGCCGAAGGCCGGGGTGAGCAGTCGGCCGAGTGGGTGCGTACTGCTCGTCGCGTCGAGCAGGGCGACCCGACCCGCGGCGAGGTCGCACCAGTCGTCGACCGCCGCGCCGGGGTCGGGGAGCATGCCGACGACGAACGACGCGAGGACGGCGTCGGCGCGCGCGACGGGCGGCCGGGTCGCGTCGGCCTCGACGACGGCGACGTTCTCCCACCGGGCCGTGCGCTCGCGGGCGCGGTCGAGCAGCGGCCGGGTGAGGTCGACGCCGACGACCCGTCCCTCCGACCCCACCCGCTCGCGGAGGTGCGGGAGGTTCGCGCCGGTGCCACAGCCCATCTCGACGACGGTGTCGCCCGGCGCGAGCGAGAGGGCGTCGGCCGCGCGCTCTCGCCAGCGCGCGACCCCCGGTGCCGTGGCGATGGCGTCGTAGAGGTCGGCGTAGCGGCCGTAGAAGGCCCGGACGCTCACGGTCGCTCCCCGTCGCGCAGGTCGCGGACGCGCTCGGCGGCCGTCGCCGCGTCGGTCGCGAGGACGTACGCGACGGGTTCGATGCCGAACCCGCCGGTCTGGTAGAGCACGTCGACCTGCGCCCCCTCGGACAGGGCCTCCGCGATGGCCGACGCCACGTCGCCCTCGGCGTCGAACTCCCGCGTGCCGAGTCCCCGGTCCTCCGCCCGGGCGACGAGGTCGGGGCTGTAGCGGACGTTCAGCGCGGCGCGGGCCTCGCTGCCGGCGTCGCGCGCGGCGAGCAGGATGCCCGCGACGTGTTCGCTGACGCCGAACTCCGGGTCGCCCGGCACGGTCGCCCGACCCTTCACGTCGAGGATGCGCCCGGGGACGGCCACCACGTCGTCGATGTCGGCCGCGTCGGGGAGGCACTCGACGAGGTTCGACCCGACGGCGGGGATGAGCGCGGCGAACCCGCTCGTGTTCGAGAGGATACGCAGGCCGCGCCGGACGGACGCGAGCGCGCGCTCCGCCTCGCGAAGCCCGCTGTCGGCGTCGTGGACGGCGAAGTCGCCGTCGTAGTCGGCGAGTTCGGGCATCGCCTCCTCGTGGAGCGTCGCGAGCAGGTCGCCCCGCTCCAACTGGCGGATGAGCACCTCCGCCTCGACGAGCGCCTGGACGCGACTCGTCTCGCCGGCCGCGAGGCCCTCCCCGAGGTGGGCGACGAGGTCACGGACGCGCTCGTCGTTCAGGACCGCCGCGGAGCGGTCGACGTCGCCGTGGGCGTACTTCGAGACGGCGCTCTGGCTGATGCCGAGCAGGGTGGCGACCTCGTTCTGGGTCAATCCGCGCTCGCGGAGGTCCTCGGCGAGCATCGAGCGGAACGTCGGGAGGAACTCGTCGACGACCACCTCCTCGATGAACCTCACTGTTCGCCCCCGAACTCGACGTCGCCGCGGATGCGCGAGGCCTGCGGACCCGCCTGGTCCTGATACTTCGACCCCCGGTCGCTCCCGTAGGGGCGCTCGGCGCGCGAGGTCAGTTCGGTGAACACCAGTTGCGAGACGCGCATCCCCGGCGTGAGCGCGACGGGCGCGGTGCCGAGGTTGGAGAGTTCGAGCGTTATCTGGCCGCGGTAGCCGGGGTCGACGAAGCCGGCGGTGGCGTGGACCACGACCGCGAGTCGGCCGAGCGAGGAGCGCCCCTCGACCTGCGCGACGAGGTCGGGCGGTATCTCGACGCGCTCGTGGGTCGTCCCGAGCACGAAGTCGCCGGGGTGGAGGATGAACTCCTCGCCGTCCTCGACGTAGGTCTCCGAGACGTAGTCGTCGACCTCCGTCTCGCGGTTCGGGTGGATACACGGGATGTTCGCGCGCTGGAACTCGAGGAACTGCCGGCCGAGTCGCACGTCGACGCTCGCCGGCTGGACCTGGAGGTCGACGTCGTCGAGCGGTTCGACCACGAGGTCGCCGGCCTCCAGTCGCCGGAGGATGTCCGCGTCGGAGAGTATCATACCGAATCCACGCGCCGAGAGGGTCCTAAACCTTCCTCGTTACGCCGAGGGCCGGGGACGTCCCGACTCACAGGACGCTCCCGACGAACGCGAGCACCCCGCAACAGACGGCGATGAGCGCCGCCGCGTCCCTGTCGACGTTCCGCGCGTGGGACATCCCGTGGTAGTAGACCCACCCCTGCCACGCTGTGGTGAGCGCGGCCCCGAGCAGTACCACCGGGTGCCGGAGGTCGCTCCGGAACCCCGCGACCTGCGACTCCAGGGCCGCCTCGCCCGCGGTGACGTCGACGCTCCCCGCGAACGTCACGAACACGGCGCCGAGCAGGACGAACTGCGGGAGCGTCGTGGCCTGCGCCCACCCGGCGACGGCCAGCGAGTCGCCGAACGACCCCTCGCCGCCGGCGAGCGCGGTCAGGACGTGCATCCCGACGCCGCCCAGGACCCACCCGGTCAGCGAGGTGAAGAACACGACCGGGAGCCGGTCGACGACGGCGTTCCAGACGAGCGAACTCGCCCGCACCTCTCGCTCGCTCGGTTCGTCACAGTCCGTCCCGAGCGGTGAGTCCGGGTCGTCGCCGTGTCGCTCGCAGACCCAGTCGGGCGGTCGGTTCTCGTTGTCGACGGTGACGGTCGCCTCGCCGGCTTGCTCGGCGAGGGCGTAGCCGAACACGCCGAGGGTGGCGGTCGCGACGAGCGCGACGAGGAGCGCGACGGCGACCGCCCGCCCGAGTCGGAGTCCGGGCGCGTGTCGCTCGAAGTACCTGTCCGGTCGGCGGAGGGGACCGAGCATGGGGCCCGGTGTCCGACGAGCGAGCATAGGTCTTCCCCGTCGCTGGACGAGTCGTCAGCGCTTTGGCGCGCCTCGTCCAGCCTGGGGTATGAAACAGGCCATCGTCGCCCGCACGGACATCGGCATGGGGACCGGCAAACTCGCCGCGCAGGTCGCCCACGCCTCGCTCAAGGCCTACGAGTCGGCGGGTCCCGACGCCCGGCGACAGTGGAAATCCGGCGGGCAGAAGAAGGTCGTGCTCAAGGCGGGCAGCGAGCGCGAGGTGTTCGACCTGGCCGAGCAGGCCCGTCGCGAGGGACTTCCCCACGCCGTCGTCCGGGACGCGGGCCACACGCAACTCGACCCCGGCACCGTGACGACGCTCGCCGTCGGCCCGGCGCCCGAGGCGATGGTCGACACGGTCACCGGCGACCTCTCGCTCTACTGAGGCTCAGATACCGCGCTCGTACTGCCCGGGGACGGTGACGGCCTCCATCCGGTCGAGTTCCTTCGCGGCGTGGAGCGTGAAGTAGGGGTCGCGGAGGTGTTCGCGCGCGAGGATGGCGAGGTCCGCGCGCCCGTTCCTGACGACCTCGTCGGCCCCCTCGGGCGTCGTTATCTTCCCGACGGCGCCGGTCCGGACGTCCGCCTCCGAGCGCACGCGCTCGGCGTACGGCACCTGGTAGTGCGCACCCGTCCCCGGTATCCGCTGGTCGGGGTGGATGCCACCGCCGCTGACGTCGACGAGGTCCGCGCCGACCTCCTTCAGGTCCGCCGAGAGGCGGACGGTGTCGTCGACGGTCCACGACTCGCGGTCGGGGAGCCAGTCGGTCGCCGAGAGGCGGACGAAGACGGGCCTGTCGTCGGGCCACACCTCCCGGACGGCGGCGGTCACCTCCCGAATCAGACGGGTTCGACCGGCGTAGTCGCCGCCGTAGTCGTCCTCCCGGGTGTTCGTGACCGGCGAGTAGAACTCGTGGAGCAGGTAGCCGTGCGCGCCGTGGACTTCGGCGATTTCGAACCCGGCGTCGAGCGACAGTTCGGCCGCGCGCCGGAAGTCCTCGATGACCGCCTCGATACCCGCCTGGTCGAGGGCGTCGACCTCGTGGGGGTCGTCGTGGGGGTAGGGCACGTCGGTGGGGCCGACGGGCGTCCAGCCCTCGGTGCCGTGGACCGGCCCCGACTCGTCGGCGAAGGGGCGGTGGGTCGCGGCCTTGCGCCCGGCGTGGGCGAGCTGGATGGCCGGCACCGACCCCTGCTCGCGCACGAACTCGACGGTGGGTGCGAGCGCGTCGGCGTGCTCCTGGCTCCAGATGCCGAGGTCCTGGGGCGAGATGCGTCCCACTGAATCGACCGCCGCCGCTTCCGTCATCACGATGCCCGCGCCACCGACGGCGCGCGACCCGAGGTGGACGTGGTGCCAGTCGGTCGCCAGGCCGTCGCCGTCGCAGGAGTACTGACACATCGGCGACACCATGACGCGGTTGGGTATCTCCGTCTCGCGCAGCGTGAGCGGCGTAAACAGGTCCGACATTCGACGCGACTTCGGGGCGCGCGCCAAAAGCCCCGTCGAAGCCAGCAGGCGTGGCCGCTCGCGGCACCCGTCGTCCGGAACCGGGAACCGGGGAGCACATACCCGCGGGTCGTGAACGGCGCGTATGTACCTGGGCTCGGCGACGGGGGACGGGCACTGATGCGGCCGGCACACCCCGTCGAGCGCGCGGTCGGTATCGACCACTACGTGAGCGACGCCGACGGCGTCGGCGGGCGCCTGCGCGAGTCGCCGGAGGACTTCCGGGTGAGAGAGCGCGAGGCGGTCGACGTCGAGCCGGTCGACGCCGACCCGGGGGCGTACCCGCACGTCGTCTTCCGGGCCACGTTGCGCAACTGGGACACCAACGACTACGTCGCCGTCCTCGCCGACCGCCTCGGCGTCAGCCGCGAGCGCTTCTCGTGGGCCGGCACGAAGGACAAACGCGCGCTCACCACGCAACTGTTCTCGGTGCGCTGGCTCGACGCGCCCGACCTCCCGGACGTGCGCGGCGCGAGCGTCGAGGTGCTCGGGCGGACCGGGCGGCCCGTCCTCTTCGGCGACCTCCGGGGCAACGAGTTCGACGTCGTCGTCCGCGACCCCGAGCGCCCCGAGAACGTCCCCGCCGTCGTCGACGCCCTCCGCGAGTTCGGTGACGGGGAGACGGTGGCCGTCCCGAACGTCTTCGGTCAGCAGCGCTTCGGGACGCGCCGACCGGTCACCCACGAGGTCGGACTCGCCATCGCGCGCGGCGACTGGGAGGGGGCGGTCCTCGCCTACGTCGGCAACCCCAGCGAGCGCGAACCGGAGTCGACCCGCGAGGCGCGAACCTACGCCGAGGAGACGCGCGACTGGGCGGGCGCGCTCGACCGCCTCCCGACGCGTCTCGGCTACGAGCGCGCGATGGTCCACCGCCTCACCGAGAACGGCGGCGAGGCCCCCGAGGACTTCCGCGGCGCGCTGGAGACGGCGCCGAACAACATCCAGCGCCTGTTCGTCAACGCAGCCCAGTCGTACCTCTTCAACCGGATGCTCTCGGCGCGACTGGAGCGCGGCCTCCCCTTCCACTGTCCAGTCGCAGGCGACGTGGTCTGTTTCGCCGACGGGGAGGGACAACCGGACGCGAACCGCAGCCAGCGTGTCACCGAGGAGCGCGTCGAGACGGTGACGCGCCACTGCGAGCGCGGCCGGGCGTTCGTCACCGCGCCGCTCGTCGGCACGGAGACCGAACTCGCGGGCGGCGAGCAGGGCGACATCGAACGGGCCGTCCTCGACGACGCGGACCTCGCCCCCGCCGACTTCGACCGCGAGGGGGAGTTCGGCTCGACGGGCACCCGTCGGGCGGTACTGCTGACGACGGCCCTCGACGTGCGCGAGGACCCGCTGACGTTCTCGTTCGCGCTCCCGTCGGGGTCCTACGCGACGGTCCTCATGCGGGAGTTCCTGAAGGTCGACCCGGCGTCGATGCGGTGAGCGCGGAACAGGCCAGTTATACCTCCAGCGCGAGTGTCCGGGGACATGAGCTGTCGGCAGTGCGCGAGCGACCTCGACCGGCCGGGGGACTACTGCCTCGTCTGCCGGACGCGCAACGCCGACACGGTCGTCCTCGAACTCGGCCGCGAGCGCGCGCGGATGACCGCCCTCCTCGACGACGACGTCGTCGGAACGCGCGAGGTGACGACCACGCCCGAGGAGGGCGAGCGCGAGTCGACCGAGTTACGCAACTTCGCTGGCCTCGTCGCCGACGACCTCGTCCGAAAGCGCCCCGAGGAGGTGTACGCCACCGGGGACCGCGAGGTGCTGGGCGCCGTCCGCGAGCAGGTCCACTTCCCGTTCTACCGCGTCGAGGGCGACGACCCCGTCGCGGCCGTCGTCGAGCGTCGGGGGAAGCCGGCGCTGGAGACCGTCGAGAAGCCGCCCGCGGCGAAACTCGGCGGCGCCCACAGCACGCTCATCGGTGGCCGTGACGGTCGACGCGCGGTCGAGACCGTCGCCGGCCACCCGCACGTGAAGAAACTGATACCGGGTCCCATCGACGCCGGCGGCTCCGGGTCGCGCACGGGCGTCCGGGCGAAGGCGACCCGCGCCGACGGGAACGGCAACGTCCGGATGCTCCTGCGCGACGGCTCCAGCGTCCAGGAGAACCGCGTCGTCACCACCGCCTACGACCGCGAGACGGGCGAGCGCGTCCGCGACGACCTGAACGAGTGGCTCCGGGAGGCGGACCTCCAGGAATGAGGGGTCGAGTCACGGTCCGGACGGCCGTCCCGCCGGCGACTCAACGGATTTATACCTCTGTCGGCGGTACCGACGCGTATCATGGCCAAGAAGAAGGGACGAACGGGCAGTGCGGGTCGCTTCGGCGCGCGCTACGGCCGCGTCGCCCGCCGTCGCGTCGCCGAGATCGAAGAGGACACGCGCAACTCGAAAGTCGACGGCGACGCCGTCAAGCGCGTCGGGACGGGCATCTGGGTCAACGAGGAGACCGGCGAGAAGTTCGCCGGCGGCGCCTACCGCCCCGTCACCCCCGGCGGCCGCACGGTCCGACGCTCGATTCGCGCCGCCCTCTCCGAGGACGACGAGTAACCTAAGTACGACGACCCGATACTACCCTACTACCCGCATGAGCTACAAGTGTTCTCGCTGCAAGCGCGACGTCGAACTCGACGAGTACGGCGGCGTCCGCTGTCCGTACTGCGGCCACCGCGTCCTGCTGAAGGAGCGCGGCGGCGACATCAAAGAGATAGACGTCCACTAGCCGGCGTGGCGTCGTCGGCCCCGCACCGCGTTCTCCTGGAGTTCGAGTACGAGTCGCCGGACCGCGCGCGCCTCGTCGAGCGCTGCGTCCGACAGGAGGTCGGCGAGATAGCGGGCGACCGCACCCGTGCGACGGTTCGACGCGACGGTGCGACGCTCGCGGTCGACGTCGTCGCCGACGACCTCGTGGCGCTCCGCGCCGGTCTCAACACCTGGTGTACGCTCGTCGAGGTCGCGGAGGGCCTCTCGGAACCGCGTCGTGACGGGGCGCGCGAGCCCTCCGAGGACACGGCGTAGAATCGCGGCTGTCACACCCGGTACTCCCGCCACGGGGACGATACACACGGAGCGTCGAATGCCGTGCCTTTTTGCGTCGTCGTCCCCTCGACGGACCCATGCAGGGTAACCTTCCGCCGGAGGCCCAGGAGAAGATCGAAGAACTCCAGGGTCTCCAGGAGACCGCACAGCAGGTCGCCGCACAAAAACAGCAGGCCGAGACGACGCTCTCGGAGTCCCGCGCCGCCCTCGACCAGCTCGAGGACGTCGACGAGGACACGACGATGTACCGCGAGGTCGGCGAACTGCTCGTCAAGACCGAGTACGACGAGGCCGTCGAGAGCCTCGAGGACAAGGTCGACAGCCTGGAGATTCGCGTCGAGACGCTCGACAAGCAGGAAGAGCGCGTCCAGCAGCAGTTCGAGGAACTGCAGAGCGACCTCCAGCAGATGCTCGGCGGCGGCCCGTCCGGCCCGCAGGGACCCCAGGGTCCCGGCATGGGCGGCGACTGAGCCGATGCCGACCGACGAGGAGGTGGTCGAGGCCGCGAGCGACGCCGCCGAGGGCGTCGTCTTCTCGCGGTACAAGCAATCCGAGGTACGTGACCTCGACGTCACGGTGACGTTCGAGGAGGGCGTCCTCGAGGTGGACGTCTACCTCAACGCGCCGGCCGAGCCGGCCGACCCCGAGCAGGTCGCCGACGACGCGGCGCTCGCGGCGCAGGCCGCGGTCGACGACCTGTTCGCCGCCGAGGAGTGAGTCCACGCTCGACACGCGTCGACACCCCTTCTCTCACCCGTACCGTCGCTCGTGGACGGGACAGAACGCCGGGTCGCGGAGCTGTGCCCGTACCACACCCTCCTGTCGGTGGGGGTTGTGGAGGCGACAGCGCTCGTCCTCGCAGAACGCCTCCCCCGTCTCGAGGTAGTGGACGGCCTGCAGCGCGTAGCCGCGGAGCGCGTCGGTCGTCCGCGGGTCGTCCTCGACGAGGAACGACCCCTGGACCTCGCGTTCCAGCACTTCGCGTGGCGGCGCGTCACCACTCCGGAGGGCGTGGCGCTGTTGCTCGCGGTAGTAGTCCTCCGGCTTCGCCGGCGCCTCGTACAGTCCGGGCACCGAGAGCAGTGCCGGCTGACCGAGGACGGTCACGCGCTTGTGCCACCGTCCGTCGTGGGCGCCCCACGTCCCGAGCACCCGGTCGAGCAGGACGACGTGTGCGTGGTCGAGCGACCGCTCTTTGGGTGGGAGACGCTCCCTGAGCGCGTCCTGGACTGCCACCCCGTCGTAGATGACGCCGCCCGCCCGCTCGGGGTGCGAGAGCGCTCGCTCCTCGTAGCGGACGACACCGAGCATCTCGCTACCCGTCGCCCGGTCGTACGGCGACAGCACCCGCGCCCGGGCGAACTCGCGGGCGAGCGCCTCGTCCGCGCCGTCGAGGAAGCGCTCGCGGACGGACACCTCGGCGTCGACTCGCTCGCGGAGCCACGCGGCGATGGCGTCGGCGTCGGCCTCGGTCGTGGGCGCGGGGTAGAGGCTGACGCGCTCCATGGCGGTCAGTCGTCAGCGGGCGCCCGCGAGGTGAGTTCGACCGGGTCCGCTTCGACGTCGAGTTCGTCGAGGGCGACCTGTGCGGCGCGCTTGCCCGAGAGCAACATCGCCCCGAAGGTCGGCCCCATCCGCGGGAGGCCGTAGGTCGTGGCGACGGCCATGCCCGTCACGACGAGGCCGTCGTGCGCGAGGCCGGTGTGCTCGACGACGGCGTCCTCGCTCTTGCCGACCCACATGGAGTCGTGGCCGGGCGAGTCGTGACCGGGCGCGCCGTACTGGCCGTCATCGGTGCCGTCCATGACGGTCCCGCGCTCGCGGGCGTCCTGGATGCCCGGCGCGTCGAGGACGCCGCGCTCGTCGAGTTTGGTGACCGCCATCGCGTCGTGGCCCGTCGCGTCGATGACGAGGTCCGCCTCGACGGCGATGGGGTCGACGCAGGTCAGCTCCCGCGGCAGGGCGTGGACCGGCGTCCAGTTCATCACGATGCCCCCGACGCGGTGGTCCTCGCGGATGACGATGTCGGTGAACTCCGTCATGTTCTGTACCTTCGCACCCGCGTCGCAGGTGGCTTTGATGAGCGCGCTGCAGGCGTGCGGCCCGTCCGCGACGTACAGTCCCTCGGTGTCGCGCGCCGGGCGGTGGTCCACGTCGAGGTCGGCGAGGACCTCCTGGGCCGGCGAGCGCACCGTCACCTTGTTCATCAGGAACCCGCCGAGCCAGAAGCCGCCCCCGAGGTAGTTGTTCTTCTCGACGACCATCGTCTTCACACCGCGTTCGGCGAGTTCGCGCGCGGCGACCAGCCCCGACGGGCCGCCCCCGACGACGATGACGTCGGAGTCGGAGAAGTCCATGAACTCCTCGGTCCACTCCTGACCGATGGCTCGCGTCACGTCCGCCTCGCTCGCCGCACTGAACGGCGTGTGTTCGCTTTCGCTCATACCACTCGGTAGTATTCGCTTGTGGTAGTTAGGTGTTGTGGCGTGGTCGCGGTCGACAGGGCGTGGCGTCCGGTACGGGGCGGGGACTGCCCCGGTCAGGTGACTTTTGTCCACCCGCTCCGAGGGCTCTCCATGCAACCGACCGCGCGGGTCCGTGCGTGCGAGCGCTCGCCGATCCGCCTGATGTTCGACCTCGCCGAGGCGACCGACGACCGCGACCTGGTCCGATTGGAAGTAGGGGAACCGGACTTCGAGACGCCGACCCACGTCACCGAGGCTGCGAGCGCGGCCGCTCGCGCCGGCCACACGAGTTACACCACCAACGCCGGCCTGCCGGCACTCCGGACGGCCATCGCGCGGACGCTCGCCGACGAGTACGACGTCCGCCACGACCCCGACGAGGTGATGGTCACGACCGGCGGGATGGAGGCGCTCCACCTCGCGATGCTCTGTACCGCCGACCCGGGCAGTGAGGTGGTGATTCCCTCGCCCGCGTGGCCGAACTACTTCACGCAGGCGCGCCTCGCCGACGCGACGCCCGTGGAAGTCCCGCTCGCGTACCCCTTCGACCTCGACGCCGACCGCGTCATCGAGGCCATGGGGCCGGCGACGGACGTGGTCGTCCTCTGTACGCCGTCGAACCCCACCGGGCGGGTGTTCGACCCCGACCCCGTCCGGGCGGTCGTCGAGGCGGCGGCCGACCACGACGCCTACGTCCTCGCCGACGAGGTGTACGCCGCGCTCACCTACGACGCCGACCCGACGGGCATCGCGGCGCTGACCGGCCACCCGGAGCACGTGCTCACCGTGGGGTCGTGCTCGAAGTCACACGCCATGACCGGCTGGCGGGTGGGGTGGCTCGCCGGCGACCGGTCGGTCGTCGACGAGGCGACGAAGGTGCGCGAGTCGACCACCTCGTGTACGTCGAGCGTCTCCCAGCACGCCGCGCTCGCGGCGCTCACCGGGCCGCAGGAACCGACCGAGCGGATGTACGAGGCGTTCCGCGAGCGCCGCGACTACGTCGTCGACCGCATCGCGGGGCTCGACGGGGTCTCCGCGCCCATGCCCGAGGGGGCGTTCTACGCCTTCCTCGAACCCGACACCGACGAGGAGAGCCTCCCGCTCGCGAAGCGACTGCTCACCGACCACGGCGTCGTCCTCGCGCCCGGGACGGGCTTCGGCGAGGCCGGCGAGGGCTCGCTCCGCCTCTCGTTCGCCAACTCGCTGGAGCGCCTCGAGGAGGGGTTCGACCGACTGGAAGGGGCGTTTTGAGGAGGCGACGCGTCGCTGTGCAGGCCGACTGGGAGGGCTGACAGACGGCACGGGGCCGAGCGCGAGGCGCTGTGCCGTACTCCCGCGGGACGCCTCGCGCCGAGCGGTCAGGACACGGCGGACCTGGTCGCGCTCCGCTACTTGAACCCTCGCCACCCGACGAGGACACGTTTCCTGCGCCGTCGCGTCACCGTACCGACGACCGTTCAGAGGACGCCTCTGCCGACTCTATCACCGCTTTTCGCGGACCCGCTCGACCGACTCGCGGCGCGCGTACCGTTCCTCCCGGTCGGCACCGACCGGGAGGAAGAGCGCGAGGACCGCCCGAACGTCCCGCCGCGTATCACCGACCTCCGACGACGCTCCCTCACCCTCCGTCCGCGCGGTCGCCGCCCGTCCGGATGGCGCGCTCGGCGTCCGCGAGAGCCGCCTCGCGGTCGAACGCCTCGACGATGGCCGCCAGTTCCTCGCGCTCGGCGTCCGCGAGGTCGCGGGCGTGCGCCGTCACGTTCGGAATCGCCCGCAGGACGTTGTCCACGATGGGGACGGCCGCCACCTGTGGCGACCGCGAGAGGGGGTTGAGGTCGACGACGAGTTCCGTCTTCCCCATCGCGCCGAGCGCCTCCGCCCGGTCGCCGTCCTCCAGCGGGACGAGCACGACGTCGGCGTCGTAGATGCCGTCGGCGTCCACCTTCGCGCGCTCGTGGTCGAGTCCGGGGATGCGTGCGTCCGCGGTCAGTCCCTTCACGGCCTCGGCGCCGTGCTCGCGCAGGTGGTCGGCGATGGCCCGGACGCGCTCGTCGGTCCGGTTGAAGAGGTTCACCTCGAGGTCCGCCCCCGTCGCCTCGGCCAGCTCGACCAGCTCGCCGGGGCAGAGTGCCGCGACGTTCCCGTTGACGGAAATCACGGGATGGCGCGCCAACAGGAGGTGGGCGGCGGCGGCGCGTTCGGCCGCGTCGGCGCTGTCGAGCGTCCGCTCGCCGAGGAGGTAGTCGAACGCCTCCCCGCGCCCCTCCGCGATGAGGCCCTGCATGCTCGTGATGCCCTTCTCGACGCCCGCCTCGATGCGGTGGCGCGTCAACAGCGAGAGGTAGCGCGGGTGGCTCTCCGGTACCTCGATGTCGCTCATGGGCGGGGTTTGCGAGAGGCGGTGAAAAGCGCCGCGCTCCGGGGTCAGCGCCGCGCGCCGCTCGTCACCGAACACCGCCGGGCGTCGTAGCCCGCGTCCGAGAGCCCCGAACCGAGGGCGAAGACGGTCCGGCCGAGCATCGCCATCGCCGCCTCTCCGCCGGCGTCCTGGACGTCCTCGATGGTCGTCGCCACCCGGTCGGTCAGCAGGCCGGCCTCTCGCGCGAACGTCCGTGAGGCGGCCATGAACGTCCCCGCGCTCGGGTCGTCGAGCAGGCGGTCGAGGGCCGCCTCCCCCGCGCGGGTGAGCGCGGCCGTGTCGCCGGTGAGTATCTCGGCGGTGTCGAGGCCGCCGAAGGTGACGTACTCGACCTCGGGGCGGGCGGGGAGGCCGTCGAGGCGGCCGTGGGGCGGTGCGCCCGGTTCGAGGCGCAGCGGGACGCCCCCGCGGGCCTGTCCGACCACGTCACCCAGTCCGGTGCCGGCTTCGACTTCGGCGGCGTGCGCGAGCGCGACGAGTTCGTTCTCGGTCCGGGGGGTGAGGTCGGGGTGGTCGGGCGCGTGCGCGTCGAGCGCGAGGGCGGTCCCGAGCGCGCACGCCCCCGAGACGCCGAACCCGGCGCTCACGGGGAGTACCGTCTCGCACTCGACGCGGGCGTCGACGGCGAAACCGTCGAGGACGTTCGCGACGGCGGCCATCTCGACGCGCTCGCCGTTGACCGCGAGCGTCGTCTCCTCTGCGGGCGTCGCGGCGACCTGGACGCCGTCCGAGAGCGCGAGTCCCGCCCCGCGCGACCCCGCTACCAGGGGGTCGTCGTTCGGGTGGGCACTGAAGAAGCCGGTGACGTGGCCGGGGACGAACGCGCGCTCGGTCATAGTTCCGTCCCCGACTCCGCCGCTGTCGCGCTTGAATGTTACAGTTCGTCCCCGTCGAAGAAGCCGGTCTTCTTCGCCGCTTCGTCGTCCGTCCCCCACGGCGGGTCGAACGACTCGATGCCGAGACGGGGCAGGTGCTTGGCGCAGTGGACGTACGCCTCCTCCACCTCCACGCTCACCCACACCTTCCGCCGGTCGGTCCCCGAGGGGTCGACCGCCTCCGGGATGTCGTCGTGGAGGGTCGCCCGCCCGTTGACGTGGAGACCGACCGTGCTCTCCCACCAGTCGACGAACGTGAGCGAGGCGTAGGGGTTCTCCTCGACGTTGCCGAGCGAGGCGTGGACGCCGTTGCCCCGGTACTCCGGGTACGCGAGGCGGGACGACGAGAGCACGTTCACGAACCCGCGAGGGCCGAGGCGCGGCGAGCAGTCGGTCCGGCCGTCGGCGTCGGCCGTCGCGAGGAAGAAGAGGATGCGCTCGCCGACGAACCGTTGCATCCGGGGGGTCAGCGACTCGTGCATGCTGTCGTCGTAGAAGGACTCGGCGCGTGCTTCGGTCCCGAACCGCTCCTGCAGGTCGTGTTCGCCCGCGCTCCCGGGGCGCTCGTCTCCCATGGGGCGACTACACGAGGGGCCTGAAAGTCACTGTCGAAGTGACGGCACGAAAAACGTCCGACCGCCCGGACCGACGACGGTCCGGCGCGGGTCGGCACGGGTCGGGACTGGCACGGGCCCCGACCCGGTGATGAGCACGACGCTGTGGGGGCGGATGGCACACACGAGTATTTCCGTCACCCCAATCGACGAGGGGGCCCCGACGACTGTGAACCTTGGCCATGCGCTGGCCGGTTTCGCCGCGCGAGACTGTATCCGGACCCGAGTCGATTCCTCACCCCTGCTGCGTTCCCTGGAGGCGGTTCATGACCGGCGTCGCCGTGACGCCGTGGAGGACGACCGAGACGAGGACGACGAAGCCGACCAGCGCCCAGACGAGGTCTGCCTGCGGAAACGGGGCGCTGTTGAGCGCGTAGGCGAGGTAGTAGAACGACCCGATACCCCGGATACCGAAGAAGGCGATGGCACCGCGCTCGCCGGCCGAACGGTCGAAGCCGAGCAGGCCGACGAGGCCGGCCAGCGGACGGACGACGAGGACGACGGCGAGGCCGACGAGCGCCGCCTCCGCCGTGAGCGGCTCGAGGAGGCCGGTCGCCAGCGCGCCGCCGAGCAGCACCATGATTGTCACCATCAGGAGGTACTCGACCAGCTCGGCGACGTCGTGGAGCGCGTCGTTGTACTCGTGTTCGCGCTCGTAGTCGCGGAGGGAGACGGCGGCGACGAACACGGCGAGGAAGCCGTAGCCGCCGACGAACTCGACGGCGCCGTAGACGAGGAGCGTTCCGGCGAGGGCTTCGAGGCCGGCGAGCGAGCGCGCGAGCGGCGTCTCCGCGCCGAAGCGAAAGACCAGTCGCGCCAGTAGCCAGCCGAGGGCCGCCCCGCCGGCCACGCCCACGACTCCCTTGTACCCGACGTAGACGAGCGCCCACTCGCCCGCCCAGTCGACGGGTGCGAGGCCGACCAGCGCGAACAGGATAGCGAGGTAGGTGAAGGGGAAGGCGAGGCCGTCGTTCAGTCCCGCCTCGGAGGTGAGCGCGAAGCGCACCTCGTCGCCCATCCCCTCCACGTGGGGGGTCGGTTCGTCCTCCTCGCCCTCCGTCGGCTCCTCGACCTCCACCTCCGAGGCGAGGACGGGGTCGGTCGGGGCGAGGACCGCCCCCAGTAGCATCGCCGTCGGGACCGTGAGACCGAGGACGCTCCAGCCGAGCGCCATCGCCGCGGCGATGGTCAGGGGCATCGTCACCGCGAGCAGGCGGACGGTCGAGGCCCACTCCGGCCACCCGGGGTGGCGGTCGAGTTTCAGCCCCGCACCCATCAGCGCGACGATGACCCCGAACTCGGTGAGTCGCTCGGCGGCCTCGCCGTGTTCGAGGGGGTTCGGCGCCGGGAAGCCGAGCGGGAGGCCGAAGAGGGCGGCACCGAAGGCGACGTAGAGAATCGGCAGCGAGATGGGTCGGTCGGCGACGACCCGGGAGAGCACCACCACACCGAGAAGGACGACGCCGGCGACGACGAGGGCGATTTCGTATTGAGAGAGCGCCATGTCGAGCGCTACTCGAGGGGGGCTGAAATAGCTTCGAGCCGACGTGACGCCCGGGCGCAGACGCGTGGCACAGGTTTTTGCGGCCCCCGCGTGACTCCCCTCGAATGCGAAGACGCACGTTCGTCACCCTCGCGCTCGCCGGCCTCGTCGGCGGTGCCGGTTGTCTCGACCGGGCGCAGGGGCCGGCCGAGGGGGCGCCGAAGTCCGTCAGCGACTCGCGTCCGGTGAGCGGCCTCGTCCCCGACCTCCCGGTGACGGAGAAGACCGACATCGTGAAGCGGGGGGTCGAGTCGGCGCCGGTGACGATAGCCGACCTCGACGCGTTCCGGACGGCCCTCGAGGAGCGCGACGTAGTCGTCGAACGCCTCGAATCGAACGACGGCTACCTCGCGCTCGACCACCCCTTCGACGACGGGGGACTCGCCGACCCCCTCGGCGTCGTCGCCGGCTGTTACGCCGCGTACGTCGGGGGTGCCGACGACCGCCGGACGCTCTCCGCCACGACCTTCTTCGAGGGGGAGCCGGTCGGGGAGTACGCGGTGCTCGCCGCGTGGGTCGACGAGTACGAGCGCGGCGTCCTCACGACGAAGGAGTACGGTGAGAAAGTGCTCGGGACGGTCACGACCGCGTGAGCGGTCCGCTCAGTCGTCGGCCGGTTCTGCCCGCTCCCGGTCGAGGCCGTGCCGGGTGACGACGGGTCGTTCGGTGGCGAGGAACCGCACGAGCAACAGCGCGAAGACGAACTTCGCGCCCACGTCGAGGAGGGTGTACAGCCACGAGGTCGCCGCGAGGCCGGTGGCCCCCGTCCCGAACAGCGCCAGTCCCTCGGTGCCGAGCGCCCAGACGACCGGGTAGCCGACCCAGAGCACCGTGGTCAGGTACTTCAGCCGTCCGAACAGCCGCTGCACCGACGGGTCCTGGTCGGCCACGTCGCGCGGCCACTCGACGAGGAGCACGTACAGGACGACGAGGAAGAACGCGGTGCTCAGCGCGAACCACGCCCAGCGGAGCCACAGCGCCCGCGAGGTCATCGCGGCCGCCAGTCCGGTCACGCACATCGCCACGTCGAAGACGACGGCGGTGAACAGCTTCGTGACGTTCGTCCCCGCCAACAGCCCGAGCGCCACGAGGATGAGCGGCGTCGAGAACGTCCACGTCAGGTAGCGCCCCCACAGCGTCACCGACTCGCCTCGACCGGGGATGTCGACGACACCGACCGTCAGGCCGCTGATGAGGCCGAGGTAGCTCGCGATGGACACCGCGGGGATGCCGATGGTGGCGACGAGGATGAGACGGGCGTACTCGTCGGTCACCCCGCGCCCGAGGTAGGTGAACAGGAGCAACGCGACCCCCATCAGCGCCACGTTCAGCCAGAGCGAACTCGCGAGCAGCGCGTTCGACAGCGCCTCCGCGACGAGGTCGTCGGCCTGGAGCGGCCCGACGACGGTGAACGGTGGGGTTGGTACGACCATACGTACCGAGAGGCCCCGGACGCACTTGTAATCTTACGGTCATTACGGCAGCAATCGCCGGTCCCTCGCTACGGGGACTGTTCCGGACGTGAAGAGGACTCCGAACCGCTCATCGATGTGTTCATATCGGATTTCGTATCTACCGACAGCGTTATATCGCTGTGTAAAGTGTCCTTTACTGTAAAGCGTGCTTTACGGACCGTCCGCTTTACACCTCGCCATGACCCAGAATCGAACCGTCCCCCCCGCGACGAATCGGCTCTCCAAGCAACGCCGCTACCGCCGGCTGATGGTCGGCTCCCTCCTCGGCGGCGTCGGCCTCAGCCTCGCGCTCAGAGTCCTCGACTACCCACTCGCCGGCGAGGCCGTCTACTGGCTGGGCGTCCTCGGCTTCCTCGCCGTCTGGTTCGGCACGTCCGTCACCCTGTTCGACGAGCGAGACCGGGCGCTCGAACGCCGCGCCAGCCAGCTCGCCCTCCTCGCCCTCGCGCCGGTGCTGGTCGTCGGCGCGTCGGCCGCGCGCGTCCTCCCGCTGGTGAGCGACTACGCGGTCCCCGCCGCCGTCTGGCCCGCGCTCTACGCCTACGTCTCGGTGTACGTCGTCTTCGGCGTCGCCTACGCGTGGGTCCGCTCTGGACGATGAACAACGCGCTCCGCCAACGCCGCGGCGACGTCGGGATGAGCCAGGCCGACCTCGCGGCCGCCGTCGGCGTCACCCGCCAGACCATCAACGCCATCGAGCGCGAACGCTACGACCCGTCGCTCGAACTGGCGTTCAAGCTCGCGGCGCACTTCGACTGCCGCGTCGAGGACCTGTTCGACCCGGCGCTCGACTGACCTCTCCTCCCTCACCGTTCGAAAACCGAGTGCGACCGACCGGTTCGCGCCTACGGACTCAGCCGCTGGCGGTCCCGCGGGAAGAGGACGGCTTCGCGGATGTTGTCCAGCCCGAGCATCGTCATGACGAGGCGCTCGCCGCCCAGCCCGAAGCCCGCGTGGGGAGGCATCCCGTAGCGGAACATCTTCGTGTAGTACTCGAAGGATTCGGGGTCGAGGCCTTGCTGTTCGAACCCGGCGACGAGCTGGTCGTGGCGGTGTTCGCGCTGCCCGCCCGAGACGAGTTCCATGCGCGGGTGCATCATGTCGAAGCCCGTCGAGAGCGCCGAGTCGTCGTCGTGGTCCTTGATGTAGAACGGCTTGATCTCGCTCGGCCAGTCGGTGATGAAGTAGTGACCGCCGACGTCCCGCCCGAGGGCCTTCTCGCCCTCGGTCGGCAGGTCGTCGCCCCAGACGAGCTGGTCGTCGAGTTCGCCCGTCGCGTTGATGCGCTCGATGGCCTCCTCGTAGGAGAGGCGGGGGAACGCCTCCTCGGGGACCTCGAACTCGTCGTCGAGCCCCAGCACCTCGAGTTCCGCGGCGCAGTTCTCGGCGACCGCCTCGTAGGCGGCGCGCACGGCGCCCTCACAGACGTCCATCGCCTCCCGGTGGTCGGCGAAGGCGCTCTCGAAGTCGATGGAGGTCGCCTCGTTCAGGTGGCGGGGCGTGTTGTGCTCCTCGGCGCGGAAGATGGGGCCGATTTCGAACACCCGCTCGAGGCCGGAGCCGACCATCAGCTGCTTGAACAGCTGCGGGCTCTGGTTCATGAACGCCTCCTCCCCGAAGTAGGTGATGGGGAACAGCTCAGTGCCGCCCTCCGTCCCGGTGGCGACGATCTTCGGCGTGTTGATCTCCGTCGCGTCGACCTCGCGGAAGTACTCGCGCACGGCCCGGAGGATTTCGGCGCGAATCTCGAAGACGGCCTTCGGCTCGTCGCGCCGGAGGTCGAGCGTGCGGTTGTCGAGGCGGGTCGGCAGTTCGGCGCCGACCTTCCCCGAGGGGTCGAGGGGGAGTTCGGGGTCGGCGGGGGCGACGACCTCGACGGACTCGGGGACGACCTCGACGCCCGTCGGCGCGCGCGGTTCCTCCTCCACGTGCCCGACGACCTTCACGACCGACTCCCGGGAGACGCCCGTGCCGGTCTCCACGAGGTCGTCGTCCATCTCGTCTTTGGCGAACTTGACCTGTATCTTGCCCGTCTTGTCCCGGAGGATGAGGAAGGCGATGCCGCCGAGGTCGCGGAGCTCGTGCGCCCAGCCGGCGACGGTGACGTCGTCGCCCGGCTCGGCGTCCGCGGTGTACGTTCGGTTCTCCATGCCGCCCCGTTTTCGCCGGGTAAGTTAAAATCGGTCGATTTACTCGATGAGCGCGGACTCGACGAGCCGGGCGTACCCCCGGCGGAGGCGCTGGCTGATGGCCTGTTCGGAGACGTCGAACGCCTCGGCGATGTCGCCCATCGTCGACCGACGGGGAATCTCGAAGAACCCGTTCTCGTGGGCGAGTTCCAGCGTCTCGCGCTGACGCGCCGTCAGGCCGTAGTCGGCGCTCGCGTCCGTCGACTCGAACAGGTCGAGCAGTTCGAACCGCACCCCGACCTGGTCGAGGAACGCCCGGTAGCCCGCGAGCGTCCGGCGGTCGGGAAACCGCGTGACGCCGTACCACCACCCCTCCTCGAACCACGTCCCGTAGTGACGGGCCTCCACGTCGGACCAGTCCGCCTCGGCGTACACCCTCGCGGCGCGCGTCACCTGCGCGCGGTAGAGCCGTGCCCCGTCGGTCTCACAGACCGCTTCCACGTCGGTGACGGTCGCGTCCTCCTCCATCGCCGTCTCGAAGGCGGTCAGGTCACCGTCACCGCCGCCGTCGACCCAGAAGAACAGGCGGGGGCGGTCGCCGTCGGTGGGGACCGAGCGCGTGACCTCGACCGTGACCGACGGGACGGCCGACACCGCGCTCGCGAGGACGAGGTTCGGGGATGCCGTGCGGTATGCGGCGACGACGCTCATTGGTCGGTGTTCTGTCCTCTATTGTCAATAACCTTACCGCCGACAGGTTCGGCCGGGTCGGGGCTGTGTGGTCGTCGCCGTCTACTGCGGGACCTGCTTCGCGTCGCGCACGCCGCGGACGGTCGCCTCGACCGCATCGATGCCCTCGTCGTGGACGAGGTCGCCGACGACGACGACGTCCGCGTGCTGGCCCATCGTGTGTGCGGAGTCGTAGTCGTGGACGCCGCCGCCGTAGAACAGCGTCGCCTCGTCGAGCGCGTCGTGGGCCGCGGCGACGTGAGCCGTGTCGCCGAGCGTCCCCGAGTACTCGATGTAGACGATGTCCTGGCCGAACATGCGCTCGGCGACCGTCGCGTAGGCGGCCACCGCGTCCGGGTCGAGGTCGCAGTCCGCCTCGGTGTAGGTCGCCACCGAGGAGTCCTCGTTGAGCACGATGTACGCCTCGGTGAACGTGCGGTCCCAGTCGATGTCGTGGTCGAGGCGCGCCCACTCCTTGTGCGCGCCCGTGATCCACGCCACGTCGCCCGCGTTGAACACGACGGGGATGAGGTAGCCGTCGAGGCCGTCGTCGTGGACGACGACGGACGTCCCGCTCGGTTCGATGTACACCGGGACGTCGTACGTCGCGCAGGCGTCGACGACCCGCGCCATCTTCTCCTCGGTCACGCCCATCGTCCCGCCGACGGCGATGGCGTCGGTCCCCGTCGCACAGACGTCCTCGTAGGTGACGCCCTCCGGCAAGGTCTTGTCGGGGTCGACTTTTACGATGTGGTCCCAATCAGCCCACGCGTTCATACCTCTCCGTTCCGACCACCGGACAAAACGCCTTCGGAACGGGAGACCGTCCGTTCAGTCCGCGCTCGCACCGCGCTGGGCCTGGGCCTGGGCCTGCCACTCGCGGATACGGTCGGCGCTGACGCCCTGGACCTCAGCCGCGACGGTGTCGGCCTCCGCCGACTGCAGGTCCTCCAGGCTCTCGATGCCCGCCGCCGCGAGCTTCTCCGCCGTCTTCTTCCCGATACCGTCGAGGTCCTCGATGGCCTGGGCGACCTGCCGGGCGCGGTACTCCGCGTAGTTGCAGATGGGACAGCCCAGTTCCCACGGCTCGTCGCCGTTGTGGACGACCAGTTCGGGCAGGTCGTGGTCCTCGCAGAACTCGTCGGTCACCTCGATGTCGCCGCGACGGGGTAGCGGCAGGGAGTACTCGCAGTCGGGGTAGCGCGTACAGCCGACCAGCCGCGACCCGGACCGGAGGGTCTTGATGGCGAGTTCGCCGCCCTCCTCCTCGCCGCACTCCGGACACGTCCCGATTATTTCGTCGTCGGCCTCGTCGGCCGCCTCGGCCTGGCACTGCGGACAGCCGTGGGTGTAGGTGTTGCGCCCGGCGAGCATCTTCACGTGACGGAGGTCGTGGTCCTCGCACGTCTCGTCGAGCACCAGCGGTTCGCCGCGGTTCGGCAGGGGAAGGGTGTACTCGCAGTCGGGGTAGCCGTCACAGCCGACGAAGTACGACCCCCACCGCGAGCGGCGCACGAGCAGGTCGTGCCCGCTCTCGGGGCACGGGCCGAGTATCTTGTCCGCCTTCAGCGCCGACCGGAGGTGCTCGCCGACCTCCTCGCGCGACTCGTGGAGGTCCGCGAACACCCGTTTGAGGATGTCACGGGACTCGTCGGTCACCTCGTCGAGCGTCGCCTCGCCCTCGGCGATGGCGGTCATGTCCCGCTCTAGCTGGGCGGTCATCTCCTCGCTCACGATGAGGTCGGCGAAGCGTTCGGCGGCCTCCACGACGCCCATTGCCAGTTTCGTCGGCCGCGGCGGGTCGTTCTCGACGTAGCCGCGGTCGTAGAGCTTCTGGAGGGTGCCGTGGCGGGTCGCCTTCGTCCCCACGCCCATCGACTCCATCGTCTCGATGAGCCGGGACTGCCCGCGCCGGCGGGGGGGCTGGGTCTGCTTCGCGTCGAGGCGCACCTCGCGAATCGCCAGCTCCTCGCCCTCCTCGACCTCGGGGACGTAGTTCTCGCTGGTCGAGTAGTAGGGGTAGACGGCGTGGTAGCCCTCCTCCAGGAGGCGCTTGCCGTTGGCCTTCAGGCGGCAGTCCTCGACCGTCTCGCCCCCCGGCACGGCGGCGACGACGCGCAGGTGCGCCCACGTCGCCGGGTCGGCGACGGTGGCGAAGAAGCGCCGGACGACCAGTTCGTACACCTCCCACTCGTCGTCGGAGAGTTCGGTGGGGAACTCGCCGGTGGGGTGGATGGGCGGGTGGTCGGTCGTCTCCTTGTCGCCGCTGGTCGGCTCGATGTCCTCGCGTTCGAGGAGCGATTCGGCGTCCTCGCCGAAGCGCGGGTGGGTCGCGAACGTCTCCAGCAGGTCGCGCTCGTCGAGGTCCTCCGGGTAGACGGTGTTGTCCGTCCGCGGGTAGGTGAGGTAGCCGGCGGTGTAGAGGTCCTCCGCGATGCTCATCGCGCGCTGGGCGGAGTAGCCGAGGCTCCCGGCCGCGCGGATGTACTGGGTGGTGTTGAACGGCGCGGGCGGGTCGTCGGTCCGGGTCCGTCGGCGGACCGACTCGACCGTCGCCGCGCTCGCACCCCGGAGGTGGTCGTAGACGGCGTCGGCCGTCGCCTCCTCCCAGAGGCGCTCGGCCTCGGTGCCGTCCTCGTCCTCGAAGAAGTACTGCGCCTCGAACGCCTCCTCGTCCTTCGAGAGGTCGGCGAACAGTTCCCAGTAGTCCTCGGGGTCGAACGCCTCTATCTCGCGCTCGCGGTCGACGATGAGCTTCAGCGTCGGCGACTGCACCCGGCCCACCGAGATGAAGTCCTCGCCGAGTTGCTTCGCCGACAGCGAGAGGAAGCGCGTCAGCGCCGCCCCCCACATCAGGTCCACGATCTGGCGCGCCTCGCCGGCCGCCGCGAGGTCGAAGTCCAGTTCCTCGGGGTCGGCGAACGCCCCCGTCACCTCGCGGTCGGTGATGGAGGAGAAGCGCACCCGCTCGATGGGGATGTCCGCCTCCTCGCGGACGAGTTCGTACGCCTCCTTGCCGATGAGTTCGCCCTCGCGGTCGTAGTCGGTGGCGACGATGGCGCTGTCGGCCTCGCGCGCCAGCGAGCGCAGCGCCGCGACGATGTTCTCCTGGGTCTCGGTCTTCACCACCTCGGCGTCGACGAGTTCCACCGGCTGGACGTCGCGCCAGTCGGCGTACTCCGGCGGGAAGTCGACGCCGACGACGTGGCCGGACAGGCCGATACAGCGCCGCCCGCCCCAGCGGTAGACGGGGACGCCGTTGCGCCGCTCGACGCTCGCGCCCCCCTCGCTGAGGATGTCGGCGATGCGTCGCGCCGCGTTGTCCTTCTCGGTGATGATCAACTCCACGGGGACCCACCTCTCCGCGTCATGTCGCGGGGATAAGCCGACCGGGGTTCTAACCCTTTCGGGTGTTTCGCGGCGGAAAACCGGGCGACTGCGGGCGGATGCGCGTCCGCGGACACACGCACGCGAGTGTGCGCGAGGATGCAGCCGGCCCCCCCGCGACACACAGACCGGCCCGACCGCCGGGCGTCGCTCCGTCGACGCACCGGCCGTCGGAACCTGAAACCCATTTGCCCGTCCGCTCGTTACCCTCTCCATGGACCAGCGACTCATCCCGGGCGTCAGGCTACTGCTCTTGCAGTTGCTCGCCCTCGACGCCCTGATCCACCTCGCCGACATCGCGCCGAACCTCGCGGCGGTGCTGCAGTCGGGAGCCACCCCCCGAACGACGACGGTGCTCATCGCCCTCTCCGTCGTCGCCATCGTCGTCGGCGTCCTCGCGGTGTGGGCGGGACTGCTCTCCTACCGGACGGCCTACGCGCTGGCGGCGGCCCTCATGCTCGCGGAGATCGTCGCGTGGCTCGTCGTCCACAACACCAGCCTCGGGCACACCCACGACGCCAGCCTCCTCGTGAGTACCGTCCAGCACTTCGTCGGCGAACCCATCGAGACGGCCGCGAAGACGGCGGAGGCCATCGCGCTCGTCCTCGCGGTCTACCTCTTCCGGGTCGACGCGGCGGCGACGACCTACCGCACGTCGTCCGTCCGTCGTCTGCTGGCGCGCGAGGAGTAGCCCCCTACGCCGCTACGCCGCCACGGCGCCGAAACTGGCCGTGGCGTTCACCCGACCGAAGTCGTACTCGCCGTCGTCCGTCTCGATGGCCGTCGCGTTCTCCGCGAGGAGCGCGCGAACCTCCTCGGGCCGGAGGTCGGGGTGCTCGCCGACGAGCAGCGCCGCGACCCCCGCGACGTAGGGGGCGGCGAAGGACGTCCCGCCCTCGACGTCGAGGCGTTCGGCGCCGACGGTGTCCGGCGCGACGACGTCCACCCCGTCGCGGACGCTGTAGGGCTGGAGCGCGCCGTCCGCGCTCGCGCCGACGGTGACCACGCCGGGGGCCGTCGCGGGGGCGCTCTGACCGCCCGTCGTCCAGTGGTAGAGTTCGTGGTTGCCGAACAGTTCGAGCGTCGACGACGACTCGACGCCGTCGCCCCGTATCGCGACGTAGTACCGCCCCTCGGGGACGGTCGTCTGCAGGTGTTCGAACGGCCGGCCGTCGTGCCCGGTCGCCGTGGCGACGGGGACGTCGCGCGCGCCGATGCGCTCGCGCAGGAGGTAGATGTCGTAGTCCGTCTCGGTCTCGGGCCACTCGTCCCACCGGAGGGTGAGCGAGACGGTCCCCTCGATGGGTTCGCCGCCGTTCAGGTAGTTGCCGTCGACGTCGTCGTCGAACTCGACCCACTCGGGGTCGTCGGGCGTGTGGTTCCCCCGCCAGTAGCGCTCGGCGTGGTTCCCGGCGGAGGTGACGAACACCGTCTCGTTGGCCGCCTCCGCGGCGACGTGGGCGATACTCCCCGTCCCGTCGCCGGGTTGACCGTAGTAGCTCCCGGCGTCGACGATGACGTCGGCGCCGGCCTCCTCGAGCCACTCGACGGCCGCCCGGTACTCCGCTTCGGTCGTCGTGTCGCCGATGGACGCGAGGTGGAGCGTCGCCCCGGGTGCGGTGTCGGCGACGACGCTCGCCACCGCGGTCCCGTGGCGCCAGTCGTCGGACGAGTCGTCGTCGAAGGACCGGTAGGAGCCGACGCTACCGACGACGGAGGGGTGGCCGACCCGGAAGCCGCTGTCGATGACCCCGACGGTGACGTTCTCACCGACGACGTCCTCGTCGTGGAGCGCGTCGGCGCCGACGACCGAGACGCCCGGCGCGACGAGGTCGTCCGCGACGTCCTGGGGGTCGGCGAAGCGGACCGACTGCACGCTCGGGTCGTTCGCCAGCGCGCGAACCGTCCCGACGGGGACCGACGCCTCGACGTGACGGGTACCCTCAGCGGTGTAGACCCGGCCGATGTCGAGTCCCTCGGACGCCGGGACGTTCCCCTGGTCTGCCAACTCGAGGACGACCCGGACCTCCCGGTCGACGGTCGCCGTCTCGGCGGGGTCGGGACCGTAGAGGTGGTCCTTCAGTTCCTCGACCGTGACCGTGTCCCGGTCGGCCGGGTCGTGGCCCGTGGTCCCGGGGAGCGTCGTGAGCGGGACGGCGAGCAGGCTACAGACGACCATCACCGCGAGGAGGTCGCGGGGCTCCATCGGGGTTCAGACGGTCGGTCGGTCCAGCCGGTTCCAGCGCTGCCAGGCGAGGAGGAGGGCGACGACGAGCAACCCGCCGGCGAAGAACAGCGCGCCGGGCGGGAGCGACAGCGGCGCCGTGGCTGCCCCCCCGCTCCCGACGCTGTCGGCCATCCGCGGGAGCGAGTCGCTCGCCACCCCCGCGGGGGTGGCGAGCCACTGGACGAACAGGCTCAGCACGCCGAGCACACCGACGGCCGCGACGAGGCCGCGCAGCGAGTCGAGGAACGACGTCTTTCGCTCCTTGCGGCCGACGAACACGACGAGCGGGTCCTCGCTCGGCGCGTAGACGTTCATCTCCCGACCCTTCTGCGAGTAGCGGGTGTCGGCGACGCGGACGAGACCGGCTTCCCGGAGGTTCGTGAGGTGGTGGCGGGCGTTCTGCAGCGAGGTGTCGACGCTGTCCGCGACTTCGGAGGCGGTCGCGGGCCGCTCGTGGAGCGCCGTCAGGACGGCGCGGGCCGTGTCGGACGAGAGCGAGGAGAGCAACTCCCCGGCGTCGTCGCTGTCGAGCCACAGGGTGCGGAGTTCCCCCTCCTGCTCAGAGCTGGCATCGGTGCTAGTTGGCAACAGCCCTGACATTGTACTGCACTTACCCCCCTGGGTACAAATATTTGCGGTAACTTTTTTTCACTTCGCTTCCTGACCGTCGAGAATTGGTACAGCGCTCTGGACGTTTGATTTCGGGGATTTCAACGAAGAATCATGTTCGTCGTCGAACGTGTCGAGTCCGACCCGGTCACGACCGCACCCGACGGCCACGGACCCCCGTCGTCGTCCGTCGCGTTCCTCGTCGCTACTCGTCGAGTTCCGCGCGGAGCAACTGGTTGACCGTCCCGGGGTCGGCGCTCCCGCCGGTGGCCGCCATCACCTGCCCGACGAGGTAGTTGAGCGCGCCGTCCTCGCCGGCGTGGTAGTCCGCGACGGCGTCGGGGTTGTCCGCGACGGCCGCCGCGACGGCCGCCGCCACCTCGTCGTCGTCGGTCGTCCCGAGGTCCTCGCGCTCGACCACCTCGTCGGGGGCGAGGCCCTCGTCGAGCATCGCCCGGAGGACGACCTCCTCCGCGTTCTTCGTCGTTATCTCCCCCTCGTCGTCGAGTTCGAGCAGGCGGACGACGTCCCCTCGCTCGACGGCCGACAGCGGCATGTCGCGGTAGTTGAGTTCGCCCAGCAGGCGGTCGGCGGTCCAGGCGGCCGCGAACTCGGGGTCGAACCGCTCGGTGAGCGCCTCGTAGAAGTCGGCCACCGCCTTCGTCGAGGTGAGCTTCGAGGCCGCCTCCGAGCCGAGGCCGTACTCCGCGCGGAAGCGCTCGCGGCGGGCGTCGGGGAGTTCGGGGATGGGAATCTCCTCCTTCCACCCCGACACCTGCATGGGTGGGAGGTCGGCCTCGGCGAAGTAGCGGTAGTCCTTCTCGGCTTCCTTCGAGCGCATCGAGACGGTGACGCCGCGCGCCTCGTCCCAGTGGCGCGTCTCCTGTTCGACCTCGCGGCCACGCTGGACGGCGTTTCGCTGACGGGTCACCTCGTAGGCCAGCGCCTTCTCCGCGCCCTTGTGACTGGAGATGTTCTTCACCTCCGTCCGGTTGGCGGCGGCGAGCGCCGTTCCGGAGATGCTCCCGTCCGCGTCGACCTCCTCGTTCGGCACGAGCGAGATGTTCGCGTCCACCCGGAGCGACCCGTCGCGCTCGGCGTCGAACACCCCGAGGTACTCCAGGACCTCCTCCAGTTTCGCGAGGAACGCCCGCACCTCCGAGGGCGAGCGGAAGTCGGGGCGGGTGACGATCTCCATCAGCGGCGTCCCGGCGCGGTTGTAGTTGACGAGCGTGTACTCCGCGCGGTCGATGGCGCCGCCCTCGTGTTTCAGCGACCCGGGGTCCTCCTCCAGGTGCGCGCGCTCGATGTCGATGACGCGGCGCTCGCCCTCGACGCTGATTTCGAGCGACCCGTCCTGACAGATGGGTTCGTCGTACTGCGTTATCTGGAAGTTCTTCGGCAGGTCGGGGTAGTAGTAGTTCTTCCGGTGGAACCGGGTCTCCTCGGGGATGCCGGCGTCGATGGCCTTCCCCACCTTTACGGCGGCCTCGACGGCGGCCTCGTTGACGACGGGCAACGCCCCCGGCAGGCCGAGACAGACGGGGCAGGTGTGGGTGTTGGGCGCGTCGTCGGCCGTGTCGGTCGAACAGCCACAGAAGAGCTTCGTGGCCGTCTCGAGCTGGACGTGGACCTCCAGTCCGATGACGACGGCGTGTTCGCGCGCCCGGGTCGTCTGCGCTGTCATTACTGGACTGTCCCGTCGGGGGCGCTAAAGGGTGTCGGGACCACGTGGGGTCGCCCCGTCGCCGGAGACACGTCAACGGACACGACACTTATCTCGCGCCACGACAAGTAGTATCATGCTTCACGCAGCGGGCCCACTCCTGACGGTCGACGTGACGACCCGGACCGCGCGACGGACCGACATCGAGGAGGTGCTGGCGGAGACGGTCGGCGGCCGTGCGACCGCGACCCGACTCGCCCACGAGCGGGTTCCGTTCGACGCCGACCCGTTCGGACCCGACAACCGGGTCTACCTCTCCATCGGCCCGCTCCAGCAGTCCCGGATGAGCTTCACCGGCCGGACGAACATGACCGGCCTCTCGCCGCTGACCGGCGGGCTCTGTTCGACGAACGCCGGCGGCTACCTATCGCGGAACGTCGCCGCAACGGGTATCAGCGCGCTCGAACTCGTCGGACGGAGCGACGAGTTGCTCGCGGTTCACGTCACCGACGAGGGCGTCGAGTTCGAGGCGGTCCCCGAACTGGCGGGGGCGCTCGTCCCCGAGGTGTCCGACTACGTCGCCGAGCACCGGGGGCTCGGCCCGGAACACTGTATCACCGTCGGGCCGGCCGGCGAGAACCGCGTCCGGTTCGCCAGCGTCATGACGTTCGACCGGCGGGCGTTCGGCCGGGGCGGTCTCGGGGCCGTCCTCGGGTCGAAGAACGTCAAGGCCGTCACGTTCTCCGGGGACGCACCGGCCGCCGTCGACCTCCCCGAGGCCGCGAGCGAGGTGGCCGACGAGGTGACCCGCGAGGCCGCGACCAGCGACAGCCCGATGCGGCGACAGGGGACGACGAGCTACACCGAGTTCATCGACGCGCAGTTCTCGCTTCCCACCCGGTACTTCTCCGAGCGCAGTTTCGAGCACGCCGCCGACATCGGTGGCGCCGCCGTCGAGGCCAAGAAGTACAAGAAGGGCACCTGCTCGCAGTGTGCGTTCGCCTGCAAACTCCCGACCCGTGACGAGGCCAGCGGCGTCGAGACGGAGGGACCGGAGTTCGAGACGGTCTACGCGTTCGGGTCGAACCAGGGCGTCGGCGACATCGTCGACGTGATGCGCGCCAACGAACTCTGTGACACGCTCGGGATGGACACCATCTCCGCGGGCGTCACCGTCGCCGCGTACCTCGCTAGCGAGGACGCGTTCGGGGACGCCGAACTCGCCCGCGAAATCACCAGGGACATCGCTCACCGCGAGGATGTCGGCGACCTGCTCGCCGAGGGCGTCCACCGCGCTCACGGGGAACTCGGCGTCGAGGACTGGACAGTCAAGGGGATGGAGTTCGCCGCCCACGACGGCCGGGCGCTCCACCCCCTCGGCCTGCAGTACGCCGTCTCGAACCGCGGCGCGGACCACCTCTACGCCCGGATGCCCACGCTCGGGTACAACGGCCACGTCGACCGGGAGGGGACCGCCGGGACGGCCACGACGCTCGTCGAGGGGGAGAACCGCAATGCGTTCCGGGACTCGGGTATCGTCTGTGCGTTCTCGGAGCGCATCGTCGAACCCGACCGTCTCGCGACGCTGTTCGACGCCGACTACGAGGACCTGCTGGCCGTCGGTGCTGACGTCGTGGAACGCGAACGTCACTTCAACAACCGCCGTGGGTTCGACGCGGCCGACGACACCCTCCTCTACGACGTCCCCGACCTTACCTCGTCCGTGCGGGAGTACTACGGGCTCCGGGGGTGGAGCGAGGACGGCGTCGTCCCCGACGACCGGTTCGACGGGGTGGACGCGTCTACTGCCGACTGACCCGCCCTAGTCGAGGAACTCGACGAGGTGGCCGTTCACCGCCTCGGGTTTCTCGTGCTGGAGCCAGTGGGTCGCGTCCTCGAACAGGACGAGGTCGGCGTCGTCGCAGTACTCGACGCTCCGGGCGGCGTTCTCCCGGACCAGCGCCGTGTCGCGCGCACCCCACAGCACGAGCGTCGGGACGCTCACCCGCCCCCGCCGGTCGAACAGGTCGCTCCGGAGACCGTTCGCCCGGTACCAGTTCAGCATCGCCGTGAGCGCACCGGGGCGCCCCCACGCCGTCCGGTAGCGCGCGAGGTCCACCTCCGAGAACGTCCCCGGTCGGGAGCCGTCGGTGAGCGCCCGCGTCAGGAGTTCGAACTCGCGCGCCCGGAGGACGCGCTCGGGCACCCGCGGGAGCTGGAAGAACCCCGCGTACCAGCTCCGGAGGCCCTGTCGCCAGTCCTCTCGCAAGGTCTCACCGAACGCGGCCGGGTGAGGGACGTTGAGGATACCGAGGCGTTCGACGCGCCCCGGGCGGTCGAGCGCGAGACACCACGCCACCATCGCCCCCCAGTCGTGGCCGACGACGCGCGCCGTCTCCGCGCCGGCGTCGTCGAGCAGGCCGACGACGTCCTCGACGAGTCGGTCGACGCGGTACGCGCTCGTCCCCTCGGGCTTGTCGCTCAGGTTGTAGCCGCGCTGGTCGGGTATCAGGACCCGGTAGCCCGCCCCGGCGAGCGCGTCGAGCTGGTGGCGCCAGCCGTACCAGAACTCGGGGAAGCCGTGGAGCAAGACGGCGAGTGGACCGTCCTCCGGACCGACCGCCCGGACGTGGAGCGTGACGCCGTCGGTCGTGACGTACCGCGAGGTGCCCGGAAGGTCGCGCGTTCGCTGAACCATACCGGTCCTACGCGCGCCGACACCGAAGTCGTTCGGAGAGATGTCAACGAAGTTGTCATTGTCTGACGCATGTTTATACGTCCGCGACGGTGGATGTTTCACATGGCTAGTGGCAATCGCGTGGAGGAACTCGAGGCACGTGTCCGCAAACTGGAAGCCTCCGTGACGGGCCTGACGGACGAACTGGTCGAGTGCAAGGAACGGCTCGCGACGCTCGAGGAGGCGGTCGCGCCCGAGGACGACGACATCATCGAGGGCCGACAGGTCGAGCCGGAATCCGAAGGTGACAAAGCCGCACAGGACAACGACGACCAGAGCGAAGACTCCGGCAGCGACGAGATAATCGTCGCGTAAGGGGTCCGCCAACGAGCGCCCCCATGCACATCAAAGAGCTCGTCCTCGACGATTTCAAGAGCTTCGGCCGAAAGACCCGAATCCCCTTCTACGAGGACTTCACGACCATCAGCGGTCCGAACGGGTCGGGGAAGTCGAACATCATCGATAGCATCCTGTTCGCCCTCGGGCTGGCGCGCACCAGCGGGATTCGCGCGGAGAAGCTCACCGACCTCATCTACAACCCCGACGACGACGGCGCCGCCTTCGCCGGCGAACGCGAGGCGAGCGTCGAGGTCGTCCTCGACAACGGCGACGGCACCCTCACGCGGTCGCAGGTCGTCAACGCCGCCGGCACCGACAGCGTCGGCGACGTCGACGAGATATCCATCCGTCGGCGGGTCAAACAGACCGAGGACAACTACTACTCGTACTACTACCTGAACGGCCGGTCCGTGAACCTCTCGGACATCCAGGACCTCCTCGCGCAGGCGGGGGTGGCCCCCGAGGGGTACAACGTCGTGATGCAGGGCGACGTGACCGAGATAATCAACATGACCCCCGGCTCGCGTCGGGAGATAATCGACGAGATAGCGGGCGTCGCGGAGTTCGA
The DNA here is from genome assembly GCF_030553305.1 of Halomarina ordinaria. Lineage (NCBI taxonomy): Archaea > Methanobacteriati > Methanobacteriota > Halobacteria > Halobacteriales > Natronomonadaceae > Halomarina > Halomarina ordinaria. Next base: position 1,574,413 of record NZ_JARRAH010000001.1, on the reverse strand, counting down.
CGCGCGCAAGGCCGACGCGATGGCCGAACTGGAGGTGGTCGAGGAGCGCGTCGACGAGGCCGACCTCCGCATCGAGGAGAAACACGAGCGCCTCGACCAGTTGGAGGACGAACGCGAGACCGCCCTCCAGTACCAGTCGCTGAAGGAGGAGCGCGCGGAGTTCGAGGGCTACCTCAGGGCCGCCGAACTCGAGGACAAGCGCGCGCGCCTCGACCGCACGGAGACGAAGGTCGAGCGCGACGAGGCGACGCTCGAGGAACGCCAGCGCGACCTCGACGAGCGTCAGGGCACCGTCCTCCGCCTCGAGGAGGACCTGGAGGACATGAACGCCGAAATCGAGCGCACCGGCGAGGACGAACAGCTCCGGGTCAAGCGCGAGATAGAGGAGATAAAGGGCGACATCGCCCGCCTCGAGGACAAGGCCGAGAGCGCCCGCGAGCGCATCGATGAGGCCGAGTCGAAGCGCCGGCAGGCGTTCGTGAAACTCGACCGCAAGCAGGAGCAGGTCGACGACTTCGACGCCCGCATCCGGAACCTGAAGGTCGAGAAGTCCTCGCTGAAGGCCGAGGTACTGGAGAAAGAGGAGGAACTGGCGACGGTCGAGGCCGAAATCGAGTCCGTCGACACCGAGTACGACCAGCTGCAATCGGACCTACAGGACGCACGTGACGACCTGGAGGCGGCGAAGGCCGAGAAGAACGAACTCCAGCGCGAGCAGGACCGCCTGCTCGACGAGGCGCGCCGTCGCTCGAACGACCAGCGCGACCTGCGCGAGGAGATCGACGACCTCGAAGCGACGATTCCCGAGCTGGAGGCCGACCGCGCCGACCTGGAGGCGGAACTGGAGAAGGCCGAGAAGAACAAGGCGACCATCGAGTCGGTCGTCGACGACCTCCGCGCGGAGAAGTACGACCTGCAGGAGGACCTCGACGACCTCGAAGACGAGGTGAACGCCGCCCAGCAGGAGTACGCCGAACTGGAGGCGAAGGCGGGCCAGTCGGGCGACAGCTCCTACGGCCGGGCGGTCACGACCGTACTCAACGCCGACATCGACGGCGTCCACGGCACCGTCGGCCAGCTGGGGAACGTCTCCAGTCGGTACGCCACCGCCTGCGAGACGGCCGCGGGGGGTCGCCTCGCGCACGTCGTCGTCGACGACGACGGCGTCGGCCAGCGCGGCATCGAGTACCTGAAGTCGCGCAACGCGGGTCGCGCGACGTTCCTGCCCATCAACAAGATGCACCAGCGGTCGCTGCCGAGCGCGCCGAGCAACGACGGCGTGGTCGGCTTCGTCTACGACCTCGTCGACTTCGACCCACAGTACGCCGGCGTGTTCTCCTACGTCGTCGGCGACACGCTCGTCGTCGAGGACATGGCGACGGCCCGCGACCTGATGGGGCAGTTCCGGATGGTCACCGTCGACGGCGAACTCGTCGAGAAGAGCGGCGCCATGACCGGCGGGTCGCGCAGCGGGTCGCGCTACTCCTTCTCCTCGGGGAAGGGTCAGCTAGAGCGCGTCGCCGAACGCATCGCCCGGCTGGAGGACGAGCGCCGCGAGGCGCGCGAGGCGGTCCGCGACGTGGAGAGTCGCCTCGACGACGCCCGCGACCGGCAGGCCGACGCGGCCGACACCGTCCGCGACATCCGGAGCGACATCGAGCGCGTCGAGGGGCGCATCGAGGAGGTCCGCGAGAGCGTCGCGGCGAAGGAGGCTCGACTGGAAGAACTCGACGCCGAGCGCGACGACGTCGCCGCCCGGATGGAGGCCCTCGAAGCGGACATCACCGCCCAGAACGAGACCATCGCGGACGTCGAGGCGCGCATCGACGAGCTGGAGGCGGAACTGCGCAACTCCGAGGTGGCGGAACTCACCGAACGCGCGGAGGAGATACGCGCCGACGTCGCCGACCTGGAGTCGGAGATGGACGACCTCGACGGCGACCTGAACGAACTCGGCCTGGAGAAACAGTACGCCGAGGAGGCCATCGAGGAACTCCACGAGACCATCGAGGACGCCCAGAACCGGAAGGCTGCGGCCGAGTCACGCGTCGACGAGCTGGCCGCGGAGGTCGAGGAACGCGAGGCGGCGCTCGAGGAGAAAGCCGAGCAGGTCGCCGACCTGGAGGACGAACTCGCCGAACTGAAGGACGAGCGCGAGGCGCTGAAGGCCGACCTCCGGGAGGCCCGGGAGGCGCGCGACGAGGTGAAAGAGACCGTCGCGACCGTCGAGAACCGTCTGGAGAACCGCCGCGAGACGGTCGAGCGCCTGGCGTGGGAGGTCGACGAACTCGCCGCGCAGGTCGGCGAGTACGACCCAGAGGCCATCCCGGACCACGACACCGTCGAGGCCGAAATCGAGCGGCTGGAGGGGGAGATGGCCGACCTCGAACCGGTCAACATGCTCGCCATCGAGGAGTACGACGACGTGGCCGACGACCTCGAGGAACTGGAGGAGAAACGCGCCACGCTCGTCGAGGAGCGCGACGGCATCGTCGAGCGCATCGAGGGCTACGAGTCGATGAAGCGCGAGACGTTCATGGAGGCCTACGAGGCCATCGACGCCCACTTCACGGACATCTTCGAGCGGCTCTCGGGCGGAACGGGCACCCTCCACCTGGAGGACGAGGAAGACCCGTTCGAGGGCGGGCTGACGATGAAGGCCCAGCCGGGCGACAAGCCCGTCCAGCGCCTCGCGGCGATGTCCGGCGGCGAGAAGTCGTTGACGGCGCTCGCGTTCATCTTCGCCATCCAGCGGCACAACCCGGCGCCGTTCTACGCGCTCGACGAGGTGGACGCCTTCCTCGACGCCGCGAACGCGGAGGCGGTCGGCGAACTCGTCGACGAACTCGCGGACACCGCCCAGTTCGTCGTCGTCTCCCACCGCTCGGCGTTGCTCGAACGCTCCGAGCGCGCCATCGGCGTCACCATGCAGGCCGACAACGTGAGCGCCGTGACGGGCATCGACCTCGCGGCGACGGGGGTGACGGCGGATGACTGAGCGCGACCCCGAGGACGCCCGTCCCGACGGCGGCGAGGGCGTCGCCTTCTCCTGGACCGACCACGCGCGCGACGCCGACGAAGCCGGCGACCCTCCGCTCGACGCGGAGGCAGCGGAGACGGTGGAGGACGATTCGGCACCGACTGACGACGACGTCGACGACACCGGCGACACCGGCGACACCGGCGAGGTCGAACCCGTCGAACTGCTCGTCCAGTTGGCCGACCGGGGGGAGATAGCGCCGTGGGACATCGACATCGTCGCCGTGACGGACAAGTTCCTCGCGGCGCTCGACGGGGGTGACCTCCGGACGGGTGGTCGGGCGCTGTTCTACGCGAGCGTCCTCCTGCGGATGAAGAGCGACGCGCTGCTCGAATCCGAGGAGGCCGAGGAACCGGCCGAGTGGGACGACTGGGACGAGTGGGAGGTCCCGCCCGACGCGGACGGCAAGGAGTGGGACGGCCCGGACCCGTTCGACGCGCTCGAACGCGAGATGGACCGCCGCCTCGAACGCAAGCGCGCCCGCGGGAAGCCCCGGACGCTCGACGAACTCGTGCGCGAACTGCGCGAGGCCGAGCGCGGGTCGTGGTGGAAGGAGTCGCGCACCTACGACACGAGCGACTCGCCGCGCGGGTTCCGCCGCGGGACGCAGACGCTCGACTACCACGCGGGCGACGACTTCCGCGTCGACGACGAACCGACGGCCGACGACGTCACCGGCACCGCCCACGCCGAGGACATCGAGGAGACCATCCGGCGCGTCGACCGCGCGCTCCGCGAACAGTACGACGCCGGGCGCGCGGAGGTGCTGTTCGCCGAGGTGGAGGAGACGGGCGGGTCGCGCGTCGAGACGTTCCTCGGCCTGCTCTTTCTCGCCCACCGGGGACAGGTGACCCTCCAGCAGGACGACCTCTTCGGCGACCTCTGGATTCGGGACCCGGCCGGGGCCGAGACGCCCGAGGAAGCCGTCGCGGACTGACCCGTCGCCGGTGACGGTACGCCCGCGTCTCCTTTCAATACGCTATCAACTCCCCGGCGATTTGTAAACGGTCTATCGTGTAAGTGGTGCTTTACCGGTCGCAACCGTCGAAAGTATCTTGTTCAATGATAGCGGATAGCACGATATGACGCCATCCTGGTTCCGCGAGCGATTGGACGAGACGGAAGGACGAGTCGACCCGAAGACGCTGGCCGAGGCGCTCAGATACGTCCGCGAGAACGGCCGCTGAACTCCCCTCTTCTTCGGCGGAATGCTCGACGCGTAGCGACCGCCCCAGCGTCACGGCGTCGACGCCGACGGCAGCGTCAGAGGTAGTCGCCGGCGAGCAACTCGACGCGCTCGCGGGTCTCCAGCGGGATGTGCTCGGTCGGCGTGTTGATGGTCCCCTCGAGGGCGTGACCGCAGTCGCACTCGCGCTCCTCGGGTAACGTCTCGATGGCGTGTTCGATGACGCGCTTGATGGCCGTCTCGTTGGCCGCGGCGTTCTCGAGCACCTCGTCCAGCGTGACCTCGGCGTCCTCCTTCCAGACGTCGTAGTCGGTGACGCCCGTCACGGTGGCGTAGCACATCTCCGCCTCGCGGGCGAGTTTCGCCTCGGGGATGGCGGTCATGCCGACGACGTCCCAGCCCTGCGCGCGGAAGAACTCGCTCTCGGCGCGCGTGGAGTACTGCGGCCCCTCGATGCAGACGTACGTCCCGCCCCTCTCGGCGCCGTCGTCGGTCGCCGCGTCGGCCGCCCCGGCGAGGTGGTCGACCATGTGCGGGCAGTAGGGGTCGGCGAAGCCCATGTGGACGACCATCCCCTCCTCGAAGAAGGTGTAGGGACGGTGGCGCGTCCGGTCGAATATCTGGTCGGGGACGAGCAGCGACTGGGGCGGGAGGTCCTCGCGGAGGCTCCCGACGGCGTTGCTCGCGAGGATGCGCTCGACGCCTACCTGTTTCAGCGCGTGGATGTTCGCCCGGTAGGGCGCCTCCGTCGGGTCGCGCTGGTGGTTCTTGCCGTGACGCGGGAGGAACGCCACTTCGGTCCCACCCATCTCGCCGAGAGTGACCGGTTCGCTCGGCTCGCCGAAGGGCGTCTCGACGGCCTCCTCGCGGACGTTCTCCAGGTCGAGCGCCTCGTAGATACCGCTCCCACCGATGAATCCGACTGTCATACCCCGAGCGAGGCGCGAGGGACACAAAACTCCCGCGGGACGGGTCGGACTACTCGGCGAGTCGCCAGACCCCGTCCGTCCGGTCGACGACGCCGCGACGCTCCATCTCGACGAGCACCTCGCCCATCCGTCCCGGCTGGGCGATCTCCATCTCGATGCGCTCGACGTCGTGGAACTCGCTGAGGTAGTGACGCAGTTCGTCGAGCGTGTAGGCCTCCTGGCCGGCTTTCTCCATGACGCCGCCCGTGAGGTCGATCATGTCCTCGATGAAGTTCCAGGGGTAGACGACCCACGCCCACTGTTCGAGGCGCTCGCCGACGTAGTCGGGGTCGAACTCGCTGGTGCCGAGCAACTGGAGGGTGGCCGTTCGGACGCCCTCGGGGTTCCGGTCGGTGACGTACTCGTGGGCGCGCTCGATGGACCCCCCCGTGTCGGCGATGTCGTCGATGATGAGGACGTTCTTGCCCTCGACGCTCCCCTCCGGCATCGGGTAGCGCACCTCGGGTTCCCCCGTCTTCTGGGCGGTACCGACGTAGTGCTCCATCTTCAGGCTCGTGAGGTCGTCGAGGCCGAGGAAGTCACAGAGACAGCGCCCCGCGAACCAGCCGCCGCGAGCCAGCGCCACCACCACGTCCGGTTCGAACTCCGCCGCCTTCACCTGGTCCGCGACGTCCCGGCAGAGGTCGTAGATGTAGTCCCAGTTCGTGATGGTGCACTTGAACTCGTCTGGGAGCTCACTCATGTCGGCTACCACTCGCCCCGCGCCGACCATAAGGGTTGATAAAGGCCCGTGCGACACCGCCTCGGAGCCGAACCCGAACCTACTGGTCGTCCCCACCCGTCCCCGACCTATGGCAGACGACGCCGACCACGAGCGATACGTGCGACGGGCCATCGAACTCGCCGAGGAGGCCGCGGCGGCCGGCGACCGGCCGTTCGGGACGCTCCTCGAACGCGACGGCGAGGTGCTCGCCGAGTCGCGGAACACCGTCGTAACCGACTCGGACGTCACCGCCCACCCCGAACTGAAGCTGGCGCGGTGGGCCGCCCGCGAACTCGACGCCGACGCGCTCGCGGCGACGACGATGTACACGAGCACCGAACCCTGCGCGATGTGCGCGACGGCGCTCTACAACGCCGGCCTGCGGCGCGTCTACAGCACGGGCGCGACCGAACTGGCGAGTCTCGCCGAACCGGGCCTGACGCTCCCCTCCGAGCGGGTGTTCGACCACGCCGAAGAGGAGGTCACCGTCGTCGGGGGCGTCCTCGCGAGGGCGGGCCGGGCCGTCCACGAGTCGTTCTGGTAGGCGTCGAGGGCCACCAACCCTTATTCCACGCGCGGGAGTGGTCCGCGTATGGACAGCCGCCGCACCCTGCTGGTGGACGCCTTCACCGACGAACCGCTCGCGGGCAACGCCGCCGGCGGTGTCCCCGACGCGGAGGGGCTGACCGCCGACCAGATGCAGCGCGTCGCCCGCGAGTTGAACGCCAGCGAGACGGCCTTCCTCACCGACAGCGAGGAGGCCGACCGCCAGGTGCGCTACTTCACGCCGTCGACGGAGGTCGACCTCTGTGGGCACGCGACGGTCGCCTGCCACGCCCACCTCTTCGAGGACGGTGTCATCGACGCCGGGAGTCACACCCTCGCGACGAACGTGGGCGTCCTCGACATTGACGTGGATGACGACGGGACGGTGTGGATGACGCAGGCGCCGCCGGAACTCCACGAGGTCGAGGTGAGCCACGAGGACGTCGCCGCCGCCGTGGGCGTCGACCTCGACGCGCTCACCGACGTGGCCGACGACCTCCCGCTGGCGTGGAGTTCGACGGGACTGGCCTTCCTCGTCGTCCCCGTGGCCCGCCTCGACGACCTCGGGAACGCGACGCCGGACATGGCGGCCGTCGAGTCGCTCTGCGAGACGGTGGACGCGACGGGCGTCTACGCCTTCACCTTCGAGACGCTCGACCCCGGGGCGACCCTCCACGGACGGATGTTCGCCCCGCTCGCGGGCGTCCCCGAGGACCCCGTCACCGGCACCGCCAGCGGCGCGGTGGGGGCGTACCTCCGGGCGTACGACGCCTTCGAGGGCGCGATGGGCGCGGGGGACGACGGCGAGGGAGGCGAGGGGGGCGACGCCCCCCCGGCGGACGAGGCGGGCACGCGCGTCGCCGAGGGCCTCCCCGAGGAGATGGTCTTCGAGCAGGGGCACTTCGTCGACCGGCCCGGACGCGCGCTGGTGCGCGCCCGCGGCGAGGTACGCGTCGGGGGGCGGGCGCTCACCGCGCTCGACGGGTCGCTCGCGGTGCCGGACGCCGAGGACGACGACGTCATCGAGGCCTGAACGGGGTCGAGAAACCGACACACGGCGCAGCGTTCGAACCATCTCGCATCCCCCGTATCGTCCCTAGAAAGGGTCGGAAGGTTCTTTATCGAGTTCCGTGTTCCCCCCCATACGATAATGGCTGTACTCTGGCTGGACGACGTCGGGTCCGACGACATCGACGACGTCGGCGGGAAGGGTGCGTCGCTCGGGGAACTCACGGGGGCAGGTCTACCGGTCCCCCCGGGGTTCGTCGTGACGGCGGGCACGTATCGCAGGTTCATCGAGGGGACCGGTATCGACGAGGAACTGTTCGAGGCCGTCGACGTCGACTCCGACGATTCGAGCGCCCTCGCCGGTGCGGCCGAGCGGGCCGAGGAACTCATCCTCGAGACACCGATTCCCGACGAACTGAAGGAGGAGATACTGGACGCCTACGCCCGCGTCGGCGACGGCGAGGCGTTCGTCGCGGTCCGCTCCTCGGCGACCGCGGAGGACCTCCCCGACGCCTCCTTCGCCGGCCAGCAGGAGACGTTCCTCAACATCACCGGCGACGACCTCGTCGACCGCGTCAAGCGCTGCTGGGCGTCGCTGTTCACCCAGCGGGCCATCTACTACCGCGAGGAACAGGGCTTCGAACACCACAAGGTCGACATCGCCGTCGTCGTCCAGCAGATGGTCGACGCCGAGAAGAGCGGCGTGATGTTCACCAGCCACCCCTCGACGGGCGACCCCGAGGTCATCATCGAGGCGGCGTGGGGGCTCGGCGAGGCCGTCGTCAGCGGGTCGGTCTCCCCCGACAACTACCTCGTCGACAAGGAGACGGCCGAGCCGACCGAGGTGACCGTCGCCGACAAGAAGGTGATGCACACGAAGGACCCGGACACCGGCGCGACCGTCGAGGTCGAGGTCCCCGACGACCGGCGAAAGGCGCGCGTGCTCACCGACGAGGAGATAGCCGAACTCGTCGGTCTCGGCCGACAGGTCGAGGACCACTACGGGAGCCCCCAGGACGTCGAGTGGGCCATCGTCGACGGCGAGGTGTACATGCTCCAGTCGCGGCCCATCACGACCATCTCGAAGTCCTCTGGGTCCTCGGGGTCCTCGCAGGCGGCGAGTGCCACCGACGGGAGCGGCCAGCAACAGCAGCAGAACCAGAACGACGTCATCCTGAAGGGTCTCGGTGCGAGTCCCGGCATCGTCAGCGGCGCGGTCCGCATCGTCGACAAACTCGACCAGCTCGACAAGGTCCAGGAGGGTGACATCATCGTCACGGCGATGACGACGCCCGACATGGTCCCCGCGATGAAGCGCGCCGCCGGCATCGTCACCGACGAGGGCGGCATGACCAGCCACGCCGCCATCGTCTCGCGCGAACTCGGCGTCCCCGCCGTCGTCGGGACGAGCAACGCCACCCGCGAACTCGAGGACGGCCGGGTCATCACCATCGACGGCGACAAGGGGACCATCCGCGAGGGGCAGGTCACGAAGAAGGAAGAGGAGTCCGACCCGCTCGAGGACGTCCGTCCGAAGAACCCCGTCAAGCCGATGACGGCGACGGAGGTGAAGGTGAACGTCTCCATCCCGGAGGCGGCCCACCGCGCGGCCGTCACGGGCGCCGACGGCGTCGGCCTGCTCCGCCTGGAGCACATGATCCTCTCGACGAACAAGACCCCCGAGCGCTACATCCGCGACCACGGCGAGGACGCCTACGTCGAGGAAATCGTCAACGGCGTGCGCGGCGTCGCGGACGAGTTCTACCCCCGTCCCGTCCGCGTGCGCACCCTCGACGCGCCCACCGACGAGTTCCGTCAGCTCACCGGCGGCGACGACGAACCCAAGGAGCACAACCCGATGCTCGGCTACCGTGGCATCCGCCGTAGCCTCGACCGGCCGGACGTCTTCGGCCACGAACTGGAGGCGTTCCGGCGGCTCTACGACATGGGCTACGACAACGTCGAGGTGATGTTCCCGCTGGTCAACGACGTCGAGGACGTCCTGCAGGCCCGGACACTCATGGAGGACGTCGGCATCGACCCCGACAAGCGCTCGTGGGGGGTCATGGTCGAGACGCCCGCCAGCGCGCTCTGTATCGAGGAGATGGCCGACGCGGGCATCGACTTCGCCTCCTTCGGGACGAACGACCTCACGCAGTACACGCTCGCGGTCGACCGCAACAACGAGCACGTCGCGGGGCGCTTCGACGAACTCCACCCCGCCGTGTTGAAACTCATCGGCGACACCATCGAGACCTGTCGCGAACACGGCGTCGACACGAGCATCTGCGGGCAGGCCGGCTCGAAGCCGAAGATGATTCGCTACCTCGTCAACGCCGGCGTCAGCTCCATCTCGGCGAACATCGACGCCGTCCGCGACGTCCAGCACGAGGTCAAGCGCGTCGAACAGAAACTCCTGCTCGACTCGGTCCGGTAGACGGCTCGCGGTAGTTTCGCTGTCCTTCCCGCACGTTCTCGCGCTCGACGTGCTCTCGTCTCCTCGCCTACGCTCGCCATCGAAGCGCCGCGAGCGTGGAACGCAACGGCTAAACGGCGGACTCCGGTACGGGGGCCATGCAGCGGGCCGACCCCGACCCACAGGACTTCGCTCGCGTCCTCTCCTCGATGTGTACCCGGCCGCACCCCGCCGCCCGCGCCGCGGCCGAACGCTTCCTCGCCACGAACCCCGGCGACCCCGGGACCTACGAGTCGGTCGCCGCCCTCGAACGGGAGGCCGTCGAGCGACTCGGGCGGGTCGCCTCCCTCCCCGACCCCGAGGGGTACGTCACCTCGGGCGGGACGGAGGCGAACCTGCAGGCGGTCCGCATCGCCCGCAACCGCGCCCGCGGGCGCACCGACGACCCGAACGTCGTCGTCCCCGAGAGCGCGCACTTCTCCTTCTCGAAGGCGGCGGACGTCCTCGAGGTCGAACTCCGGCGCGCACCGCTCGTCGACTACCGCGTCGACGTGGATGCCATGGCGGAACTCGTCGACTGCGACACCGTCTGCGTCGTCGGCGTCGCCGGCACCACCGAGTACGGGCGGGTCGACCCCATCCCGGCCGTCGCGGCCCTCGCGCACGACGCCGACGCGCTCTGTCACGTCGACGCCGCCTGGGGCGGGTTCGCGCTCCCCTTCACCGACCACGCGTGGGACTTCGCGGACGCGCCGGTCGACACGATGACCGTCGACCCGCACAAACTCGGTCGGGCGGCGGTGCCGGCGGGCGGCCTGCTGGCACGCGACCGGTCGCTGCTCGACGCGCTGGCCGTCGACACCCCCTACCTGGAGTCCACCGCCCAGGTGACGCTCACCGGGACGCGCTCTGGGGCGGGCGTGGCGAGCGCCGTCGCGGCGATGGAGGCGCTCTGGCCAGACGGCTACGCCCGCGAGCACGAGCGCGCGTCCGCCGTCGCCGAGTGGCTGGCGGGGGAACTCTCCTACCGGGGGTACGACGTGGTCGACCCGACGCTCCCGCTGGTGGCCGTCGACCTCCCGCAGGCGACGTTCGAGGCGCTGCGCGAGTGCGGGTGGCGGCTCTCCCAGACCGGCGCGGGCGAGGCGCGCGTCGTCGTGATGCCCCACGTCTCGCGGGAGGCGCTCTCGGCGTTCCTCACCGACCTCGACCGGGTGGCGACGGAGGAAAGGAAGCTTTAGGGCGGTACGGTCGAAGTCCGAACCAGTGTCTTCGGTCCTGGCCGTCGTCGAGTTCGGAGTCGCCTTCGCCGACGTCGGTCTCCGTGCGCTCGAGGGAGCAGTCGAGCGAGCCACCGGTCCCTTCGGGCTGGTGCTCATCGCCGTCTACTCGTTTCTCATCGCCATCGTGCTCCCGCTCCCGAGCGAGGTGGTGCTCGCCGCGCCGCTGAACCTCGGCCTCCCGCGGTGGGCGAACCTCACGACCATCATCGTCGTCAGCGCGCTCGGGAAGGCCGCGGGGAGCGTCCTCGCGCTCCGCCTCGGCCACGAGGCCAAAGAGCAGTCGGGGCCGATAATCGACTTCCTCCGGCGCTCGCGGTTCGACGTCATCGCCTACTCCGAGCGCAAGACGGTCGAGATCGCCCGCCAGTACGGCTACATCGGCATGGCGCTCGCGCTCTCGGTCCCCTTCTTCCCCGACACCATCTCCATCTACGCGTTCTCGGTACTGGAGGACGACTACGCGAAGTTCGCGCTCGCGACGTTCGTCGGGAGCGCGGGGCGCCTCCTCGTCACCCTCGGGCTGGTCGGCGGCGCCCTCCAGTTCGTCTGAGCCGCCGCACCGACGGGGTTTTCCCGGCTGCCCGCGAACGGGGTGTCGTGACTCGCGCAGCGCGTCCCGTCCGGTTCCTTCCGATGCGTCGGGAGCCGCTGCGCCGGTGAACCGTCGCGCCGACCGGTCATACGGCGTGGGGCACCCTGCCCCGGTGCGACGCGAACCCGCCGCGTTCGAGTATCGCCCGCAGAGCGACAGCGTTCCCCCAGAAACGATGCATCACCGAAATCAGCGGGTTTTTGCCCCGCACGCGAGCCAGGACTACACATGAGCCACGAGGACTTCCCCACTGACGCCCCCGCGGTGGTCACCTGCGGGCTGCCGTACGCCAACGGCGACCTGCACATCGGCCACCTCCGGACGTACGTCGGCGGCGACGTGTTCGCCCGCGCGCTGCGCCGCCTCGGCCAGCGAACGGCCTTCGTCTCCGGGTCGGACATGCACGGCACGCCCGTCGCGGTCAACGCGGAGCAGGAGGACGTCGACCCCGAGACGTTCGCGCTGCGCTGGCACGAGACCTACGAGGAGACGTTCCCGCGCTTCGACGTCGAGTTCGACAACTACGGCCAGACCCACGACGAGACGAACACCGAACTCACCCGCGACATCGTCCGCGCGCTCGACGAGGCCGGCCACGTCTACGAGAAGGAGATACTCGTCGCCTACGACCCCGGCCAGGACCAGTACCTCCCCGACCGCTACGTCGAGGGGACCTGCCCCTACTGCGGGGCACACGCCCGCGGCGACGAGTGCGACGAGGGGTGCCAGCGCCACCTCGAACCCGGCGAGATAGAGGACCCGGTCTCGACGGTGACGGGCAACCCCGCCGAGTACCGCGAGCGCGTGCACAAGTTCTTCCGCGTCTCCGCGTTCCAGGAGTACCTCCAGGGGTTCATCGACCGCCTCGAGGGGACGGCGAACGCCCGCAACCAGCCCCGGGAGTGGATCGAGGGCGACCTCCACGACTGGTGTATCACCCGCGACATGGACTGGGGCATCGACTATCCGGGCGACGGAGCCGAGGACCTCGTGCTCTACGTCTGGGTGGACGCCCCCGTCGAGTACGTCGCCTCGACGAAGCAGTACACCGAGCGCGTCGGCCCCGACACCTACGACTGGGAGGAGGTCTGGACCGAGGCGGGCGAAATCGTCCACGTCATCGGCCGCGACATCATCCAGCACCACACCGTCTTCTGGCCGGCGATGCTCCGGGGTGCCGGCTACAACGAACCGCGCGCCGTGATGGCGAGCGGGTTCGTCACCCTCGGCGGGAAGGGCTTCTCTACCTCGCGTGACCGGGCGGTCTGGGCCGAGGAGTACCTGGAGGAGGGCTTCGAACCGGACCTGCTTCGCTACTACATCGCCACGAACGGCGGCTTCCAGCAGGACGTCGACTTCTCGTGGGAGAAGTTCCGCGACCGGGTCAACGGGGAACTCGTCGGCACGGTCGGCAACTTCCTCTACCGGTCGCTGCTGTTCGCCCACCGCGAGTACGAGGGGACGCCGGACGCGGACGTCTCCCCGGAGGTTCGCGAGCGCATCGAGGGGGCGATAAGCGACTTCGGCGAGGCCGTCAACGACTACGACGTGCGGGCGGTCGGTCAGGCGACCGTCAGCCTCGCGCGGTTCGGCAACGAGTACATCCAGCGCAACGAGCCGTGGAAGCTCACCGACGAGGAGCCCGAACGGGCGGCAGGGGTCATCCGCGACTGCGTCCAGCTCGCGAAGGCCGTCGCCGTCCTCTTCCAGCCCATCGCGCCCACGACGGCCGAACGCCTCTGGGACCAGCTCGACGAGGACGGGAGCGTCCACGACGCGACGCTCGACGACGCGCTCGCGGCGCCGTCCGAGCGCTTCGACGCGCCGTCGGAACTCTTCGAGAAGGTCGAGGACGACCACGTCGAGGAGCTGAACGCGAAACTCGACGAACGGGTCGCGGCGGCCACCGAGGGAGAGGACGGCGACGAGGCCGAGGGCGCGGACGAGGAGGGCGACGTCGACGAGGCGGACGACGCGGCCGCCGACCTCGAACCGGTCGCGGCCGACCGCGTCGGCTTCGACGAGTTCCAGGCGCTCGACCTGCGCGTCGGCGAAATCGTCGCCGCCGACCCCATCGAGGGGGCGGACAAACTCCTCCGACTGGAGGTGGACATCGGCGTCGAGACCCGGCAGGTCGTCGCCGGGTTGCGCCAGCTCCACGACGTCGAGGACCTGCCGGGGACGCGCGTCGTGGTCGTGGCGAACCTGGAGAAGGCGGAACTGTTCGGCGTCGAGAGCGACGGGATGGTGCTCGCCGCGGGCGAGGAGGCAGACCTGCTGACGACCCACGGCGACGCGCCGCTTGGGACGACGGTCCGGTAGGCGATACGCCTTTCTCGGCGTCGTCCGTAGGGTGGGTATGGCTGACGACGACGAGTGGCGGTTCACCCCCGAGGGCAATCCGGTCGAAGAGGAGCGACAGCCGATGGCGGCGGACCCCGAACCGGAGTCCCCGACGTTCGAGAACACGTTCTTCGTCGTCCTCGGTGCCGTCGCGACCGTCGGGGTCTTCCTCGTCATGTTCCTGTGAGGAGCGCACGACCCGTTCGCGCGGACGAGGGCGTCACGGCCCTCACGTTCCCGTAGACAGAAGGGTTAACCCTCGAACGCCCCTAGTCCGTGACATGGTTCCCCTCCAACTCCCGCTGGGACTGGAACTCTCGCTCCCGGTCCTGCTGTTGCTCGCGGGGACGGGTCTCATCGTCGCCGAGGCGCTCGCACCCGGTGCGCACTTCATCGTCGTCGGTATCGCGCTGCTCGTGGCGGGCCTGGTCGGCCTCGTCGTCGGGGCCGGCGCGTTCGGCATCTTCCTGATGATGCTCGCCGTGTTGCTCGCCGGCGGCCTCTCGCTCTACGGCTACCGCGAGTTCGACTTCTACGGCGGGAAGGGCCGCCAGCAGACGAGCGATTCGGCGGCACTCCGGGGGAAGACGGGCCGCGCGACCGAGCGGGTCACCACGAGCGGCGGCGAGGTGAAACTCGACGGCGGCGGGTTCAACCCCTTCTACGCCGCCCGGTCGATGGAAGGCGAGATACCGGAGGGGACGGAGGTGATGGTCATCGACCCCGGCGGCGGGAACGTCGTGGTCGTCGAACCGCTGTCGGCCATCGAGGACGCCATCGACCGCGAACTGGCCGAGGGGCGGCGGGCCGAACGGGACCGCGACCGCGACGGCGAGACCGAGTCGGCCTGAGCCCGTCCGTCACGGTCGACCAGTACGAACCCTTTTAGCAGTAACATACCAAGTGTGGGTATGCTCCCCGCAGTCACCCTTCAGGCTGGTTTGGGCGGCGCGCTGGTGTCGCTCGTGGCGCTGGTCCTGCTGGTCATCGCCGTCGTGGCGGTGTGGCAGGCCGTCGAAATCGTCAACGCCTACGAGAAGCGTGCGCTCACCGTCTTCGGCGAGTACCGAAAGCTCCTCGAACCGGGTATCAACTTCGTCCCGCCGTTCGTCTCGCGGACGTACCCCTTCGACATGCGGACGCAGACGCTCGACGTGCCGCGCCAGGAGGCCATCACGCGCGACAACTCGCCGGTCACCGCCGACGCCGTCGTCTACATCAAGGTGATGGACGCGAAGAAGGCGTTCCTCGAGGTCGACGACTACAAGCGTGCGGTGTCGAACCTCGCGCAGACGACGCTGCGCGCCGTCCTCGGCGACATGGAACTCGACGACACGCTCAACAAACGCCAGGAGATCAACGCGCGCATCCGCAAGGAACTCGACGAACCGACCGACGAGTGGGGCGTCCGCGTCGAGAGCGTCGAGGTGCGCGAGGTCAACCCGAGCGCCGACGTCCAGCAGGCGATGGAGCAACAGACCTCCGCCGAGCGCCGTCGCCGCGCGATGATCCTCGAGGCGCAGGGTGAACGCCGCAGCGCCGTCGAGACCGCGGAGGGTGAGAAGCAGTCGAACATCATCCGCGCACAGGGTGAGAAGCAGAGTCAGATCCTCGAAGCGCAGGGTGACGCCATCTCGACGGTGCTGCGCGCGAAGTCCGCCGAGTCGATGGGTGAACGCGCGGTCATCGAGAAGGGCATGGAGACGCTCCAGGCCATCGGCGAGGGCGAGTCCACGACGTTCGTCCTCCCGCAGGAACTCACCTCGCTGGTCGGGCGCTACGGCCGGCACCTGACCGGCAGCGACGTGCAGGCCGACGGGCAGTCGCTCAGCAGCCTCGACTTCGACGAGGAGACCCGCGAGATGCTCGGCCTCGACGACATCGAGCGCATCATCGGCGAGATCGACGAGGCCGCCGAGATGGACGTCGAGCAGATGGAGCAGGAGGCCCAGGCGATCAAGGCCGGCGCCGACACGGCCGACATCAAGGACCCCGACGAGGTCATCGAGGAGATGGACGCCGAGGTGGAGGGCGAGTCGGTGGAACCGGACGACGACTCGTCCGAGGAGAGGACGGTTCGGGAAGCGGAGACTGAATAAGTCTACCCGAAGCGCCTATACCCACGTCTTTCCTACCTGCGGTCGTGAGTGAACAGCCGAGCGGCGGGGTCGACGAGGAGAAGCGCGCGACCCTGCGGCGGTTCGCCGCGCTCGGGGCCGTCGCGCCGCTCGCGAAACTCGTCGATACCGATGCGCAGAGCGACGCCCGCGACGCCATCGCGGGCTACCTCTCGACGACGCCCGGCGCGCACTTCTCGAAGATACGCGACGACCTGTCGCTCGGCACCGGCGAGACCCAGCACCACCTCCGCCGACTGGTGGAGGCGGGGGCGATCGAGAGCTTCCGCGACGGCGAGTACCGCCGCTACGTCCCCGCCCGGCGCTTCTCGACGTTCGAGAAGCGGACGCTCGGCTACCTCCGGCGGTCGACGCCGCGCGGCATGCTCATCGCGCTGTTGCGCGACCCGGACGTGACGGCCAGCGCGCTGGCCGAGGACCTCGGCGTCTCGCGGCCGACGGTGAGCAAGTACGCCAAGGAACTCGACGAGGCGGGCCTGCTGAGTCGCGAAGACGGCTACGCGGTCGAGCGACCCGAGACGGTGCTGACGCTCCTCATCAGACACGCGGACTCCTTCGGCGCGGAGGCCGTCGCGCTCGCGGGCGAGGCCGACGCGCTGCTGCGGTACGACCCGCGCTGACGGTCTAGACGGTGACCTTCCAGGTGGTCCCCGAGGAGTACCCCCACTTCTCGACGGAGAGCCCGGAGTGTTCCGTGATGGCGCGCATGTTCGCGCCGACTTCCTTCGCGGTCATCCCGAGTTCGTCGCCGATGAGTCGGGACTTGAAGTAGGTCTTCGTCTCCGCGTGCTCCCGCAGGAACCCTGCGATGCGCCGCTGTTTCTCGGTGAGGTCCGGTTCCGGGGCGACCCGTGTCGCGCTCATACCCGTCCCGTGGTACTGTCGAGACATAGGGGATTTGGTACGATGGGTTAACGGCCTCCCGTCGGCCGATTCGACGGGTCGTGTCGGGGGGTCGGCCCCCCCGGGTCGCGGCGATGTGGTACGCGCGGGAAACGCGCTCCGGTGGCGAACGGGTGACACCGGCGAGCGACGCGCGGCCGGGGGTGTCACGCTCGGGCGGGCCCGGGTCGCGCCTGCGGTCAGGACACTGGCGGCGCTGGCCGCGCCCTCGGTAGTGAACCTTCGCCCGCCTCACTCGAGGACGTCGCCGACGGCGAAGTTCGACTTCACCTCGGTCACCTCTATCTTGACCCGTTCGCCGATTTCGGCACCGGGGACGATGATGACGTAGCCGCGTTCGACGCGGGCGATGCCGTCGCCCTGCTTGCCGATGTCCTCGACTTCGACGTAGCGTATCTCTCCCACTTCGACCGGGGGCTGGGGTTCGCTCGACGGGCGGCTCTCCGTCTCCTCGGGGACGGGTTCGCCGGTGGCGATGAGCGCGACCCGGTAGGTCTGACCGGGGTCGATGGACCCGGTCTCGACCTCGCGGCGCGGAACCTCCACGATGTACCGGTCGTCCTCAGATGTGACGTCGGCGCTAAACAGACAGAGGAGCTTTTCTGAGATTTCCATAGCCTCGGACGGGAAATCTGCGGCTATCACCAAAGGCCTTACTCGCCGAGGGGGGTTCCGTCGGGGTGCTTCGCCCCCTCGGAGTCGTGAACGACCACGTCACCCGGACCGGCGTCGACCGGTTCGTACGCCTCGGTGACCGCGAGGGCCTCCTCCAGTTCGCGGACGGCGCGCTCCTTCAGCGTCGCGGCCAGGGCCTCGGCGTCCGCCCGCGAGATGTCCCGACCGAGCCCCTCGCACTCGTGGGCGCGGACGACGCCCGCCTCGTCGACGGCCTCGCCCATCGGCTGGCTCGTCCCGTCGAGCGCGACGCTGAAGGGGTAGGTCCGACAGATGAGCGGGCGGTCGGGGTGGACGGTGCAGGCACCGGTTCCGTCCGTCTCGTCGTAGAAGACGCAGTCGCCGCAGGCGTCCGTCTGGAGCGCCCACTCGAACGTCTCGCCCTCGGTCCCCTCGTCGCCCTCGCCGAGTCCGAACGGCATCGGGCGGGCGACGTCGCGCCAGTCTCGTCGTTCCTCGTCGGTCGTCTCCTGCAATCGTCTCACTTCGTCGGGGAACACCGTCGCCGTGTGGGGGTCGCTCGTGCCGTCGTCGCGCCTCTCGGCGGTGCAACACGCCCCACAGCGGGTGCACTCGAAGCCGATGGTCTCGATGGCGTCCGCGAGGTCGGAGGGGTCGAGTGCGCGTGCGCGCTCCAGTTCGGCGTCGAGCGACTCCATGCGTCGGGTTTCGTGCCGAGGCGGTTAAACGGCCGGGTCGGGTGGCGAGGCGTGCGCACCGTCCCAGGCGAGACGCCCTTCGACGGCCAGTTTCTCGAGGTGCGCCCGGACCGTCGCCTCCGCGAGCGGGCGCACCGCCGAGACGTCCTTCTCGTAGGCCGCGTCCGTGATATTCGGGACCGTCTCCGCGCCCGCCTCGACGGCGGCGAGCACGCGTGCCTCGCGCTCGCGGCGATGGTCGAGGAGCCGTCGGGCGGTCGCGCGGACCCTCCCCGCGCCTTCGACGACGGGGCCGTGCCCCGGGAGGAGTCGGTCGGGTGCGCGGGCGTGGACGCGCCTGAGGCTCCCGACGTAGGCGCGCATGTCGCCCTCCGGCGCGCCGACGACGACGCTCCCCTCGGCGACGGCGAGGTCACCGGAGCAGAGCGCCCCGCCGACCGCGAACCCGACGTGTTCGGGCGCGTGACCGGGGAGGTCGAGGACCGTCGCCGGTCCCACGTCGGTCTCGATTTCCGTCCCGTCGTGGAACGTGCGGTCGGGAGCGACGCCGGTCGCCCGCTCGAAGGCGGCCTCGCGGCCCGCGCGCGCCCAGACGGTCGCGCGCTCCTCGCGGGCGAGGCGGGCGACGCCCCCGACGTGGTCGGGGTGGTGGTGGGTGAGGGCGACGTGCGCGACGCTCGCGCCGTCGCGGAGGGCGTCGAGGGCCGGGTGGTCGGCGGCGGGGTCGACGAGGAGCGCCCGCTCGGTTCCGACGAGGTAGGCGTTCGTCGTGCCACCGGGTGCGGCCGCGGAGTCGACGGGAATCGACGCGCGCGCCCACGGCTGGTCGGTCATGGGGAGTGAACGTCCGGCGCGAGGAAGAGTTATTCGACGAGGAAGTACACCTGCTTGCGGGCGTCGCGGAAGCTGTAGCGCGACTCGACGAGGCCCGCTTCGTCGAGGCGGTTCAGGGCGTACCGGACGGTGCGGTCGGGCAGCAGCGACTCCTCGGCGAGTTCACCCTGAGAGAGGGGCGTCTCGTCCTCGAGGACCTTCGCGACCAGCTTCGCGCTGGGGGGGAGTTCGCGGAGCCGCTCTCTGAAATCGGGGTTCGACAGCGGCGTCTCCGCGGCCTGCTTCTCTGCGTGCGTGCTCATACCTAACTCGTGGGGCAAAACCTACCGTAAACCTTCGCTATAGGGGAGACAAAACAATATCCACACTCCTATGTGTTCATATCCCCCTTATACATAGCGTGGTGACAGGTATTGTCACGACCGAAATCGATAGGATTTCGCCGACCCACAGGGCTTTTTCGCTTCCGTCCCTACCTCGCCCATGGCGATACCCGACGAGTTCCACGACTTCTTCGAGAAGCGGACGTTCGCGCACTTCGCGACGCTGATGCCGGACGGCACGCCGCAGGTGACGCCCGTGTGGGTCGACTACGACGCCGACCGCGAGGAGGTCCTCGTCAACACCGCCCGAGGACGGCGAAAGGAGCGAAACGCGAGCGAGGACCCGAAGGTGGGCGTGAGCATGGTCGACCCCGACGACCCCTACCGGTTCGTCTCCGTGCGCGGGCGGGTCGTCGAGTTCCAGGAGGAGGGAGCGGTCGAGCACATCGACGACCTCGCCCGACGGTACATGGACGTCGAGGAGTATCCGGGGCACGACGAGGAGGAGGGCGCGCGCGTCATCCTGCGAATCAGCACGGACGAGGTCGCCACCTCCTGACCGTCCCGTAATCCAGTACCGTTTTATTGTCCCCCCCGGTTGTGTCGGGTAGCGTGAAAGGCCAGGAGTGGTACCAGGCCGCCGACGTCGCCGAGGAGTACGACTCGAAGCGGTTCTCGCAGGGCGGTCGACTCATCGACGAACGTGAGAAGCAGGCGGTCATCGACGCCATCGCACCGATGGAAGGGAAGCGTGTGCTGGAGATCGCCTGCGGCACCGGCCGGTTCACGGTCATGCTCGCGGAGCGGGGAGCCGACATCGTCGGCCTCGACATCTCCGCGGCCATGGTCCAGCAGGGGCGCGAGCGCGCCCGCCGCGCCGGCGTCGAGGACCACCTCCAGTTCATCCTCGGCGACGCCGCCCGCCTCCCCTTCCCGGACGACTACTTCGACGTCGTGTTCGCGATGCGTTTCTTCCACCTCGCGGACACGCCCGCGTCGTTCCTCAGCGAGATGTGTCGCGTCTCTCGCGACCAGGTGTTCTTCGACACGTTCAACCGCGCCAGCCTGCGCACCGTCTACAACTGGCTGCTCCCGATGGGGTCGCGTCTCTACTCCGACAGCGAGGTGTTGCGCCTGCTCCACGGCGCCGGCCTCCGCCTCGACGAGGAGGACCACGACTTCATCCTCCCCTACGGGTTCTACCGGTCCATCCCCGACGACATCGCCCGGCGCTTTCGCGACGTGGACGTCTCGCTCGGCGACTCGGTCGCCGGGTCGCTCGCCTCCGTCTCCTACTGGGACGCCAAGGTCGAGTAGGGGGCTTTTTATCGCTCGGGAGCGGCAGGTACCGGTATGCAGCTCTCGGTAGTCGTCCCGACACTCAACGGCCGGGAGCGACTGGTCCGCTGTCTCGACGCCCTCGCGGCGTACGCTCCGGCCGCGGAGGTCGTCGTCGTCAACGGGCCGAGCGTCGACGGGACGACCGGCGCCGTCCGCGAGCGCGAGGACGTCGACGTGCTGGTCGAAATCGACGAGCGCAACATCGACGTCGCGCGCAACGCCGGCGCCGACCGCGCCCGCGGGGAGTGCGTCGCGTTCCTCGACTACGCGGTGCTCGTCGAACCGGGCTGGTACGGCGCGGTCCTCGACGCGCTCGCGGCACCCGGGAGCGCCCACCGCGCCAGCGGCCACGGGCCGGACGTCCCCGACGTGGTCAGCGGTCCGACCCGACGGCCGCTCCCCGGTGGCGGCGTCTCCTCCGAGACGGTCGAGCGCCGCCGGATGGGCGGTCGGGAGGTCACCTACCTCAACGGCGGCAACGTCGCGTTCCGGCGCGAGGCGCTCGACGCCATCGACGGCTTCGACGAGTACCTCGTCACCGGCGGCGCCCGCGACGCCGCCCACCGCCTCGCAGTCCAGGGGTTCTCGGTCGACTGGTGTCCCGCGATGGCCGTCAACACCGACCTCGCCGACGGCGACCTCGCGGGCATCCGGGAACCCTCGCTCCGCGCCGACGGCGGCGAGCACACCCGCGACTGGGCGTGGCGCTACCGCTCGCTCACCTACCGCCTCGTGAAGAACTACGGACTGCGGTCGTGCTGGCGCGTCGGCCGCCACGCGCTCGACGACGCCGTCGGCGCCCTCACGGACGTCGCCCGCGGCGAACGCCGGCCGTCGAGCTGGCTCGGCAACGGCCGGGACGTCCTCGTGGGTACCGTCTCGGGAC
This sequence comes from Halomarina ordinaria, assembly GCF_030553305.1. Taxonomy (NCBI): domain Archaea; kingdom Methanobacteriati; phylum Methanobacteriota; class Halobacteria; order Halobacteriales; family Natronomonadaceae; genus Halomarina; species Halomarina ordinaria. The sequence goes on along the minus strand of NZ_JARRAH010000001.1, from coordinate 1,552,548 downwards.
TCCACGCGGGTGCCGGTGCGCGGGTACGCGACCGGACCCGCAGGCGGAACCCCCGCGGGCTCTCCTCGCGCAGCGACCGGGCCGTCGCCGTCTACGACCGGCGGGACTGACGCCCGCGGCGAAGGACGTTCCCGGCCGTGTTACCGAGTGGCATGTGTCGCCGTTACCCGATTCCGCGGCCCCTGAGGGAAACTTTTATATAGAATCGCAAACCATTCCCCACCTGATTATGGCACAATCCTTCCAGCGCCGCGGTCAGCCCATGTTCATCCTCGCAGAGGACACCGACCGGACCCGGGGACGGGACGCCCAGTCCTCGAACATCGCCGCCGGGAAGGCGGTGAGCAACGCCGTCCGGACCACGCTCGGGCCACGCGGGATGGACAAGATGCTCGTCTCCGACTCCGGCGACGTCGTCATCACGAACGACGGGGCCACCATCCTCGAGAAGATGGACATCGAGCACCCCGCCGCCCAGATGATAGTGGAGGTCGCCACCACCCAGGAGGAGGAGGTCGGCGACGGCACGACGACGGCGTCGGTCCTTGCCGGCGAGTTGCTCGCGCAGGCCGAGGACCTCCTCGAGGACGACGTCCACCCGACGGCCATCGTCGAGGGGTACAACGAGGCCGCCCGCCTCGCCCTGGAGGCCATCGAGGCCCAGGTCATCGACGGCGACCTCGACGACGAGACGCTCGTGGAGGTCGCGAAGTCGAGCATGACCGGGAAGGGGACCGGCGACATCGGCGCCGAACCGCTCGCCGAGACGGTCGTCGAGGCCGTCAAGCAGGTCCGGGGTGACGAGCGCGTCGAGCGCGACGACATCCGCGTCCGAACCCAGACGGGTGCCGGCTCCAGCGCGACCGAACTCGTCCGCGGGGTCGTCAGCGAGGAGGAACCCGTCAGCGAGACCATGCCCCGACGCGTCGAGGACGCCACCGTCGCCGTCCTCGACCTCGACCTCGAGGTACGCGAGGGGAACGTCGACGCCGAGTACAGCATCACGAGCATCGACCAGCTCAGCGCCGCGCTCGACGCCGAGGAGGGCGAGCTCCGGGGCTACGCCGACGCGCTGAAGGAGGCCGACATCGACGTCGCGTTCGTCACCGGCGACATCGACGCCCGCGTCGCCTCGTTCCTCGCGAAACACGACATCCTCGCGTTCGAGGACGTCAGCGACGAGGAGGCGACCGCCATCGCCCGCGCGACCGGCGCCAAGCAGCTCGGGAGCGTCAAGGACCTCGACGAGAGCGACTTCGGCCACGCCGACCTCGTCCGCGTCGAGACGTTCGGCACCGACGAACTCGCCTTCATCGAGGGCGGCGCGAACGCGAAGTCGGTCACGGTCTTCGCCCGTGGCTCGACCGAGCACGTCGCCGACGAACTGGAGCGCGCGCTCAACGACGCCCTGGACGTCGTCACCGCCGCCCTCGACAAGGGCGGCGTCGTCCCCGGCGCGGGCGCGACGGAGATCGCCATCGCGGACCACCTCCGCAGCGAGGCCGCGAGCATCACGGGCCGCAAGCAACTCGCCGTCGAGGCGTTCGCCAACGCCGTCGACGTGCTCCCGCGCACGCTCGCGACGAACGCCGGGATGGACCCCATCGACGCGCTGGTCGAACTCCGCTCGACGTTCGAGGAGGACGGCCGCGCCGGTATCGTCGCCCAGGGGCAGACCGGCGTCGTCGCCGACCCCGTCGAGCACGGTATCATCGACCCCGCCGCGGTCAAGCGCGAGGCCGTCGAGTCCGCCACCGAGGCCGCGACGATGATCGTCCGTATCGACGACGTCATCGCGTCGAACTGAACGGTCGAGCGTCTCGTCGCGAGACCGCGGTTCGACGCGAGTAGCGCCGAACTGAGCAGAGCGCGGTCGCCTCGCGACCGCACTCCTCCGCGAACGCCGTCCGAACGCGACGCCTCCCCTTCTTGTCGGTTGCCGACGTCCGTAGCCCATGTTCCGCCGTCTCCGCGAGCGCTGGCACCTCCTCCTCGTCGCGGTCCTCGCGCTCTGTCTCGTCGCGGGGGTGTCCGCCGGCGTCTACCTCTCGACGCCCTACCCGGACCGGGCCGGTGTCGCCGCGGTCGAGGCCGACCCGGCCATCGCCGTCTCGCCGTCCGAGGCGGGGTGGGTGATGCGTCCCGCGAACGCGTCGTCGTCCGTCGCCCTCGTCTTCTACCCCGGTGCGCGCGTCTCCCCGGAGAGCTACCTCCCGGTCCTGGCGCCCCTCGTCGCGGAGCGGAACGTCACCGTCGTCGTCCCGTCGATGCCGCTGAACCTGGCGGTCCTCGACGCCGACGCGGCCGACGAGGTCGTCGAGGCGCACCCGGCCGTCGACCGGTGGGCCGTCGGCGGGCACTCCCTCGGCGGTGCGATGGCCTGTCGGTACGCGGCGGAGCGAGGTGAGCGAGACGAGCGCGTCGAGGGGCTGGTCCTGCTCGGCGCGTACTGCGACGTCGACGTCTCGACGGCCGACCTCGCGGTGGTGAGCGTCGTCGGGGAGCGCGACACCGTCGTCGACCGGGGGAACTACCGCCGAGGGCTGGCGCGCCTCCCGGAGGACGCGATAGTGGCCGAACCGGCGGGGGTGAACCACTCGCAACTCGGGAGCTACACGGGGCAGTCGGGCGACGCGCCGGGGACGGTGAGCTACGAGCGCGCCCACGAACGGGTCGCGGCCGCGCTCCTCGCGTGGTACGACGCGGCGTTCACACCGTCGGGAGCCGCCAGTCGCGTCGCAGCGCGACCAGCCTGAGCGCGAACACGAGCGCAGCACAGCCGAGGCCGGCGCTGCCCGCCCGGACGCCGAGTTCGGTGGCGACCCAGACGCCGGCCCCGCCGACGACGGCCGGCGTCGCGTAGAAGTCCTCGCGGAGGACGACCGGCACGCGCCCGAGGAGCAGGTCCGCGATGCTCCCGCCGCCGACGCCCGTGAGCGCGGCCAGTACGACGACCCCGAACCCCGAGATGTCGACCTCGACGCCCACGAGCGCGCCCGTCGCGGCGAAGGCGGCGAGGCCGACGGCGTCCGAGACGACCAGCGCGGGGTGGTCGCGGACGCGCCCGCCGAGCGCCGTCGACAGCGCGACGGCGAGGGCGACGCCGACGAGCACGAGGCTCACGTCGGTCGTGTTGCGCAGCGCGAGCGGGACCCGCCCGACGAGGACGTCCCGGACGATACCGCCGCCGAGGGCGGTGGACGTCCCGAGGACGGCCACGCCGAAGAGGTCGAGGTCGGCGTCGGCGCCCTTCAGCGCGCCCGCGGCGGCGAACGCCAGCAGGCCGACGGCGTTCATCAGGCCGAACGCGTCCGCACCTTCGACGACCATCAGAACTCGAGTTCGACGCGGTCACCGACCGCCAGGCCGAACGCCTCGTCGCCGCGGCCCCGATTCACCGCGAATTCGACGTTGCCGTGACTCCCGACGGTGACCAGTGCGTCGCCCTCCCCACGATGCGCGTAGGAGGGCGCGACGGGGACGGACGCGCCGTTCACCGAGAGGGTCGACCGGCCGTCGAGGACGTCCCCGGGGACGTTCGTGACGACGTTGCCGAACCCGTCGACGACGAGGACTTCGCCCACGGAACCGTCGGCGCGCACCTCGGAGGCGGGGAAGCGCAGGTCGACGAACGACTCGGTCGGGGCCGCGCGGGCGAGGTCCGCGAGCCGGTCGACACCCGCCTCGTGGACGGCGCAGGCGGCCGGCGCGAACACGTCCCGCCCGTGGAACGTCGAACTCGCGGGGTCGTCGACGGTCCACTCGAAGACGTCGGGGCCCCCGTCCCCCGCGAGCGCCCGTGCCGCGGGAAGGAGGAGACCGTTGTCCGGGCCGACCAGCGCGTGGTCGCCGGCCCGAACGACGAGCGCCGCGCGGTCGGTACCGACGCCGGGGTCGACGACGGCGCAGTGGACCGCCGGGGGGAACTCGGGGAGCGTCTCGCGCAGCCAGAAGGCGGCGGCACGGACGTCCTGTCGGGGGAAGTCGTGGGCGACGTCGACGACGCGGGCGTCCGTCTCCCGGAGGACGACGCCCCGCATCGCCGCCGGGTAGGGCGTGCCGAAGTCGGAGGCGAGCGTTATCATCGGTTCAGTCGGTCGGGCCCTCGGCGGGTTCGCTCTCGCCGTTGCTGTCGGTCTTGCCGACCTGCTTGAGTCGCCCGAGGCCGTCGATCTCCTCGATGACGCTGACTGCGGGGTCGGGGACGAGGTCCTCCCAGTCGCCGCCGTTGGCCATGCGCTCTCTGACCTCCGACCCCTCCAGCACTTCGCGACGGAACATGGGCGAGGAGTGGACCTCGATTCCGGCCTCCCGGAACAGGCGGACGACGAGCGGGTTGTTCGAGTACGCCACGTCGAACTCCGGGCACATGCTCTGGACGTGGCTCACCCAGACGGCGTTGCGGTTCAGGTCCTCGATGGGGACGGCGTAGGTGATGATGTCGATGTCGGCCGCGCTGAGCGACTTCGTTATCATCATGATACGCTCGCCGGCGGTGAACGGGTCGTGGACGGTGTGGGACTGGTCGGCGCTCCCGATGCCGAGGACCAGTTCTTCGACGTCCTCGGCGATGCGCTCGACCATGGCGTGGTGGCCCTCGTGGTACGGCTGGAACCGTCCGATGTAGAACCCCCGTGTCATACCGGAGACTCGACAGGACGTTTAATAAGCCCAGCGAGTCGCCTCTCGACCCGACTGAGCCCTCGAATTCGGGTCTTTCGAGGGTTCTCGGTCCGGTCTGGCGTTCCCGGGCGGGAGAAAGTATATCAGTAGACGTCCCGTCAGTATCGAGTGAAAGCAACGGTTCTATGAGCAATAACAACGCAGACGAGGTCTCCCAGTCAGAAGAGGAGGTCGGTGAGATGCCGGCCGCCCCGGGGGACCAGTCCGAGTCCGACCTGGGGAGGGACGTGGCCGACGACATGGAGGTCGACGAGTCGGCGACCGACGACCTGCTCGGGGGACTCCAGATCGAAAGTACCGCAGACATCGAGGTCCCCGACCGGTTGGTGGACCAGGTCATCGGACAGGACCGCGCCCGGGACATCATCCTGAAGGCGGCGAGTCAGCGACGCCACGTGATGATGATCGGGTCGCCGGGGACGGGCAAGTCCATGCTGGCGAAGGCGATGAGTCAGCTCCTCCCGCGCGAGGAACTCCAGGACGTCCTCGTCTACCACAACCCGGACGACGGCAACGAACCGAAGGTCCGGACCGTCCCCGCCGGCAAGGGCGAACAGATCGTCGAGGCGCACAAGGAGGAGGCGAGAAAGCGCAACCAGATGCGCAGCTTCCTCATGTGGATCATCATCGCCATCGTCATCGGCTACGCGCTCATCATCGAGGGAGCGGTCCTGCTCGGTATCCTCGCGGCTGGTGTCATCTACCTCGCCTTCCGCTACTCCTCGCGGGGGAGCGACGCGATGATTCCCAACCTGCTGGTCAACACGGCCGACCAGCAGACCGCCCCGTTCGAGGACGCGACGGGCGCCCACGCCGGCGCGCTGCTCGGCGACGTCCGTCACGACCCGTTCCAGTCCGGTGGCATGGAGACGCCGAGCCACGACCGCGTCGAGGCCGGCGCCATCCACAAGGCCAACAAGGGCGTGCTGTTCGTCGACGAGATCAACACGCTCGACATCCGCAGCCAGCAGAAGCTGATGACGGCCATCCAGGAGGGCGAGTTCTCCATCACCGGCCAGTCCGAGCGCTCCTCGGGCGCGATGGTCCAGACCGAACCCGTCCCGACGGACTTCGTGATGGTCGCCGCGGGGAACCTCGACGCGATGGAGAACATGCACCCCGCCCTGCGCTCGCGTATCAAGGGCTACGGCTACGAGGTGTACATGGACGACACCATCGACGACGACCCCGAGATGCGCCGCAAGTACGCGCGCTTCGTCGCCCAGGAAGTCGAGAAGGACGGTCGCCTGCCCCACTTCACGCGCGAGGCCGTCGAGGAGGTCATCCTCGAGGCCCAGCGCCGCTCGGGGCGCAAGGGCCACCTGACGCTCGAACTCCGCAACCTGGGTGGGCTGGTGCGCGTCGCGGGCGACATCGCCCGCGCCGAGGACGCCGAGTTCACCACCCGTGAACACGTCCTGCGCGCCAAGCGCCGCAGCCGCTCCATCGAACAGCAGCTCGCGGACGACTACATCGAGCGCCGCAAGGACTACGAGCTGAACGTCTCGCAGGGCGAGGTCGTCGGCCGCGTCAACGGCCTCGCCGTCATGGGCGAGGACTCCGGCATCGTCATGCCCGTCATGGCGGAGGTCGCCCCCTCGCAGGGCCCGGGCCAGGTCATCGCCACGGGGAACCTCCAGGACATCGCCCAGGAGGCCGTCCAGAACGTCTCGGCCATCATCAAGAAGTTCTCCGACGAGGACATCTCCCAGCAGGACATCCACATCCAGTACGTCCAGTCCTACGAGGGCGTCGAGGGCGACTCCGCGTCGGTGACGATGGCCACGGCGGTCATCAGCGCGCTGGAGGACATCCCCATCGACCAGAGCATCGCCATGACCGGCTCGCTCTCGGTCCGCGGGGACGTCCTCCCGGTCGGGGGCGTGACCCACAAGATAGAGGCGGCCGCGAAGGCCGGCCTCGACACGGTCATCATTCCCGCCGCGAACGAGCAGGACGTGATGATCGAGGACGAGTACAAGGACGAAGTCGAGATCATCCCGGTACGCCACATCAGCGAGGTGCTCGAGGTCGCCCTCGTCGGCGAACCGGAGAAGGATTCGCTGGTCGACCGGCTGAAGAACATCACCGGGAACGCGCTCGACCGTCAGGTCGGCCCCGGTGGCAGCCCGAGTCCCCAGTAAGCCGTGACCGACTGGGCGGCGTTCGTCGGCCTGACGGTCGTCGTCCTCTGTTCCCTCCTCGTGCTGGCCCGTCTCT